>NZ_JBSFGU010000038.1:0-76396 GCF_053596725.1 Kitasatospora sp. NPDC001660 | reverse complement strand
GTGAACTCCGGGGCCGAGCCGCCCAGTCGGGCCGCGTACGCCACCGAGAGGTCGCGGGCCAGCGGGGCCATCGACCAGCCGTCCGCCGCGATGTGGTGGACGACGACCAGCAGCGCGTGGTCGTCCTCGGCGAGGCTGAACAGGTGGGCGCGCAGCGGGATCTCGGCGGTCACGTCGAAGCCGACGGCGGCCGCCTCCGCGAGCGCGGAGTCCAGGGCCTCGGGGGTGACCTCGGCGCGGTGCAGCCGCGGACGGGCGGCGGCGTCGGCCGGGTCGAGGATGAGCTGCTCGGGGTGCCCGTCGGTGTCGGGGAAGAGCGTGCGCAGGGCCTCGTGCCGGGCGGTGACGTCGGCGAGCGCGTCGGCCAGGGCATCGGCCGAGAGGCGGCCGCGCAGGCGCAGCGAGAGGCCGAGGTTGTAGGTGCCGCTGGGGCCGTCGAAGTGGCCGAGGAACCAGAGCCGGCGCTGGGCGTGGGAGAGCGGGATGCGCGCTGGTCGGGCCTGTGGGCGCAGGGCGGCCCGGGCGCCGGCGGCGCCGGCCAGGGCGGCGGCGAGCGCGGCGACGGTCGGCGCCTCGAACAGGGCGCCGACGGTCAGTTCGACGCCGGCCTCGGTGCGGATCCGGCTGACCAGGCGGGTGGCGAGCAGCGAGTGGCCGCCGAGGTCGAAGAAGCTGTCGTCGGCGCAGACCGACTCCAGGTCGAGCACCTCCGCGAACAGCCCGGCCAGCAGCACCTCCTGGGGCGTCCGCGGCGCCCGCCCGGTGCTCGCGCCGAAGTCGGGCGCGGGCAGGGCGCGCTTGTCGAGCTTGCCGTTGGCGGTGACCGGGAGCGCGTCCAGCACGAGGACGGCGGCCGGGACCATGTAGTCGGGCAGGGCGGCGCCGACGTGGGCGCGCAGCTCGGCGGGGTCGGCCGCGGCACCGGCGGCCGGCACGACGTACCCGACCAGCCGCTTGTCCCCGGGCCGGTCCTCGCGGACGATCACGGCGCTCTGGGCCACGGCGGGGTGGCCGATCAGCGCGGCCTCGACCTCGCCGAGCTCGATCCGGAAGCCGCGGATCTTGACCTGGTCGTCGACCCGGCCGAGGTAGTCGAGCTCGCCGTGCGCCGTCCAGCGGACGAGGTCGCCGGTGCGGTACATCCGGCTGCCGGCCGGGCCGTACGGGTTGGCGGTGAAGCGCTCGGCGGTCAGGCCGGGGCGGCCGAGGTAGCCGTGCGCGAGGCCCGCGCCGGTGAGGTACAGCTCGCCCGCGACGCCGACCGGGACGGGCCGCAGGCCGGCGTCCAGGACGAGCACCCGGGTGTTGGTGATCGGCCGCCCGATGGTGGGCGCGCCGGCTCCCGGGGTGAGCGGCGTGGACATGGTGGCGCACACGGTGGACTCGGTCGGGCCGTACGCGTTGACCATGCTGCGGCCGTCGGCCCAGCGGGCCACGAGCTCGGCCGAGCAGGCCTCGCCGGCGGTGACCAGGGTCATCCCGGCGGGCAGCGTGGCGTCGCCCATCGCGGCGAGCACGACCGGCGGGAGGGTGGCGTGGGTGACGCGCTGTTCGGCGAGCAGGGCGGCCAGCGGCTCACCGGCGGCCAGCCGCTCGGCCGGGGCGAGGACCAGCGCGGAGCCGTTGACCAGGGTGGTCAGGATCTCCCACATGGAGGCGTCGAAGCTGGGCGAGGAGAACTGCAGCACCCGGTGCCCGGCGCCGCCGCCGAACCAGAGCCGGTGGGCGGCGGCCATGCTGGCGACGCCGCGGTGGCTCACCACGACGCCCTTGGGGCGGCCGGTGGAGCCGGAGGTGTAGATGACGTAGGCGGCGTCGTGCAGGGTGAGCGGGGCGTCCGGCAGCGGCTGGTCGGTCAACGGCTGGGCGGGCAGCTCGACGGTGTCCAGGAGCAGCCGCGGGGTGCCGTCGTCCGCGGGCAGGGCGGTCTGGAGCGCAGTGGTGGTGACGACCAGGCACGGGCGCGCGTCGTCGAGGATGTAGGCGATCCGTTCGGCCGGGTAGGCCGGGTCGACGGGCAGGTAGGCGGCGCCGGTGCGCATCGCGGCGAGCAGGCTGACCACGGTGTCGACGCCGCGGCCGAGGGCGACGGCGACGGTCCGGCCGCGGCCCGCGCCGCGCTCGGCGAGCAGCGCGGCCAGTCGCGCCGAGCGCTCGTCCAGCTCGCGGTAGTCCAGCACGGTGCCCTCGTGGACGAGGGCGGGGGCGTCCGGGGTGCGGGCGGCCTGGGCGGCGAACAGCTCGGTGGCGGTGGCGGCCGGGACGTCGAGGGCGGTGTCGTTCCACTCGCCGAGGATCCGGGCGCGCTCGGCGTCGCCGAGCAGGTCGACGGCGCCGATCCGGGCGGCCGGGTCGGCGGTGACGGCCTCGACCAGGCGGCGCAGGCGCTCGCCGAGCACCCGGACGGTGGCCTCGTCGAACAGGTCGCGGGCGTACTCGAAGCCGCCGGTCAGGCCGGCCGGGCGGCCCTCGGCGTCGAAGCGCTCGCCGAGCCGCAGCGACAGGTCGAACTTGGCGGTGTCGGTCTCCAGGTGGCGGATCGTCACCTCCAGGCCGGGCAGCTCCAGCAGCGGCGCGGCGTTGTCCTCCAGCGCCAGGGTGATCTGGGCCAGCGGGTGGCGGGCCAGCGAGCGGACCGGGTTGAGGATCTCCACCAGGCGCTCGAACGGCACGTCCTGGTTGCCGTACGCGGTGAGGTCGAACTCGCGGACGCGGTCGACCAGTTCGCGGAAGGTCGGGTCGCCGGAGACGTCGGTGCGCAGCACCAGGGTGTTGACGAAGAAGCCGACCAGCTCGTTCAGCGCCTCGTCGGTGCGGCCGGCGATGACGGTGCCGACGGGGATGTCGTCGCCCGCGCCGACGCGGTGCAGCAGGGCGGCCAGCGCGGCCTGGGCGACCATGAAGAGGCTGGCGCCGGACTCCTGGGCGAGCGCGAGCAGCCGCCGGTGGGTCTCGGCGTCGAGCTCGAAGGCGGTCCGGCCGCCGCGGTGGCTCGCCACGGCCGGGCGCGGACGGTCGGCGGGCAGGGCCAGTTCCTCGGGCAGTTCGGCGAGGGCCCGCTGCCAGTGCGCGATCTGCTGGGCGAGCAGGCTCTGCGGGTCCCGCTCGTCGCCGAGCAGCTCCTGCTGCCACAGCGTGTAGTCGGCGTACTGGACGGGCAGCGGCGCGAAGCGCGGGGCCTCGCCGCGCAGCCGGGCGGCGTAGGCGAGGCTGAGGTCGCGGGTGAAGGGGGCGACCGACCAGCCGTCGCCGGCGATGTGGTGGACCACCAGCAGCAGCACGTGCCGCTCGGGGGCGAGCGTGAACAGGTGGGCGCGCACGGGGACTTCGGCCGCCAGGTCGAAGCCGAGGGCGGCGGCGCCGGCGAGCAGCTCGTCCAGGTCGTCCTCGTCGGCCACCGCGGTGACCAGCAGCCGGGGCTGTGCGTCGGCGGGGTCGAGCACGCGCTGGTACGGGGTGCCGTCCAGGACGGGGAAGACGGTGCGCAGGCTCTCGTGCCGGGCGGCGACGTCGGCGAGGGCGGCGCGCAGCGCGTCGGCGTCGGGGCGGCCGGTGAGCTCGACGGTGAGGCCGTCGTTGTAGGCGGCGCGGCCGCTGCCGCTCTCCATCTGGTTGAGGAACCAGAGCCGGTTCTGCGCGGCGGACAGCGGCAGCCGTTCGGGGCGCGGGCGGGCGGTGAGCGCCGCGCGGGCGGCCGGGGCCGGTTCGGCGGCGGCGGTGCCCTCGCCCAGGCCGAGGGCCTCGGCGAGGGTGGCGACGGTGGCGTGCTCGAAGACCGTGCGCAGGGTGAGCTCGGCCTTCAGCTCCTTGCGGATGCGGCCGACCAGGCGGGTCACCTGGATCGAACTGCCGCCGAGGAGGAAGAAGTTGTCGTCGATCGAGCCGACCTGCTCGTCCAGCACCTCGCTGAACAGCCGGCACAGCGCCTCCTCGGCGGCCGTGCGCGGCGCGCGGGCGGCGGCCGGGGCGGTGGCGTCCGCGGCGTCGGCGGTGGCGCGGGTGCGCGAGGGCAGTCCGGCGGTGTCCAGCTCGACGGAGTCCACCCGGTCGGTGGGCGCGGCGGTGCCCAGGCGGTGCAGGAAGTCCAGGAAGGTCCGCTGGTAGGCGCTCAGCTCCTGGTCGCCGTAGAGGTCCGGGTTGGCGTCGAAGTCGATCTGCAGGCCCGCGCCGGTGCCGCGGTCGTAGACGATGAACGAGACGTCGTCGGCCGGGCCGATCGAGATGTTGTGCGGGCGGGCCTCGTGCCCGCCGAACCGCAGGTCGTAGTCGAACATCATGATGTTGACGTGCGGGCCGACCAGCCGGCGGTCGTCGGCGAGCATGCCGAGGTCGCGGCGCAGGTCCTCGAACTGGTAGCGCTGGTGCTTCATCGCGGCGCGCATCTCGCGCGAGACCTGGGCGAGCAGCTCCTCGACGGTCGCGCCGGGCTCGATCGCGACGCGCAGCGGCAGCACGTTGGAGACCATGCCGGGCACGCTGCGGGCGCTCTTCCCGAGCCGGGTGGAGACCGGCAGGCCGAGGACGACCTCGGGGGAGTCGGTGAGCCGGCCCAGCCACAGGGCGACGGCGGCGATCAGCGCGGGCGGCCAGGTGACGCCGGCCTCGCTCGCGAGGTCGCGCAGCCGGTTCGTCTCGGCCGGGGCGAGGTGGGCGGTGTGCCGGGCCAGCGAGCGGGCCAGCCGCGGCTGTTCGCCGGAGAGGCTGACCGGCTCGGGGCAGCCCAGCATCCGCTCGGTCCAGTACGCGCGGTCGGCGGCGGAGCGCTCGGAGTCGCGGTACTCCTCCTTCTCGGCGAGCAGCTGCGCGAGCGGTGCGAAGGGGCTCTCCGGGACGTCCTCGCCGGCCACGAGCGCCGAGTACACGGCGGCGGTGCGCTGGGCGACCATGTTGACGGTGAAGCCGTCGACCAGCAGGTGGTGGTAGCGGTGCAGCCACAGGTGACGGTCCTCGGCCACCTTGAACAGCGCGAACAGGAAGAGCTGGTCGTGCTCGGTGTCCAGCGGCCGGGCGAAGTCCGCGGCGATCCAGGCCCGGGCGGCGGCCCACGGGTCGGCCTCCGCGCTCACGTCGACGACGTGCAGGGACCAGTCCAGCTCCTCGGCCGGCACGATCCGTGCCGCCGGCCCGGTCTCCGTCCCGGTGAAGCGCAGCCGCAGCGTCTGTGCCTCGGCCACCACCCGGCGCAGCGCCGCCCCGAACAGCTCCGGATCCACCGGTCCGCCGATTTCCAGGAATTCGCCGGTGTTGAAGATGGTGTTCTGCGGATTCAGCTGCTGTGCGTACCAGACGCCCGACTGGGCGGCGGTCAGCGGCAGCAGGACACCCTGGAGGTCGGACACGGCCACTCACCCTCAATACCTCGACGAAAACCAACCGGAGCCCATGTCTAACAGCGGCCCGGAAGCCCGGACAACGCCGCTTGCAGAAAGCTGCCACGCCTTGGTGGCCGTCGGGCCGCGTGCTAGCGTCGCGGCATGAAGGAGAACGGCACGAAGGAGTCCGGGCCGACCCCGCCAAAGGAAGAGCTGGTCGACCGCTACATGCCGGAATGGCATTTCCGGGAGCACCACTGGGTGGCCGTCGCCGCACCCCCCGAGGAGGTGCTCCGGGCGGCCCGTGAGATGACCTGGCGGGAGGCCCCGGTGGCCCGCTTCCTGCTCGCGTTCAGTAAGAACGAGCTGCGCCCCGACGGCAAGGTCCTGGACGACTTCGCGATGGGCGGGGAGACCGTACTCGCCCTGTCCGACGGCGAGTTGGTGTACGGCGGGATCGGCTCCCCGGCCGGCCCGGTCAGCCCCGGGCAGCCGATGGCGGAGGTCTTCCGCGACTACGCCGAGCCCGGCTGCACCAAGGTCGTCTTCACCCTGCGCTGCGCTGACGGCGTGCTCTCCACCGAGACCAGGATCCTGGCCACCGACGACGCGGCGAAACGCAGCTTCGGGCGGTACTGGAAGGTCATCCGCATTCCCAGCGGAATGATCCGGATCGCCTTGCTGGCGGCCGTCAAGAAACGCGTCGACGCGACGACCTGAAGGGCCCCGGGCATTTCGCCCGGGGCCCTTCGTTCCGGAGTCCTTCGGATTTTTCAGGTATCAGCCCTGGGCGTCCCGGACGAGTTCCACGAAGCGGCCCGCCGTCGAGTTCCGGTAGAAGTCCTGCGTGGTCACCTTGGGCAGGCCCTGCTCGCGCATTTCCCGGAGCACCCGGATGACCAGCAGGGAATTGCCGCCGAGCTCGAAGAAATTGTCCTGCGGCCCGACCTCGGCGCCGAGCGCGTGGCTCCACAGCTTGAGGATCCGGTCGGTCAGCGGATCCGTGCCACCCGTCGCCGCCCCGGACCCCACCGGGGTCCCGTCGGCACCGGGTGCCGGCAGCGCGGCGGTGTCCACCTTGCCGTTGATGGTCAGCGGGATCGCCGGCACGGCGGTGACCGAGGCGGGCACCATGTACGCGGGCAGCACCCCGCGGGCGTGCGCGAGGACGTCGGCCGGGGTGGCCGTGCCGCGCAGCGCCACGTAGGCGTCGATCCGGGCGGTGGCCGCGTCGCCGGGGGTGTCGTGGTTGAGCACGGTGGCCGCGCCGCTCACCTCGGGGTGGCCGAGCAGCACGTTGCGGACCTCGTCCAGCTCGATCCGGTGGCCGCGCACCTTGACCTGGCTGTCCAGCCGGCCCAGGTGGTCCAGGGCGCCGTCCGGGCGCAGCCGGCCGCGGTCGCCGCTGCGGTAGATCCGGCCGCCGCCGTACGGGTCCTCGACGAACCGCTGGGCGGTCAGCTCCGGCTGCCCGAGGTAGCGGTCGGCGACGCCGGCACCGCCCACCCATATCTCGCCGGGCACGCCGACCGGCAGCAGCCGGCCGCGCGGGTCGCGCACCGACAGCGACCAGCCGGGCAGCGCCGGGCCGACCTTGCGGCCGGTGGCGAGCACGTCGGCCGGGGTCACGGTGTGCGCGGTGACGTGCACGGTGGTCTCGGTGATGCCGAACATGTTGACCAGCCGGCAGGCGGTGGGCGAGTGCCGGGCGAACCAGGGGGCGAGCATCCGGACGTCCAGCGGCTCGCCGCCGAACACCACCAGGCGCACGGCGAGCGCGTCGGCGGGCGCCGGCCGGTCGGTCTCGACCAGCTGGGCGAAGGCGGACGGCGTCTGGTTGAGCACGGTGACCCGCTCGCGGACCAGCAGCGCGTGGAACAGCTCCGGGTCCCGGGTGGTCCAGTAGTCGACGACGACGAGCCGGCCGCCGGTGAGCAGGCAGCCCCAGACCTCCCAGACCGAGAAGTCGAAGGCGCTGGAGTGGAACAGCGTCCACACGTCGTCCGGGCCGAGCCGGAAGTCCTCGCGGGTGGCCTCGACGAGCGCGGCGACGTTGCGGTGCGGGACGACGACGCCCTTGGGGCGGCCGGTGGAGCCGGAGGTGTAGATGACGTAGGCGGGCGCGGCGCCGTCCTCGGTCCGGGGCAGCGGCGAGGCGGTGGCGCCGAGCGAGCGCAGCTCCGCCGGGGTGACGACGCGCACGCCGTCCAGGTCCGTCGGGAGGCCCTCGCCGGTGCCGATGACGACGGTCGCACCGGCGTTGCCGACGGTGTAGCGCAGCCGGTCCGCGGGGTAGCGCAGGTCCATCGGCACGTACGCGCAGCCGGCCTTGAGCACGCCGAGCAGGCTGATCACCAGGTCCGCGTCACGCTCCAGCGCGACGCCGACCATCGAGCCCGGGGCCACGCCGAGGGCGTGCAGCCCGGCGGCGGTGCGCTCGGCGAGGGCGTCCAGCTCGGCGTAGCTGAGGCTGGTGGTGCCTGCGGTGAGCGCGACGGCGTCCGGCCGCTCGCGGACCACGTCGGCGAACAGCCCGTCGACGGTGCGGCCCGCGGCCTCGGCGCGGCCGGCCGGCGGGGTGACGCCGAGGGCGAGGATCCGCTGCGCCTCGGACGGGGTGAGCAGCTCGACGCGCTCCAGCGGCCGGCTCGGCTCTACCGCCAACTGCTGTGCCACGTACGCGACATGGGCGGCGAACCGCTCGGCGACGACCGGCGACAGCTCGCTCGGCCGGTAGCGGAGCACCCCGGCCGCCGTGCCGTCCGCGTCCACGGTGAGGTGCAGCAGGCCGGGCAGCGCGGGCGCCAGCTGCGCCACCCGCCACTGGCCCGCGCGCGCCTCCTCGACGAGGACGCCGATCCCGCCGAGGTCGAGCACGCCGCCCTCGTACGCGGGCCGTCCGGCCAGGTAGCCCGTCACGTCCTGGGCCTCGTCCACCGACGCGCCCGTGCCGTACCGGGCGAGCACCAGGGCGGCGGCGCCGGTGAGCAGCGCGGCGTCACCCGGCAGGTCGCCCGGCAGCGGGAGCTCCGCGACGGCCCCGGCCGCGGCCGGCTCGCCCAGGCCCCACTCCAGCGGAGCGGGGGCCGGGGCCGGCGCGGGTGCCGCCTCGGCGAACGTCAACGCGCCGTCCACGGCCAGTTCGTGCCGCGCCACGAGCACCAGGTCGGCCGTGTCGTCGGCGTAGCGCAGCAGCACCGCGCGCAGCGGCAGCCCGGCGGCGCGCAGCGGACGTTCGGCCTCGCGCCGGGCCCGGGCGGCGGCTTGCGGGTGGTCGGCGGGCAGCGCCACCCGCTCCTCCCACAGCGGCAGGTCCGCGAGTTCGGCGCGGGCCCGGCCGGCGGCGGTGCGCAGCCGCCGCTCCAGCTCGCCGGCCTCGACGGCGCCCGGCAGCCGGACCACCAGGCTGTGGCAGGACGCGGCCTGACTTCTCGACATGGACGGACACTCCTGACATTGGGCGTACGGGCGGTCAGCGGGCGCTGAAGCCGCCGTCGACGGTGAGCGTGGTCCCGGTGACCTGCCGGGAGTCGTCGCCGGCCAGCCAGAGCGCGGCGCCGGCGATGTCCTGCGGCTCGATGAGGGCGTTCATCGGCTGCGCCTGGACGAAGATCTCCTCGTGCTCGTCGACCGCGACGTCGAGCGAGCGGGCGATCTCGGCGAGCATCCGGCCCTCGTGCAGCGGGTCGTCGCGCACCGAGCCGGGGCACAGCGCGTTGACCCGGACCCGGAAGGGCGCGTAGTCGAGGGCGGCGGCCTTGGTGAGGCCGATGAGGCCGTGCTTGGCGGCGACGTACCCGGCGAAGTGCCGGTAGCCGACCAGCCCGGCGGTGGAGGCGACGTTGATGACGCTGCCGGAGCGCTGCTCGACCATGGCGGGGACGATCGCCTTCATCATGCGCCAGGCGCCGGTGAGGTCGATGCCGACCATGAGGTCCCACTCGTCCTCGGCGATCTCGTGGACGGCCTTGCCCGAGGGGGCGGCGATGCCCGCGTTGTTGAGCAGCACGTCGACGGTGCCGAAGCGCTCCAGCGCCTGCTCGGCGGCGCGGGTGACGGCGGCCGGGTCGCGGACGTCGGCGGCGACGGTGTGGACGGCCGCGCCGTGCGCCCGGCAGAGCTCGGCGGTGTGCGCCAACTGTCCCTGCGAGCCGAGCGGGTAGGGCACGCCGTCGAGGTCGCCGGCGACGTCGACCAGCACCAGGTCGGCGCCCTCGGCGGCGAACCGGACGGCGCACGAGCGCCCCAGGCCGCGGGCGGCGCCGGTCACGACGGCGGTCCTGCCGCTCAGCCGCCCGGTGACGGTCGAGTCGCTCATGACGCCCGGCCCGAGGGGGCGGTGAGCGCGGCGGCGACGGCGTCGACCACCGGCAGCGGGGACTCGGTGAGGTACATGTGGCCGCCCTCCGGCTCCACCAGCCGGAACCCGGCGGTGGTGGCCTGCCGCCACTCCTCGGCCTGCTCGCGGGTCACCAGGGTGTCCCCGGTGGCGCGCAGCGAGGTGATCGGGGTGCGCAGCGGCTCGTCCGTCGCGGGCCGGTAGTTCTCGTGCATCTCGACGTCCGCGCGCAGGATCGGCAGCAGCAGCTCGCGCATGTCCGGGTCGGTCAGCGCGTCGTGCTGGTAGCCGGCGAACTCCTGGACCCGGGCGAGGAAGGCGTCGTCGTCCAGGCCGGTGGCGCGGCGGGTGCGGCCGGTCCACGGGCCGGGCGAGCCGCTGACGAAGAGGTGGACGAGCTCGACCGCGGGCTGTTGCTCCAGACTGCGGGCGAGCTCGAAGGCGAGCACGGCGCCGAGACTGTGCCCGAACAGGGCGACCGGCCCGTCGGCCAGTTCCGCGACCCGCGGGGCGAGCGCAGCGGCGGCGGTGGCCGCGTCGGTGAACGACTCGTCGAGGAACAGCTCCTCACGGCCGGGCAGTTGGAGCGGGATGATGCGCGGGGCGTGCGCGGGGAGGTTCTTCCACCCGCGGTAGAAGCCGGCGCCGCCCCCCGCGAAGGGCAGGCACACCAGGGAGTGGGTCATGAGCGGCATCGCTTTCTGGGAAGCTGCGTGGAGGCTGCGTGGTGACCAGGGGCGTGGCCGCCCGCGGGCCGCCGGACGTCCACGCTGTCATCGGCCCCGAGCGCGGGCAACGGGCGTTGCAGATTGCTGCCAACGCCCGCTGC
The DNA here is from genome assembly GCF_053596725.1 of Kitasatospora sp. NPDC001660. Lineage (NCBI taxonomy): Bacteria > Bacillati > Actinomycetota > Actinomycetes > Kitasatosporales > Streptomycetaceae > Kitasatospora > Kitasatospora sp. NPDC001660. The sequence goes on along the minus strand of NZ_JBSFGU010000038.1, from coordinate 65,916 downwards.
CCGGGTGCCCTCGGGGTGCCCGTCTCGGTGCGTCAGGCGGCGTTCATGGCGTCGGCCAGGGACTTCGGCCGCATGTCGGTCCAGTGCTCGTTGATGTAGTCGAGGCAGGCCTGGCGGCCGTCCTCGCCGAACACGGAGGTCCAGCCGGCCGGGACCTCGGCGAAGGAGGGCCAGAGCGAGTGCTGGTTCTCCTCGTTGACGAGGACCAGGTAGCGGGCGTCGTCGTTCTCGAACGGGTTGCTGGCCATGGTGGGCCCTTCCTTCGGTGGTGGGTGGGTCAGGAGACCTTGAGCGACTGCAGGCGCCGGAGGAAGTCCGGCAGCCGGTCCACGCCCCAGTACTTGTCGAAGCCGCAGATGAAGAACGGCACGCCGAACACGCCGTCGCGGTGCAGGGAGTTCAGCGCGGCCATCCCCAGCTCGCGGATCTCCGGGTCCTCGTGCGCGCGGGCCAGCGCCTCCGGGTCCGCGCCGATGGTCTCGCCGATCTTGCGCATGGTGTCGGGCAGCGAGATGTCCTCGCCGCGCTCCCACCGGGTGCGGTACGTCTCGGCGATGAACTCGCGCGCGAGGCCGAGGCGTTCGGCGGCGAGGTAGGCGAGGTGCGGTACCTCCCAGCGCGGGGCCGGGTCCACCGGCCAGACCATCTCCAGGTCGCGGGCCCGGGCCAGGCGCCGGACGTCCTGCAGGATGTAGAGGTGCTTCTCCTTGGACATCGGGACGTACGGCAACCGGATGTTGCTGCGCTCCAGCTCGTCCAGGGCCGGCAGGTCCGGTTCCCAGAACGGCAGCCACTCGATCCGCTCGGCCTCCTCCGGGTGGTGGTCGACCAGGTCGCGGTAGGCCATCCAGGAGTAGGGGCTGCGGAAGGAGAAGTACCAGCGCGGTCCACGTCGTGCCATCGCCGCCTCCAGCTTTCTGAACGGGTGGTTCGAACTGCCCGGTGACCGGGCCTCGGGGGTGTCTCAGATGGTGATGCCGCCGTCGATCTGGAGCACCGCGCCGGTGATGTACGCGGCCTTGTCCGAGACCAGGTAGGCGACCAGGTCGGCGACCTCCTCCGCGGTGCCCATGCGGCGCAGCGGGATCGAGGAGAGCGCCTCCTTGCGGGCCTTGTCGTTCATCGCGGCGACCATGTCGGTCTCGACGAAGCCCGGTGCGACGGCGTTGACCCGGATGCCGCAGCGGCCGCTCTCCTTGGCCAGGGCGCGGGTGAAGCCGATGATCCCGGCCTTGGAGGCCGAGTAGTTGGTCTGCGTGCCGTGGCCGTAGACCCCGGCGACCGAGGAGATGTTGACGATCGCGCCGCCGCGGCGCTTCATCATGCCGAACACCACCGCGCGGCAGACGTGGTAGACGCCGTCCAGGTTGGTGTCGATGACCTGGCGCCACTGCTCGTCCTCCATCAGGACGAGCGGGTTGTCGCGGGTGATGCCGGCCGCGGTGACGGCCGCGGCGATCGGGCCGAGCCCGTCCTCGGTCGCCTCGATCCAGGCCCGGACGGCGGCGCCGTCGGCGACGTCCACCCGGGTGCCGGTGATCCGCACGCCGTGCTCGTCGCCGGTCTTCTCCAGGCTGCGCGCCGCCTCGTCGTCCGAGCGGTAGCAGAAGGCGACGTCGAAGCCGTCCCGGGCGAGTGCCGCGACGGTGGCCCGGCCGATGCCGCGCGAGCCGCCGGTGACCAGGGCCACCCGGCTGGTGGTGTCCGACATGGTGGTGCTCTCTCCTCAGACGGTGGCCGGGCGCAGCGCCTCGGCGGGGCGGAAGGCCATCACGATCCGGCCGACGGTCATCACGGGTTCGCCGGCCGAGCGGGTCTCGCCCTCGAACAGCACGGTGTCGTCGACCCGGCGGTCCAGCCGGACGATGTGCTCCAGGACCTCGCCGGGCAGCACGGGGCGGTGGAACTCGACGCCGGTCATGCCGCCGAAGAGCATCACCTGCCCGCTCAGCACGTCCGGGTTGGGGTGGTCCCAGGTGGCCAGCACGCCGGCCGACTGGCACCAGGACTCGACCAGCAGCGAGGACGGGTAGGCGAAGTCCTCGGCGGGGGTGTCCGCGCCGAGCTCCTCGTACCAGGGCTCGTTGCAGGTGACCGCCTTGAGCGCGGTCAGCCGCTCGCCGGGGACGAGGTCGACGACCCGGTCCACCAGCAGCATCGGGAAGCGGTGCGGCAGCCGGGCGCGGATGTCGCGCTGCCCGATCACGCCCTGCACCGGGGAGCCGGTCACGCGTTCACCTCCGCGGGGGCGTAGCGCAGCCGGACGCTGGCCGCCGGGCCGCGCCCGGTGGCCAGCTTGGCCCGGCACTGCCAGTCGCCGGCCGCGGTCCGCTTCCACTCCATGGCGATCTCCAGCTCGTCGCCGGGGAAGACCGGCCCGGTGAACCGGGTGGACTCCACGGCGGCCAGGTGGGCGCCCTTCGCCCCGGCGGGCAGGGTGGCCAGTGCGCCCTGGTGGGTGCACTCGACCAGGCAGACGCCGGGGAAGATCGGGAAGCCCGGGTAGTGGCCGGGCAGCACGGTCTCGGTGTCCTCGACCCGGAAGCGGGCCGCGGTGCGCAGCTCGTCGGCGCAGGGCAGCACCTCGACCGCGCCGCCGAGTGGGCCGGCGGCGGGCATCAGGCGGCCTTCGCCGCGTCGAGCCGGCCGAGCAGGACGTCGTAGGCGTTCTGCAGGGTGGTGATCTGCTTGAGGTCGGACTCCGGCAGCTTCACGCCGTACTTCTTCTCCAGCACGACGACGATCTCCAGCGCCATCAGCGAGTCGACCTCCAGGTCGTCGACGAAGCGGGCGTCGTCGGTGACCTCCTCGGCGTCGACGTCCAGCACCTGGGCGACCACGGCGCGGAGTTCTTCCTTGTCCAGCACGGTGCAATTCCTTTCGGAGGGGTTGGGGCTCAGCGCAGGCCGAGCAGGGCGCAGCCGACGGTGCCGCTGCGGTCCACGGAGGTGATCACGCCGATCCGGCCGGCCGCCTCGGCCGGGTGGTCGGCCGCGTACGACAGCAGCGCGGTGGCCTGGAAGGCGGCCGCGGCCGCCCCGGTGTCGCCGATCAGCCCGGTCAGCGTCAGGTCGGCGTAGCCGTCGGCGCCGATCACCTCGCGGACGGCCTCGGCCTCGCCGCGGCCCTCGCGGCCGGGCGCGCCGGAGCGGGCCACCGCGGCGACCCGGCCGGGCTCGACGCCGGCCCGCTCCAGCGCCGCGCGCAGGGCGGCGGCGAGCACGGGGGCGGGGTCGCCGTCGAGGACGACGCGCAGTTCGACGCCGAGGAGTTCGGCCAGCACCGGCTGGTCCGGGTCCTCGGGGGCGTACGGCTCGACCAGCAGCATCGCGCAGCCCTCGCCGAGGGCGGGGGCGTCGGCCCCGGCCGGCTCGCCGCTGTGGTGCTCCAGCCAGGAGCGGGCCTGGCTGAACTCCTCGGCCGCGCCGCACAGGACGGTCCGGGCGCGGCCGGTGTCGAGCAGCCGGCGGGAGTAGTTGAGCGCGTGCAGGCCGGCGGTGCGTCCGCCCGCGATGGTCGCGTTCGGGCCCTTGAGCTGGTACCAGATGGCGCTCTGGCCGGCCGCGCAGTTCATCACCGTGTTGGGGAAGCGCGCGGGGTCGACGAAGAAGGGCTGCTCGCCGGTGAGCGAGTCGCGGGTGAAGTCCATCATCGACTGGGCGCTGCCGGTGGTGGTGCCGAGGGCGAACGCGGCGCCCTCGCCGGTGCCGACGGCCCGGTTGCGCGGCCCGTCGTCGAGCAGCGCGCCGACGGCGGTGACGGCGAGGCCGGTGACCCGGTCCATCGAGCGGGTGCCCTTCTTGCCGAGCACCTCGCGGATCGAGAAGCCGGGCACGACGTGGCCGGTCCCGTCGGGGGTGGTGCCGTGTTCGGGGCCGAGCCCGGTGACGGTGCCGCGGCGCTCGCGCAGGCCCTCGGTGAAGGCGGTGCGGCCGATGCCGTAGGGCGACACGGCCGACCAGGCGGTGATCACCGGGCGTCCGGCGCCCGTGGTGAGGGTGGTCATGACCGTCACCAGTTCCTTCCGATCAGGGGTTCAGGGCTTCAGTGGTTCTGGGCTTCTGGGCGCTCAGAGGAAGACGACCATCCGGTACTCGCCCCAGCGCGCGGCGGTCGCTCCCGCCGGGGCGAGTTCGACGCCGTCGACGAGCGCGCGCGGGGAGTGCAGCGCCGCGATGTCGGGCTCCTCGACGAGCACCCGCACGCCCGCGCCGAGCAGCGTGCGCAGGCCCTGGCGGGGGTCGGTGAGCGTGTCGACGGTGCGGTTGCCGATCCGCAGCGGCGGCGGCGGTGCGGCGTCCAGGGCGTAGCTCACGGCGGAGCCGCGCAGCAGGATGTCCAGGCCGCCGAGCTGCCGGTGCAGCTCGGTGGCCAGGTACAGCTCGTCGAAGAACTGCTTGTCGAGCGCGCCGCGGTAGCCACGTTCGACGATGGCCAGCACCCGGCCGTCCATCAGATCACCCCCATCAGCAGGGTCTTGTCCGCGGCGGCGACGTTGGCGGCGTAGCCGGCCGGCGGGCGGAGCACGACCTGGGGGAGGTGGTCCACCGCGCCGCGGTCGTCGCTGCAGAACCGGCAGCCGTACCAGTGGAGGCGGTCCGGGTGGGCGGTGAGCAGTTCCTCGGCGAGCGCGGTGAGGGACGGGTAGTCCCGGTTCCAGTCGGCGAGGTTGCGCGGCTTGTCCGGGCCGAGCGACTTCTGGGTGAGCAGGGTGGCGTAGCCGCAGGTCCACACCTGTACGGTGGCACCGCGCTCCAGGAGGGCCTGGGTCAGCCGCAGGGCGGTGGTGACCTGGTCCGATGCGTGGGGGGCACCCATGAGGGTGATGAGCACGTCCGTGTGCGGGATCCGTCTGGCCACCTCAGTGCCACACCACCCGGACGGCCGGATCGAGGATCCAGCCCGCCACGACGTCCATCCCGACCACCCGCAGCTCGGGTCGCAGGGTGGCGCCGTCCAGGCCGTGCTGGGCCAGCGAGAAGCTGTCCGCGGCGAGGACCCCGCCCTCCTCCTGGAAGCGGTCGAGGTCGGAGTCGCTGCCCGGGACGGCGAGCACCACGCCGTCCTGGACCAGGAAGAGGAGTGCCGACTGCCCGGTGAGCACCTGGGCGACCGCGTCGCGCCGGAAGCCGGCGTCCTGCGCGACGCGGCCCTGACTCTCGATGAGCAGCAGGCGCGGCGTCGAGCCCTCCCAGACCTCGCTCGGGAGCCCGCCTCGCTCGCTCACCGCATCGGTCATCTCGCTGGTCTCATTCACGCCGTCTGCACTCCGTTGACGGCGTCGAGCACGCGCTGGTCGAAGCTGACCAGGCTCCAGTCACGGCGGTTGCCGATCACCGCGTAGCCGTGCACGATGCGGCCGGTCGCGGTCTTGACCAGGTGGCCGTCGCGCAGGACGTAGAAGTCCATCCGCGAGGTGTAGGTGAAGTCCTTGAAGACCTCCTCGACGGTGTACACCGTGTAGAGGTCCTCCTCCATCAGCGCCTCGTCGAGGATGCGGATGTCGGAGCGGGGCACGACCGGGATCCACTTGCGGTCGTCCAGCAGGGTCTTGATGGAGATGCCGCGGTCCGCGACGAAGCGGTCCTTGCCCTCCTCCATCAGCCGCAGGTAGCCGGACATCTGGATGCGCTCGGTGAAGTGGCAGTACGGGTACGGGATGTTCCACTTCCAGGCGTACGCGTTCTGGCCGGCGGTCAGCGAGGCGAGGATCTCCTCCTCGGCGGGCGCGGCGGTGCCGGCCTCGCGCTCCAGGTCGTCGCCGAGCTTGGCGACGGCGAAGCGGGCGAGCAGCTCGGGCACCTCGCCGGCGGCCTCCAGGTAGGTGTCGATCCGCAGCGAGACGCGGACCTTGGAGGTGACGGCCTTGAGGACCTCGCCACCGCGCTCGATCCGGATGGTGACCTTGAAGCCGACCGTCCCGTCCTCGTCCTTGGTCCACGGCGCGACCTCGGCGTCGGCCAGGTCGTCCATGTGGAAGGCGTGCAGGATGCGGGTGTCGATGGAGACGATGTCGAGGCCGAGGCCGTGCTCCTCGTAGAGCGCGCGGGCCGGGAGCCCGACCTGCCGGAAGTGGTCGAGGACGGCCTCCTCGACGAGGTAGTTGACGTGCTTGAAGCCGATCCAGGTGCAGATGTTGGAGCCCTCGTAGCGGGGGCGGACCTGGGTGGTGGTCGAGGTGGTCAGCAGCGCCTTGACGGCGGTGTCCGTGACGAGGGTCATCGCTGGAGCTCCAGGGCGGTTGGTCGGGCGTGGCCGTCGGACGGCGACAGGCCCGGGACGGTGTGGACGAACTCGGCGACGGCGGCGGCGAACTGGCCGGCGGTGTCGAGCATCGGGAAGTGCCCGCAGCCGGGCAGGACGAGGGAACGGGCGTCGGGCAGGGCCTCGGCGAGGGCGACGCCCTCCTCGGGCGGGGCGGCGAAGTCGGTCTCGCCGGCCAGCACCAGGGTCGGCAGGGCGAGCCGCTCGGTCGCCAGCGCGGGCGTGCGCAGGTACAGGTCGAAGAAGCGGAACCAGCCGTACGGGCCGACCCGTTCGCGCACCCGCTCGCCCATGGCCTGCCGCAGGTCGGCCGGGACCCGGCCGCCGGAGTGGGCCCGGATCCCCTCCTCCATGATCAGGTGGAAGTCGTTCAGGTAGTAGCTGATGGTCTCCCAGTCGAACTGCTCGGTGCGCGAGCGGTAGAACGGCGAGACCAGGACGAGCGCGCGGATGCCGTACTTGCGCGGCGCGTCCACGCCGGCCCGCAGTTCGCGGTCGAGCAGGTCGAGCAGGACGTTGGCCGCCATCGAGTGGGCGATGACGACCTCGGCGCCGCCGGGCACCGACTCCAGCGCCTGGGCGAGCCGGCCGGCCAGGTCGGTCTCGGTGCCGAGGTCGGCGATGGTCTCGGTGCGCCAGGGCAGCCGGGCGGTCCACAGCCGCAGGCCGGCCGGCAGCTCGGGGAGCACGGGCTCCCACACGCTGTCGTTCGCGGCCAGGCCGTGCAGCAGCAGCACGCGCGGGCCGGCGCCCTCGGTGCGCTGCTCGACGGAGACCGGGCGCAGGTCGACGCGGGTGTCCACCGGGCGCTCCGTCATGCCGCTTCGGGGGCGAGTACCAGCAGGTCGGCCCGGGCGTCGTCGTCGGCGCCGCCGGTGACGGCCTGGACCGGCCCCTGCTCGCCGGCGTCGAAGAGCCCGACCGCGGCCGCCACCTGGAGCAGCCCATAGGCGCCGGAGGCCTTGCCGAGGTGCGCCGGGAGCTCCCAGCGCAGGCCCCGCTCGTCGGGTGCGGCGGCGCCGCGGCGGTAGCCGCCGAGCACCGCGCGGACGGTCGCCGAGCGGGCGGCGGCGGCCTCGCGGGACTCGACCACCAGGGCCGCCCCGCCGTCGACGGCGCGTTCGCCGCCGAGCAGCCGGCGCACCACCTCGTTGTCCGGCTCGACACCGAGCACGAGGACGCGCTCAGCCCTGCCGGCGTTGATCAGGGTGGTGGCCCAGTGCAGGGCGTCCAGGCCGGAGGTCTCGCCGTTGCAGACCATCAGGTTGGGGCCGCGCAGCCCGTAGCGGATGGCCGCCGAGGAGGCGATGACGTTGCTGGAGGCGTTCGGCAGGTCCATCGGCGAGGTGGCCGTGACGGTGCCCTCGCGCAGGGTGTCCAGGGCGCGGGTGACGGTGTCCAGGTTGCCGAAGTTGGAGCTGGCGACCACGCCGATGCTGGTGGCCGGGACGCCGATGCCGGCCTTCTCGTCGGCGCCGAGCAGCCCGGCGTCGCGCAGCGCGGCGGCGGTCAGCGCGTAGCCGAGCTGGGTGGCCCGGTCCTTGTAGCGCAGGCCCTTCTTGCCGACGTGCGCGGCCGGCTCGACCGGGGCCCCGCCGGGGGCGGGCCCGTCGGCGAGGGCGCGGACCGTCTCGGTGCCGGGCAGCAGCACGGCCGCTCCGGTGACCACTACGTTCATGCGCCCGCCTCGCTTCGCTCGGCAGGGGCATTCACCCGTGCGCACCTCTTGATGATTCGCTCTCCCCCGGCCTCCGGCCGGGGGTACCCCCATCGTTCGCTCATCGGGTCCCCTCCACGATGGCCACGGCGTTGATCCCGCCGAAGCCGAAGGCGTTCAGCTGCGCGAGCCGCAGCGTCCGGTCGGTGGCGGCCTCGCCGGTGACGAAGCTGAACTTCGCGGCCTCGTCCACCGGGTCCTCCAGGCCGACGGTCGGCGGCACCCGGCCCTCGTTCAGGGCCCGGACGCCGACGATCAGGTTGATCAGGCCGGAGGCGCCCGAGGTGTGGCCGGTCATCGACTTCACCGCGGTCATCAGCGGACCGGAGGCGTCGTCGCCGAGCACGGCGGCCAGGGCGGCGGCCTCCGCCTCGTCGTTGAGCAGGGTGCCGGTGCCGTGCACCATCACCAGGTCGAGGTCGGCGGGCTTGACGCCGGCCAGCCGGTGGGCGGCGTGCATGGCCTCGGCGATGCCCTCCGGGGAGGGCGCGGTGACGTGGAAGGCGTCGCAGTTGACGGCCACGCCGCGCAGCCGGGCGTGCACCTGCGGGGCGCCCTCCTCGGTGCGGCGCAGCACGATCGCCGCGGCGCCGTCGCCCATCAGCACGCCGGTGCGGTTGCGGTCGAAGGGCCGCACCCGGTCCGGCGGCGTCGCGTGGACGCGCTCCAGCAGGCCGTACATGGACTCGGTGAGGACGTCGACGCCGGCCACGATGACGGTGTCGGGCGCGTCCGGGCCCTCCTGGTCGAGCAGGTCGCCGGCCAGCGCGAGCGCGTACAGCGAGGCCGAGCAGGCGTTGGAGAAGGTGTGGGTGACGTCGGCGTTGAAGCGTTCCTTCAGGCCGGTGCCGAAGTGCAGTCCGGAGTCGGCGAACGGCGAGCCGTCGGCCCACCACAGCTCCAGCGAGCGCAGTTCGCGCAGGCCGGTGCCGACCAGGATCGGGATGCCGGACAGGTCCTCGCCGAGGCCCGCGTCGGCGGCCGCCTGGGCGATCGCCTCGTGCAGCAGCCGGCCGGCCCGGCCGGGGACGTCCTCGCCCACGGCGGGGCGGTCGTCGACCTCGTACGCGTGCTGGGCGCGGAACCGGGTGCGGTCGAAGCCGCGCAGCTCGGCGCGGCCGGAGACGCCCGCGCACAGGTTCTCGAAGAGCTCGTCGACACCGGAGCCGGTGGCGGCGACGGCGCCCATCCCGATGATCGGGCGGATCGTCATGACGCCTCCTTGATCGCGTCGTACCGCCCGAGCAGGACCGCCGCGTTGTTGCCCCCGAACGCGAGACCGTTGTTCTGGACGATCCGCAGGTCGGCCTCGACCGCCTGGTTGGGCACGCAGTCGACATCGCAGTCGGGGTCGGTGGTGACGTGGTTGATGGTGGGCGGGATGAACCGGTTCTGGATGGCCAGCGCGCAGCCGATCGCGCCGAGCGCGCTGGCGGCGCCCATGCTGTGGCCGAGCATCGACTTCATCGAGACGGTGCGCGGCGGGGTGTCGCCGAACACCTGGCGGATGGCGCCGGCCTCGGTGATGTCGTTGGCCTTGGTGCCGGTGCCGTGCGCGGAGATGAGGTCCACCTCCTGCGGCTTGACGCCGGCGTTGTCCAGGGCGAGCCGCATCAGTTCGGCGACGCTGTCCCGGTCCGGGGCCACCTGGTGGTGGGCGTCGCAGTTGAGCCCGTAGCCGAGCACCTCGGCGTAGATGGTGGCGCCGCGCTCCAGCGCCGAGTCCAGCCGCTCCAGGACGAGCACGCCCGCGCCCTCGCCGGTCAGGATGCCCTTGCGGTCGACGTCGAAGGGCTGGCACCGGTCGGGGGCGATGGTGCCCAGCCGGTAGAAGCCGGTGAAGGTCTTGCGGCACATCGCGTCCGCGCCGCCGCAGAAGGCGAACTCCGCCTCACCGGAGCTGACGGCGTCGAAGCCGTAGCCGATGGCGTAGTTGCCCGCCGAGCACGCGGTCGGGATGGTCAGCGCCTCCACGTCGGTCAGGCCCAGTTCCTGGGCGATGGCCGCCGACAGCCGCCCGGCAGGCACTCGCCGGGCGGCCGTCGGGTCGAAGGTGCCGGTGCCGTCGGCGAGTTCGCGCTCGACCAGCTGGTCGAGGTCGTAGCTCTCGCCGTCGGTGGTGCCGATGGAGATGAGCCCGCGCCGGCCGCGCAGCCGCGCCAGGTCGAGGCCGGAGTCCTCCAGGGCCATCCGGGCCGCCGCGGTCGAGAACTGCGCGGCCCGGCCGAGCTGTTCGACGTCCAGCGTGCGGATCCAGTCCCGCGGGTCGAAGTCGGTGATCTCGCACCCGTTCGCGTGGGCGAAGCCCTCGGTGTCGAACACCGAGATGGGCCGGGCACCGCTGCGGCCCTCGCGGAGCCCCTGGAGGAACTCCCGGACGCCGAGTCCGATGCTGGACACCACCCCGAGCCCGGTGAGCACCACCCGGTGCCGCTGCGGCCCGGTGCGCCCGGTGCCGTTTCCTGCCGCCGTCATGGCGACCTCCCCATCCGTCGCAGCGTTTTCGGGACTACCAGCCGGCCGGCTCCGACACGACCTCGTAGACGCCCTTGAGGTTGACCATGCGGGGCAGCTCGCTCTGGTTGATGACGACGCCGAACTCCTTCTCCAGGGCGGCGAGGATCTCGATCGCGCGGAGCGAGTCGGCGTCGTGGTCCTCCTTGAAGAGGCTGGTCTCGGTGACCTCGTCCTCCTCGATCTCCAGAATGTCGCAGACGATTTCCTTGATGGTTTCGAGGCGCTCGTCGCGGGTGGCGGTGGTCATGGTTTTCTCCTTTGTCCGACCCGGTTCTCCGGGCCGTGCGAAATGCGGTGCGGGATGCTGTGCTGGATCAAAGAATCGTGCTGATTGAATTCTGCGAGCCCGGTTTCCGGGCCCACAACGGCGGCTGCAACAACCTGCCACCGGCGTCCGGGAATTCAGCGTCGGACGGTCACGGAAAGCCGTTCGCGGATGTCCGCGACGAGCGCGTCGCGCTGGTCGATCAGGTAGAAGTGGCCGCCCGGCAGGACCTTCAGCTCGAAGCCGGCCGGGGCGATCCTGGCCCAGGCCGCGACCTCGTCGGGGGCGACGTCCGGGTCGCCGTCGCCGACGTAGCCGACCACCGGGCAGGGCAGCGGCACGCCGGGCCGCGCCTCGTAGCGGGCGACGGCCCGGAAGTCGGCGCGGATGGCGGGCAGGACGAGCTCGCGCAGGTCCTCGTCGGCCAGCAGCGCGGCGTCGGTGCCACCCATCTTCCCGACCTCGGCGAGCAGTTCGTCGTCGCTGCCGAAGGCGGCGGTGCGCGGGGTCAGCAGGTGCGGGGCCCGGCGGCCGGAGACCATCAGCAGCGCCGGGGCGACGCCGTGCCGCTGCGCGAGGCGCAGCGCGATCTCGTAGCCGATGGTGGCGCCCATGCTGTGGCCGAACAGGGCCAGCGGGGTGTCGAGTCGGGACGTCAGCTCGGCGGCGATCGCGTCGGCGAGGTCCTCCAGGCGGGTCCACGGATCCTCCGCGATCCGCTCCTGGCGGCCGGGATAGCGCACCGCGAGGACTTCGACGTCCTCGCCGAAGGCGCGCCCCCAGCCGTGGAAGAAGCCGGCCGAGCCGCCGGCGTGCGGCAGGCAGAGCAGCCGCAGCCGCGGTGGCGCGCCGGTGGCGTACCGGCGCAGCCAGATGCTCTCGGTGCCCAGTGTCATCGGGGTGGTTCTCCTTGTCCGGTTCGGTGACCGGCCGCCGGCCGGGCGGCGGCCGGTCAGCCCAGCGCGGCCGGGCTGTTCAGCGACACCACCTCGGTCTCCGGGACGATCCGGCGGATCAGGCCGGCCAGGGTCTTTCCGGGGCCGATCTCGACCAGCCGGCGGCAGCCGAGCTCGCCGGTCAGGGTGCGCACGCCGGGCTCCCAGAGCACCGGCGAGGTGAGCTGGCGGGTGGCCAGGTCGGGCCAGTCGCAGTCGCCGGCGTACGCGCGGGCGTCGGCGTTCGCGACGACCGGCAGGTGGGCCGGGGCGAAGGCGGTGTTCTCGAGCGCGGTCCGCAGCCGGTCGGCGGCGGGCTCCATGTACGGGCTGTGGAAGGCGCCGCCGACGGACAGCCGGATCATCTTGGCGCCGATCGAGGGCGCCTGCTCGCCGATCAGGTCGATGCCCGCGGCGGAGCCGGAGACCACGCTCTGGCCGGGGGCGTTGACGTTGGCGACCCACACGTCGGCGCCCCGGGCCCGCAGCCGGTCGGTCAGTTCGGCGACCTGCTCCAGCGGCGCGGCGACCAGCACGCCCATGGTGCCGGGGCGCTCGTCGGCGGCGTCCCGCATGGCCCGGCCACGGGCCGCCACCAGCGCGGCGGCGTCGGGCAGGGTGAGCGCCCCGGCGGCGGTGAGCGCGGCGTACTCGCCCAGGCTGTGGCCGGCCACGGCGGCCACCGGCCCGTCGAGTGCGCCGCGGCGCACCGCCTCGGCGTACGCGACCATGGCAACCGTGAACACGGTGAGCTGCGCCAGGTCGGTGCGCCGAAGGTGTTCGTCCGGGGTTTCCAGGAGCAGTTCGGCGAGATCCTCTCCGGTGACCTCGGAGATTTCCCGGACGAGTTCCCAGGACGGGGTTTCCCGCCAGGGATCGCCCATTCCTGCTTTCTGCGTCCCCTGGCCGGGGAACACCAGACCGATCGGGTTCTGGTCCATTGGCCCGCCTTCCGCGCCGAATTCACCGGTGGGAGCGGGGACCCGCCACCGGAGGTTTTCCGGCGGGGCGGGTCCCCGCGCCGACGGCCGGCAGTTTCGGGGGAGTACGGCAGGCCATCGGGAAGGGTTTTCCGGGTGCGTGCGACACCCGTTCCCCTTTCCGCGGCCCATACAACTGGGGCGCCGGGGAAGCGGCAACAGACCCTTCAGGAAGCTGCCACTCGCCCGGCGCCCGGCGTCAGTTCTGGCCGCCACCGCCCGGACCGCCGCCCGGACCGCCGCCCGGTCCGGGCCGGGCGGGCCGCAGCAGGCCGAGCTCGGCGGCGCGCACGCCGGCCTGGAAGCGGGACTGGGCGCCGAGCATCGCCATGATCTCGGCGACGTGCCGGCGGTAGGTGCGCACCGAGACGGTGAGCTCGCGCGCGGCGACCTCGTCGGTGACGCCGGCCCGCAGCGCGCCGAGGATCTGCTGGGCCAGCGCGGCCCGGTCCCGGTCGCCGAAGACGATCCGCTCGCCGGCCGGAACGGCGTTGCGCCACACGCTCTCGAACAGCGAGCCGAGCGTGTAGACCACCTTGGGCTCCCGGATGACGGAGGCCCGGACGCCGGTGGCCGACTCGGCGACGACCAGCGCGGTCGTGCCGTCCACCAGCAGCGCCTGGAGCGGCGGCACCCGGGCCACCCGGATCGCCACCGGCCGCTCCTTGGCGAGCTGTTCGCGGACGAAGTCCTCGTCGATCATCGTGGGGCTGGCCAGCAGCCGCACGGTGGTCGACTCGGCGGCCCCGTAGATCAGTCTTCGCTCGGCGAACTCGTTGAGCCCGGGCTCCTGTTCCTCGGCGCCGGGCATCCGCGCGTGCACGATGTCGATGCCGCGCACGGCGCTGCGGATGAGGGCGGCGGCGGCGTCGAGCACCGCCCGGTAGCCGCCGTCCACCGCGGCGATCTGCTGGGCGCGGTGGTTGCGGTCGCGGTGGATGGCCACCGTCGACTCGATCAGCGCCCGTACTTCCAGGAGCGCTCGTTCCAGTTCGTCCTCTGCCTCGATGGGCACGTCGTACTCACCAGTTTCCCCGTTGGTGTTACTCACTGCGCCGCGGCTGGTGGGCCGCGGTTCTCCCCGCGTGGCGCGGGAACGGCGCCCGGCCCTGTCCCGCAGGGCCCGCAGGGGCGCCTCAGTCGAGGAGCAGGCCCAGCTCGACCGCGCGCACGCCGGCCTGGAAGCGGGAGCTGGCGCCGAGTTCGCGCATGATCTCGGCGACGTGGCGCCGGTAGGTGCGCAGGGACATGTTGAGGTCGCGGGCGGCGCACTCGTCGGTGTAGCCGCTGCGCAGCCGTTCCAGGATGCTGCGGGTGAGGTCGCCGAGCAGCCGGGGGCTGAGTGCGAGGTGGTCGTCGAGCTTGCGGCCGAGCGACCAGGCGCCGGCGAAGAGCAGCTCCAGGGCGCGCACGGCGGCGCGGTCGTTGACCAGGGTGGCCTGGCCCTTGGCGTTCCCGGCGGCGGCGCGGACGAGCGCGCGGGCGCCGTCGGAGATGACGATGTCGCGCAGGTCGGCCTCGGAGACGCGGATCTCGAAGCGGGCGCCGGGCGCGTGCGCGAGCTTGGCCAGGGCGCAGTCGGCGACGCCGGGCGCGCAGAGCACCCGGACGACGGTGCCCGGGCGCATGGTGGTCAGGGCGTCGCGGGCGATCTGCTCGAAGGGCCCGGTGCCGGTGACGGCGACGCAGACCGAGTGCCGGGCGCCGTGCACGAGCTGTTCGACGGCCTCGCCGAGGGCGGTGACGTCGGCGTGCGGGGCGGGGGGGTTCTGGTCGGGGCGCTGTCGGTAGAGGGAGACGGTGGATTCGATCAGTGCCCGCGCCTGGAGCAGGGTTTTCTCGACGTGTGCGGCGTGGTCGCCCGGCGTCGATTCCTCCTGGCCATGGCCGTTCGGCGAGCCGGCTGCCCTGGTCACTTGCGTCCCCCTTACGGTGGTGGTCTTTCCGTTCATTCGCCGTTCAACTGTTTAATCAAGAACATGTCAGATGACGCTCGATCAGACCACCTGCGACTGACAGTAGTTCGCATGTTCGAAGTCAGTCAACCTTTGATCAAAACCGCAGGTCGAGGGCCTTTGGGCCCGGCTCGGACGGGATTGTCGCGAGGGGGGTGCGGGGGGCCTTGCGGCGGGCATATGCCTTGCGGCGGACATATATCGGGCCGGGATTTTTCCACCACCGACCTGGCGAATCTCCAGTCGCCCTGGCATCAACCTGCACTCGGGCGCCGGAAAGGAAGGCCCGGCATTCCGTTTTCCTCACGAGAAGTAGCCTGCCCTTCACCGCCGGTCGCGGCCCTGTCCCCTTCCGGCCAACCCTGAACTCGCCGGGCTGACCAGGTCCGATCCGACCTTACGGTAAGCCTCGTGACCACACGTCAAGCGGGGGCTTTCCGGTCCGAAACTTTGCCGGCCCGACCGGCCACCGACGCGACGGCGCGGTGGCGGTCGGGGCCGTCGTCGGCATCCCCGCGCTGAGCCGTCCGGTCGCGCCACGCTGCGGACTTCCGCACCCCTTTGGTCCTCAACCCCTGTTCGGCGTGCCAGGCGGGCTGCCCCGGCGCGCCCCGAAGCCAGGAGACAGACGGCCCGTGACACGTCCCACCAACCTCACCGACCTGCTGCTGGACGTCGCCGAGCGGCACCCCGCGGCAGGGCTCGGCCACTGCCTCGGCGCCGCCGACGCCGGCACGGCCGACCAGACCTACCCAGAACTGCTCGACGCCGCCCGGCGCGTCCTCACCGGCCTGCGGGCCCGCGGCCTGCGCCCCGGCGACCGGGTGGTGCTGATCCTGGAGCGCGCCGAGGACTTCCTGCCCGCGTTCTGGGGCGCCGTGCTCGGCGGCTTCGTGCCGTGCCCGCTGGCCGCGCCGGCCGCCGCCGACCCGGAGCGCTGGGCCGCCCAGCTCGCCCACGTCGGCGCCCTGCTGGACGGGCCGCTGACCGTCACCACCGCCGGCCTGGCCGCCGTCCTCCCGCCCGACCCGGACCGCCCGCTGGCCGTCCTGGCGGAGCTGTCCGGCGAGCCGGCCGAGGAGCTGCACCGCGCGGCCCCCGAGGACACCGCGGTGCTGATGCTGACCTCCGGGTCCACCAGCAACTCCAAGGCCGTCGTGCTCAGCCACGCCAACCTGCTGGCCTCGATGGCGGGCAAGAACGGTGCGCACCGGCTGGACGCCGGCGACGTCACGCTCAACTGGGTCTCCTTCGACCACGTCGCCGCCCTGCTGGAGTGCCACCTGCTGCCGCTGTCCGTCGGCGCCCGCCAGGTGCACGTCGCCCCCGCCGTGGTGCTCGCCGACCCGCTGGAGTTCCTCCGGCTGGTCTCCCGGCACGGCGTGACGATGACCTTCGCGCCGAACTTCCTGCTCGGCCTGGTCACCGCCGCCGTCGACCGGCTGGACGCGGCGGGCGAGCGGCTCGACCTGAGCCGGGTCCGGCAGATCATCAGCGGCGGCGAGGCCGTGCTGGTGAGCACCGGCGAAACGTTTCTGGAGCGGCTGGCGCCGTACGGCCTGGCCGGCGACACCCTCTGGCCCGCCTTCGGCATGACCGAGACCTGCGCCGGCAGCGTCTACTCCCGCCGCGGCTTCCCGGCCACCGACCGCAGCGCCGAGTTCGCCAACCTCGGCACCCCCGTCACCGGCCTGTCCGTCCGCGTCGCCGACGCGGCCGACCGCCCGCTGCCCGAGGGCGCCGTCGGCGAGCTCCAGCTCACCGGCCCGATGATCACCCGCGGCTACTTCCGCAACCCCGGGGCCACCGCCGACGCCTTCACCGCCGACGGCTGGTTCCGCAGCGGCGACCTCGGCCGGATCGACGACGGCCGGCTCACCCTGGTCGGGCGCAGCAAGGACAGCGTCATCGTCAACGGCGTCAACTACTTCAGCCACGACATCGAGGCCGCCCTCGAACAGCTCGACGGCGTCGCCCGCTCCTACGTCGCCGCCTTCCCGACCCGCCCGGCGGGCAGCGACACCGAGCAGCTGGTGATCGCCTTCCACCCCGAGCTGCCGGAGGGCGACGAGACCGCCCTGTACCGGGTGCTCACCGCCGTGCGCGCGACCGTGGTGACGCACTGGGGCTTCCGGCCCGCGCTGGTCCTTCCCCTGCCCGCCGAGGCCTTCCCCAGGACCAGCCTCGGCAAGATCCAGCGCGCCCTGATGCGCCGCCGCCTGGAGGAGGGGGCGTACGCCGGGCAGCAGCACGCGGTCTCCGACCTGACGGTGCGCATGCTCGGCGGGTACACCGCGCCCGAGGGCCCAGTCGAGCTGGCCCTCGCCGGGATCTACGCCGAGATGTTCGACTGCGACCCGGCCGCGATCAGCGCCACCGCCGGCTTCTTCGACCTCGGCGGCACCTCCCTCGACATCCTGCGGCTGCGCGCCAAGGTGGCCGAGCGCCTCGGCGTCACCGGCCTGGAGGTCATCACGGTGCTCACCGCGCCGACCGTCCGCGCCCTGGCCGCCCGCCTCGCCGAGCCCGCCCGCCCGGGCACCTCCCGGCCGTACGACCCGCTGGTGCCGATGCAGACCGGCGGCGACAAGACCCCGCTGTTCTGCGTCCACCCCGGTGTCGGCGAGGTGCTGGTCTTCGTCAACCTCGCCAGGTACTTCGTCGGCGACCGCCCGTTCCACGCGCTGCGCGCCCGCGGTTTCAACGACGGCGAGAAGCCCTTCGTCTCCTTCGAGGAGATGGTCGACACCTACGTGGACGCCATCCGCGCCGAGCAGCCCCGGGGCCCGTACGCGGTGGCCGGCTACTCCTACGGCGCCGCCGTCGCCTTCGAGATCGCCAAGGTCCTGGAGGCGCAGGGCGAGCGGGTCGACTTCGTCGGCAGCTTCAACCTGCCGCCGCACATCAAGGACCGCATGGAGGAGCTGGGGTACGCCGAGACGGCCGCCCACCTGGCGCTCTTCCTGGAGCTGATCGACAAGAGGCAGTCCGTCGAACTCCCGGACGCCCTGCGGCACCTGCCGCGCGAGGAGCAGGCCGCCCGGCTGGTCGCGCTCGCCCCGCCGCACCGGCTGGCCGAACTCGACCTGGACGCCGCCAGGTTCGCCGCCTGGGCGGAGATCGCCGACACCCTCACCGACCTGGGCAAGGGCTACCGGCCGAGCGGCGACGTCCGCTCGATGACGGTGTTCCACGCGATCCCGCTGCGCGGCACGCGCGAGGACTGGCTGAACAACGAGCTTCGCCGGTGGGACGAGCACACCCGCGAGGAGAACCGGTACCTGGAGGTGCCGGGCGAGCACTACACCCTGATGGGCCCGCGCCACGTGGCCGCCTTCCAGGCGATCCTGCGCCGGGAGCTGGACCGTGCGCTGGCCGAGGCCGACGAGCTGGCGCGCCGGCGGGGCGCGAACCGATGACGAAGGAGCACAGCAGCAGCATGCGGGGGAAGAAGATCCTGATCACCGGGGGCACCGGGCAGGTCGCCCGGCCGGTCGCCGAGGCACTGGCCGCGCACGACGAGGTGTGGTGCATCGGCCGCTTCGGGACGCCGGGCGTCGAGCAGGCGCTGGCCGGCCGAGGCATCCGCACCCGGCACTGGGACATGGCCGACGGCTCCGAGCAGGCGCTCGCCGGACTGCCGCGGGACTTCACCCACGTCCTGCACTCCGCCGTCCACCGCGGCGAGGACGGCGACTTCAACGCCACCGCCGAGATCAACGCCGTCGCCACCGGCCGCCTGATGGAGCACTGCCGCACCGCCGAGGCGTTCCTGTTCGTCTCCACCGGGGCGCTC
Organism: Kitasatospora sp. NPDC001660; assembly: GCF_053596725.1. Lineage (NCBI taxonomy): Bacteria > Bacillati > Actinomycetota > Actinomycetes > Kitasatosporales > Streptomycetaceae > Kitasatospora > Kitasatospora sp. NPDC001660. Next base: position 47,487 of record NZ_JBSFGU010000038.1, on the reverse strand, counting down.
TACAAGCGGCGGACCCTGGACCACGCGTACACCGAGGACGACCCGGTGGACGGCTCCGCCGACTGGCTGCCCGCCTACCCGATGGGCAAGCTCGCCACCGAGGGCGCGGTGCGCGCCTTCGCCCGGGTGCTCGGCCTGCCCACCACCATCGCCCGGCTCAACATCGCGTACGGTCCCGGCAGTTACGGCGGCGTGCCGATGCTGTACTTCAAGGCGATGCTGGCCGGGCAGCCGATCCAGGTGCCGCTGGAGGGCCAGAACTGGTGCTCCCTGCTGCACACCGACGACCTGGTGGCGCAGGTGCCCCGGCTGTGGGAGGCCGCCGCGGCCCCGGCCACGGTGGTCAACTGGGGCGGCGACCAGTCCGTCGGCATCACCGACTGCATCCGCCACATCGAGCGGCTCACCGGAGTGACGGCGAACCTCGTCCCGAGCGAGGTGACCCGCGAGACCTACCGGTTCGACCCGACGCTGCGCCGGAAGCTGACCGGCCCGTGCACCGTCGACTGGCGCGACGGCATCGAACGCACCCTGCGCGTGATGTACCCGCAGTACCTGGACGGCCGCCGCGTGGGCGGCGAAGGCATGACGAAGGCATGAGGACCGACATGACCGACACCGCTCTCACCGCCACCGGTACCAGCCGCGCCCTGATCGAGCGCGCCTACCGGGCCTTCCACGACCGCGACGTGGCCGCGCTGCTGGACACCCTCGACCCGCGCGTCGAGTGGGTGCACCCCGACGGCATGGCCGAGTACGGCCTCGGCGGCACCAAGCACGGCCACGCCGGCGTGCGCGAGTTCCTCGCGAAGGTGCCCTCCGTGCTCGGCGGAATGCGGCTGCGACCACAGGAGTTCGTGGCCGCCGGGGACCGCGTCGTGGTCTTCGGTGTGCGCGAGGTCACGTCGGTGCGCGGCACCACGGTGACACTGCCGTTCATCCACTCCTGGACGCTGCGCGACGGCCGCGCGGTGCGCATGGAGGACGTCTTCGACACCGTGCTGTTCCGCCGCGTGATCGAGAGCTGAGACACCGCCCGACCTCCCGGGATCCCGGTTCGCGCACGGCGGGCCGGGCTCCCGCCCGCGCTGCGCCCCGCCCGGCGGAGACCTTGGTCACACGGTGCGCGATCGACCGGCTTGTATTCTCCGGTGATGGCCGTAGTTCTTATATGGCCTTCGTATTGTGCAACCCGGGTGCGGTCCTGACCGTCTCCCACAGTACGGTGTGCCCGATCATCACGGGCAGCGCTTCCGGCGGTGAAAGGTACGCGGATGGCAGGTCAACGGGGCGAGAGCCCGGCTCGTGGCAAGGGCGCGCCCGACGCGGCCACCACGGACGGCGGCAGCGCCGTCCCGCAGCCGCGCGCCGGAGGACGGGCCGAGGCCCGCCGGTCCGGACAGGGCAAGGGCGGCAAGGACGCCGCGCCCGCGGGCGGCGGCGGCCGGGCGGCGGCCCGCAACAGCCGGAAGCCGAAGAAGAACGTCAAGAAGATCGTCGCCTGGTCGGCGGCGGGCGTCCTGGTGCTGCTCGCCGGCACCGGCGGCGCGATCTACTTCAAGCTGAACGGCAACATCAAGTCCTTCGACGCGGACGCGATAGCCACCGACCGCCCGCCGGAGGCGCAGGCCGACGCGGACGGCAACAAGCCGGTCAACGTGCTGCTCATCGGCTCCGACAGCCGCGGCGGCACCAACTCCGACCTCGGCGGCGGCGACGACGGCGGCGCGCGCTCGGACACGACGATCCTGCTGCACGTCTACGCCGACCACAAGCACGCCGTCGGCATCTCCATCCCGCGCAACGCGATCGTCCAGATCCCGTCCTGCAAGCTGCCCAGCGGCAAGTGGACCAAGGCCGGCAACGACCTGTTCAACGCGGCCTTCTCGGTCGGCGGCAGCGACGCCGGCAACCCCGCCTGCACCCAGAACACGATCGAGAAGCTGACCGGCATCCGGGTCGACCACACCATCGTGGTCGACTTCAACGGCTTCTCCTCGATGACCAAGGCCGTCGGCGGCGTCGACGTCTGCCTGCCCAAGGCCATCTACGAGGGCGACATCAACCCCAACCTGCACAAGAAGGGCGAGCTCGTCCTCCCGCAGGGCAAGCAGACCGTGGACGGCCAGAAGGCGCTCGACTACGTCCGGCTGCGGCACGGCATCGGCGACGGCTCCGACATCGGCCGGATGAAGCGCCAGCAGGCGTTCATGAGCTCGCTCGCCAACAAGATCAAGACGGAGGGGCTGAGCCCCACCAACCTGCTGCCGCTCGCCGACGCCGCCACCAAGTCGCTGACCGTCGACCCCGGGCTGAGCTCCGCCGACAAGCTGCTGTCCTTCGGCCTGTCGCTGAAGAACATCGACATGCACAACCTCAAGTTCGTGACGGCCCCCTGGCGCTACCGCACCCAGGACGCCAACATCGACCTGGTCCAGCCGGACGTCCAGAAGCTCTGGGACACCCTCAAGGCCGACCACACCATCGACGGCCAGAACGCCACCGGCCAGCAGGACGGCGCCCCGGCCGCCCCGGCCCCGTCGCAACCCGCCGCCCCGAGCTCGGCCCCCGCGCCGGCCGGCGACGCCTCCAACGAGGCGGTCAAGGTTGCCGTCTACAACGGCACGCTCACCAACGGGCTGGCCGGCAAGGCGACCGAGCAGCTGAAGGCCGCCAAGTTCTCCGCCACCACGGCGGGCCAGGCGGCCAGCACGAAGTACAAGACCACCATGATCGAGTACGGCCCCGGGCAGAAGGCCAACGCCGACAAGGTCGCCGCGCTGTTCCCCGGCGCCACCGTGGATTCCGGCACCTCGCCGGGCGTCACCGTGATCGTCGGCAAGGACTTCGCGGGCGCCAACGGCGCCGCCACGACCACCAGCTCCACCCCCGCGGCCGGCACGTCGTCCACCCCGGCGCCGCTGCCCACCACCGTCACCAACGACGCCCGCTCGGCGGACGACGACATCTGCGCGAACACCACCTACGGCAGCGGCGGCTGATTCCACCCGCACACGACCGCACGACCCCGGGGCGCGTTCGCCCCGGGGTCGTGCCATGGTGGCTGAGGGGGGCCGCGGGCCACGAAAGGCGGACCCATGCCCGAGATCGCCCTGCAGATCGACATCGCCGCCCCCCGGGACGTCGTCCTCGCCGCGCTCAACACCCACGACGGGCTGACCAGCTGGTGGACCACCGCCGTCGACCGGGACGGCGACGACGTCCTGCTCTTCGACTTCCCCGGCGTCCCCGAGCCGTTCCGGCTGCGCCGCGAGCGCGCCGACCTCGACCGGGTGGTGTGGGCGAACGCCGGCGCGTTCCCGCCGCACTGGGCCGGCACCTGGATCACCTGGGACCTCGCCGAGCAGCCCGACGCCCCCGACCGCACCCGGCTGCTGCTGCGCCACGGCGGCTGGCAGCCGGGCAGCGAGGACGGCATCCCGATGGTGGCCGGCACCTGGGCGGAACTGGTCGTCCGGCTCAAGGACTACGCCCAGAGCGGCAAGGTGCAGCCCTACTTCGTCACCGCCAGGCGCCACGACCCCGCCTGAGCCCGCCGGGTGGCGGGATCGCCGCCGCGGGCCGATCGCGGTCGTGTGCACCCCCGCCCCGCCCCGGCCCGGCGCCCGAACCCCCGGGGAGCCACCCGTCCCGCGACGCGCCGCCGGGAAATCCGCGGCTTTCCCGGCATCACGAGCGATCCCGGGTAAGACTGCACCCATGCTGGGCCTACCGGACGACATCCGCGCCTTCCTCTTCGACCTCGACGGGGTCCTCACCCAGACCGCCATCGTGCACGCCGCGGCCTGGAAGGACACCTTCGACACCTTCCTGCGCGCCGAAGCAGCCCGCACCGGCGGGCAGTTCGTCCCCTTCGACGCGGTCACTGACTACGACACCTACGTCGACGGCCGCCCGCGCCTCGACGGCACCCGCGCGTTCCTGCGCAGCCGGGGCGTCGACCTGCCCGAGGGCACCGACGACGACCCCCCGAACGCCCGTACCGTGCACGGGATCAGCCTCGCCAAGAACGACACCGTCCTGCGCATGATCCGCGAGCAGGGCGTCAAGCCGTACGACGGCTCGGTCGCCTACGTGCGCCGGCTGCGGGCGCTCGGGCTGCCCAGAGCCGTGGTCTCCTCCAGCGCCAACTGCCGGGACGTGCTCCGGGCGGCGGGCATCGCGGACCTGTTCGACGTGGTCGTGGACGGGATCGTCGCGAAGCGCGAGGGCCTGTCCGGCAAGCCGGCCCCCGACACCTACCTGCACGCCGCCCGTGTCCTCGGCGTCGAACCCGCGCACGCCGCGGTCTTCGAGGACGCGCTCGCCGGCGTCGCCTCCGGCCGGGCCGGCGGCTTCGGCGCGGTGGTCGGCGTGAACCGCACCGGCCAGGCCGCCGAACTGCGCCGGGAGGGTGCCACCGTGGTCGTCGAGGACCTTTCCGAACTGCTGGGGGAGCAGGCATGACCGTGTCCGAGAACTTCGTCGTCGACCCGTGGCAGATCGCCGAACACGGCCTCGACCCGGCCGAGATGGCCCGCGCGGAGTCCGTCTTCGCGCTCTCCAACGGCCACATCGGCCTGCGCGCCAACCTCGACGAGGGAGAGCCGCACGGCCTGCCCGGCACCTACCTCAACGGCGTCTTCGAACTCCGCCCGCTGCCGTACGGCGAGGGCGGCTACAGCTACCCGGAGTCCAGCCAGAGCGTCATCAACGTGACCAACGGCAAGATCATCCGGCTGCTCGTCGACGACGAGCCCTTCGACCTGCGCTACGGCGAACTCATCAGCCACCGGCGCTGGCTGGACTTCCGCGACGGCCTGCTGCACCGCGAGGCCGACTGGACCTCCCCGGCCGGCCGCACGATCCGGGTCCGCTCCACCCGGCTCGTCTCGCTCACCCAGCGCGCCATCGCCGCCGTCGAGTACTCCGTCGAGGCGGTCGACGGCCCGGTCCGCATCGTGCTCCAGTCCGAACTCGTCGCCAACGAGCAGCTTCCCGGCGGCCCCGAGGGCGACCCGCGCGCCGCCGCCGTCCTGGAGGCGCCGCTCCAGCCCGAGGCCCACCACGCCGACGGGACGAAGGCCGTCCTGGTGCACCGCACCCGCTACAGCGGCATCCGGGTCGCGGCCGGCATGGACCACGTCATCGAGGGCCCGGAGAAGCTCGACACCGTCGCCGAGTCCGGCGCCGACCAGTGCCGGATCAGCGTCACCACCGTCCTCGAACCCGGACAGCGGCTGCGGCTGGTCAAGTTCATGTCCTACGGCTGGTCCGCGACCCGCTCGCTGCCCGCCGTCCGCGACCAGGTCGAGGCCGCGCTGACCGCCGCCCGGTACACCGGCTGGGACGGCCTCGCCGACGAACAGGCCGACTACCTGCGGGAGTTCTGGAACACCAGCGACATCGAGATCGACGGCGACGTCGAACTCCAGCAGGCCGTCCGGTTCGCCGTCTTCCACGTCCTCCAGGCCGGCGCCCGCAGCGAGGAACGCGCCATCCCCGCCAAGGGGTTGACCGGCCCCGGTTACGACGGCCACAGCTTCTGGGACACCGAGACCTTCGTCCTGCCCGTCCTCACCTACTGCCTGCCCACCGCCGTCAACCAGGCCCTCCGCTGGCGGCACTCCACCCTCCCGCTCGCCCGCGACCGGGCCGCCCAACTCGGCCTGGCCGGCGCGGTGTTCCCCTGGCGGACGATCCGCGGCGAGGAGTGCTCCGGCTACTGGCCGGCCGGCACCGCCGCCTTCCACATCGGCGCCGACATCGCCGCCGCCGTCGCCCGGTACGTCCGGGCCACCGCCGACATCGACTTCGAGCGCGAGTACGGGCTCGAACTCCTGGTCGAGACCGCCCGGATGTGGCGCTCGCTCGGCCACCACGACGCCGCCGGCAAGTTCCGCATCGAGGGCGTCACCGGCCCCGACGAGTACAGCGCCGTCGCCGACAACAACGTCTACACCAACCTCATGGCGCAGGCGAACCTGCGCGCCGCCGCCGAGGCCGCCGGCCGCCACCCCCGCGAGGCCGCCGCGCTCGGCGTCGACACCGAGGAGACCGCCGCCTGGCGCGACGCCGCCGCCGCGATGTACGTCCCGTACGACGAGAGCCTCGGCGTCCACCCCCAGGCCGACGGCTTCACCCACCACCAGGTCTGGGACTTCGAGCGCACCCCGCCCGAGAAGTACCCGCTGCTGCTCCACTTCCCGTACTTCGACCTCTACCGGAAGCAGGTCGTCAAACAGGCCGACCTCGTGCTCGCCATGCAGGTCCGCGGCGACGCCTTCACCGACGAGCAGAAGGCCCGCAACTTCGCCTACTACGAGCGCCTCACCGTCCGCGACTCCTCCCTCTCCGCCTGCACCCAGGCGGTCATCGCCGCCGAGGTCGGCCAGCTCGACCTCGCGTACGACTACACCGCCGAAGCCGCCCTCATGGACCTCCACGACCTCAGCGGCAACACCCGCGACGGCCTCCACATGGCCTCCCTCGCCGGGGCCTGCGTCGCCCTGGTGGCCGGCTTCGGCGGCCTGCGCGACCACGGCGAGACGCTCTCCTTCCGGCCCCGGCTGCCCGCCGGGCTGACCAGGCTCGGCTTCTCGCTGATGGTCCGCGGCATGCTGCTCGGTGTCGAGATCACCCACGACGGCACGACGTACACACTGCGCCGGGGCGAGACCCTGCACCTGCAGCACGACGGCGAGACGGTCCAGCTCAAGGCCGAGGAGCCGGTGACCCTCCCGGCCACGGTCCCACCCGCCCAGGAGCGCTGCTCCCAACCCCCCGGCCGCGAACCCGCCCGCCGCCAGGCCCAGGCCGGCGTGGCCGCGGGCAAGGTGGGCCAGAGCCCCGACCACCTGGCGGCGGAATAGCGGCTTCCCGGCTCCCGCACCCCACTTCCTCATCCGCCCCTCGCGCGGTTCCTCCCCCGGCCGGACGCTGGGGGAGGAACCGCGCGAGGCGGAAGGCGCGGACCCGCACTCGACCGCCGACAACCCACCGGCTCCCCTCACCCGTTCGCCCCACCCCGAGTGCACGCCCCGCCGCCCCACCGGAGGGTTCACGTGTGGCAACCGTGGCCGAACAGATGGTGGAAGTTCTCCGGCAGGCCGGCGTGCAGCGGGTCTACGGCGTGGTCGGCGACAGCCTCAACCCCGTCGTCGACGCCATCCGCCGGGCCGAGGGCATCAGCTGGGTGCACGTCCGCAACGAGGAGGCCGGCGCCTTCGCCGCGGCCGCCGAGGCCGAGCTCAGCGGCCGCCTCGCCGTCTGCGCGGGCTCCTGCGGCCCCGGCAACACCCACCTCGTCCAGGGCCTGTACGACGCCCAGCGCAGCGGCCTGCCCGTCCTCGCGCTCGCCTCCCACATCCCGTCCGGGCAGATCGGCACCGGCTTCTTCCAGGAGACCCACCCCGAGCGGGTGTTCACCGACTGCAGCAGCTGGTGCGAGATGCTCTCGACCCCCGCCCAGCTGCCCCGCCTGCTGCGGATCGCCGTCCAGCACGCGCTCGGCGCCCGCGGCGTCTCCGTCCTCGCCTTCCCCGGCGACGTCGCCGCGCTGCCCGCCGCCCGCCCCACCGGCACCGGCCACTTCCTCACCGAGCAGGCCGTCGCCGCCCCGCCCTGGTCGCAGGTGCAGGCGCTCGCCGAACTGCTCAACGCGGCCCGCCGGGTGGCCCTGTTCTGCGGCGCCGGCGTCCGTGACGCGCACGCCGAGGTGCTGGCCGTCGCGGAGGCCCTGCGAGCGCCCGTGGGCCACTCGCTGCGCGGCAAGGAATGGATTCAGCACGACAACCCGTACGACGTCGGGATGAGCGGCCTGCTCGGCTACGGCGCCTGCCACGAGGCCCTGCACGGCGCCGACCTGGTGGTGCTGCTCGGCACCGACTTCCCGTACGACTCGTTCCTCCCGCAGGCCCGCACCGTCCAGGTCGACCACGACGCGACCCGGCTCGGCCGCCGGACCGTCCTGGAGCTGGCCGTCCACGGGGACGTCGCCGCCACCCTGCGGGCCGTCCTCCCGCTGCTGGAGCCGAAGCCGGACCGGTCGTTCCTCGACGAGATGCTGCGCAAGCACTGCAAGTCACTGGAGGACGTCGTCGGCGCCTACACCCGGGACATCGACAAGCACCTGCCGATCCACCCCGAGTACGTGGCCTCGGTGCTCGACGAGGTGGCCGCCGACGACGCGGTGTTCACCGTGGACACCGGCATGAACAACGTCTGGGCCGCCCGCTACCTGCAGCCGAACGGTCGCCGCCGGGTGATCGGCTCCTTCCTGCACGGCTCGATGGCCAACGCCCTCCCGCACGCCGTCGGCGCCCAACTCGCCTGCCCGGGGCGGCAGGTGATCGCGATGGCCGGCGACGGCGGGATCGGCATGCTGCTCGGCGAGCTGCTCACGGTGGTCAAGCACCGGCTGCCGGTGAAGACCGTCGTCTTCAACAACGGCGCGCTCGGCATGATCAAGCTGGAGATGCTGGTCTCCGGCTACCCCGAGTGGGAGATCGACAACGGCGACGTGGACTACGCCGGGATCGCGCGGGCGATGGGCATCCCGGCCAAACGGGTGACCGAGCCGGGGCGCGTGCGGGAGGTGCTGGCCGAGGCGCTGGAGCGTCCCGGGCCCGCGCTGGTGGACGTCGTCACCGACCCGAACGCGCTGTCCATCCCGCCGTACATCACGGCCGCCCAGCTCAAGGGCTTCGCCCTGGCGGCGGGGCGGACGGTGCTCTCCGGCGGGGTGGGGCGCATGATCGACCTGGCCCGGAGCAACCTGCGCAACATTCCACGACCCTGAGCCGTTCCGGGTCGCGCCGACCGCCTCGTCCGGCGCTTTGCCTGGCAGGCAAATTTCTTGCCCGTGCGGCACGCGAGGTGTCCACTGGTCACATGACCACCAGCCCCACCGGTGCCGCCGCAGGCGACCAGCTCGACGACCAGGAGGTCGCCGGCCTCGCCGCCCGCCTCCGCGAGCACCGGCTCAGCAGCCGCCTCACCCTGGAGGTGGCGGCCGCCCGGGTCGGACTGTCCCCAGCCTATCTGTCCCGGCTGGAGACCGGCCGGCGCCAGCCGTCGCTGCCCGTCCTGCTCGGTCTCGCCCGCGCCTACGGCACGTCCGTCTCGGGGCTGCTGGGCGAGGCGATGACCGAGCCCGACCCGGTGGTCCGCGGCGGCGTCATCGAGCCCGGCCGGGCCGGGGGCTGGGGCTACCGCCGGGCCGGCGCGCCCGGCCGGGCCATGCAGGCCCTGCGGGTCCACGTGCCGCCGGGCGTGCAGGACGCCGTCGTCCGGGTCCACCCGGGCGAGGAGTGGCTGTACGTGCTCCAGGGCGCCCTGAAGCTGACCCTCGGCGACCGCGCCCACCACCTGGACGTCGGCGACTCCGCCCACTTCGACTCGCTCACCCCGCACTGCATCGCCGCCGAGTCGGCGAACGGGGTCGAGCTGCTCTTCGTCCACACCCTGCTGCAGAGCCCCGGTGGCGAACTCTGCCTCGGCGGCGGCCCTGCCGCACCGCACTGAGGAGACAACCATGGCCGCTGACCCGACCACCCACATCTCGACCCCCGCCGCCCCCAAGACCATCGACGCCGGCAAGTGGGCCAACCGCCGCGTCGCCGTCCGCCTGGTCATCTACACCGCCGGCATCCACGCCTTCGCCGGCTTCATCATGCTCCTGTTCGAACTGGGCGGCCGCAACAAGTAGGCCGGGAACCGGACTTCACGCGCTGCGCAGCAGCCCGCACAGCGCCTCCAGCGCCGCCGGGAACGCGTGCTCCGGCGGCGTCCCGTACCCGATCACCAGCGACGGCGGGCCGCTCGCGGCGGCACCGTCCGCCCGGTGCCAGGAGAGCCCGTTGAGCGACACCCCGGCCGCCGCCGCCCGCGCGAGGAGCTCGGCCTCCGACGGTCCGTCCGCCGGGAGCCGCAGCACCGCGTGCAGCCCCGCCGCGATGCCCGTGACGCGGACGTGCGGGGCGTGCTCGGCGAGGGTGGCGACCAGCCGGTCCCGGCGGCGCCGGTAGTGCAGCCGGCAGCGCCGCACGTGCCGGTCGTAGGTGCCGGAGGTGATCAGTTCGGCGAGCGTCAGCTGGTCGAGCACCGGCGACATGTGGTCGGCCAGCTGCTTCAGCCGGGCCACCGGTTCGACGAGTGCGTCCGGCAGGGCGAGCCACGCCAGCCGCAGGCCCGGTGCGAGGCTCTTGGCGGCCGTCCCGGCGTACACCACGCGTTCGGGGTCGAGCGCCTGCATCGCGCCGAGTGGCTGCCGGTCGTAGCGGAACTCGCCGTCGTAGTCGTCCTCGATGACGTACCCGTCGTGCTCGCGCGCCCACCGCACCGCCGCCGCCCGCCGTTCGGCGGCCAGCGGCGCGCCGGTGGGGAACTGGTGGGCGGGGGTGAGCAGGACGCCCCCGACCCGGTCGTCGAGCAGTTCCACCCGGGCGCCGTGCTCGTCGAGCGGGAGCGGCACGGTCGCGAGCCCGGCCGCGCGGACGGTGGCGAGCTGCGGCGGCAGGCCGTACTCCTCGACGGCGAGCGCACGGGCGCCGCGCTCCCGCAGGGCCGCGCAGAGCAGCCCGAGGCCCTGCGTCACGCCGTTGCAGACGAGCAGGCGGTCGGGGTCGGTGCGGACCCCGCGGACGCGTGCCAGGTAGTGGGTGAGCGCCTCCCGCAGTTCGGGGCGCCCGAGCGGCGATCCGTACCCGAGGGCCTCGTGCGGCGCGGTGGCGAGCGCCCGGCGGGCGGCGGCGAGCCAGGCGGTGCGGGGGAAGAGCGAGAGGTCGGGCCGTCCGGACATCAGGTCGTGCCGGACGGGCCGGCGTTCCGGCGCCGGCCGGGTGGTCCCGGGCGCCGGCGGGCGCGGCGCGGCCCTCCCCCAGCCTCCGGCCGGGGGGACCCCCATGGCGACGGTGGTGCCGGAGCCCTGCCGGGAGGTGAGCCAGCCCTCGCCGGTGAGCTGCCCGTACGCCTCCACGACGGTGTTGCGGGCGATCCCGAGGTCCTCCCCGAGCGCCCGGGAGGACGGCAGCCGGGTGCCGGGGGCGAGCCGCCCGTCCTGGACGGCCTCGCGCAGCGCGTCCTCCAGGGCGGCCCGCAGCCCGGCCCCGGCGGCGCGCCGCTCGGTGAGGTCGAGGTGCAGGTCGCCGCCGAACGCGGTCCAGGAAGTGCTCATCGACGGGATTATCCCGCGCGGCCCCCGCGCCGGGGGTGCCGGCGGTCCCGCGATCCCGGCCGTTCGACGATCGCCCGCCCGATGCCGCGCGAACCGCCCGTGACGACCGCCGCCCTGCCGTTCAGCACCGCCCCTCCCGCTGCTCGGCCCTCGGTGTGCCACGTCTGCGCGCTACCGTGCCGCTCATGGCGAACTATGTACTCGTGGCAGGCGCGTGGCTCGGCGCGTGGGCGTGGGACGAGGTGGCGGCGGAGCTGCGCGCGGCCGGGCACGGGGCGTACCCGCTGACGCTCTCCGGGCTCGCGGAGAAGCGGGGCGTGACCCCGGCCGGGCAGGAGGTCCACGTGCGGGACGTCGTGGCCGAGGTCGAGCGGCTCGACCTGCGCGAGGTCGTCCTGGTCGGGCACAGCTACTCGGGCATCCCGGTGGGCCAGGCCGCCGAGCGGATCGGCGACCGGCTGGCCCGGGTGGTGTTCGTGGACGCCAACGTGCCGCAGGACGGCGAGTCGTTCGTCTCGGTCGCCGGGAACGGCCAGGAGGTGGCGGTGGCCATCGCGCGGAACGACGGCTACTGGCCGCCGCTCACCGCCCCGGACTTCGCGGGCCAGGGGCTCACCGACGAGCAGATCGCCCGGATCGTCGCCGGTTCGACGCCGCACCCGGGCGCCTCGCTGACCGAACCGGCCGTCCTGGCCGACTCGTTGGCCGAGCTGCCGGCGACGTACGTCAAGTGCCTGCTGGACTGGCCGGAGCCGTACGGCCACGCCGCCGAGCTGCTGAAGGGCGAGCACTGGCGGCTGGTCGAGCTGGACACCGGGCACTGGCCGATGTTCTCGCGGCCGCGCGAACTCGCGGCCGTGCTCCAGGAGTCGTAGGTCAGAGGGAGAGGTAGACCGCGCTGCCGGCGCCGGCCACGAAGCAGTAGATCGCGAACGGCGTCAGGCTGCGGGTCTCGAAGTACTTGGTGAGGAAGCGCACCGACACGTACCCGGCGACGAAGGCGGCGATGCTGCCCACCACGACCGGGCCGAGGACGGCGGAGTTCTCCGGCTTGAACAGCTCGGGCACCTTGAGCGCCGAGGCGGCGATGATCACCGGTGTGGCGAGCAGGAAGGAGAACCGGGCGGCGTCCTCGTGGTGCAGTCCGCGCAGGATGCCGGCGCTCATGGTGACGCCGGAGCGGCTGATGCCGGGGAACAGCGCGAGGATCTGGGCGGCGCCGATCCAGGCGCCCTGCTTGAAGCTGAGCCGGGCGAGCCGGTGGTCGGAGGCGATCGCCGGGTCCAGCCCGGCCTCCTCGGTCGGCGGCGCGGCGTGGCCGGCCCGCCGGCGGCCGGTGCCGCCGCGCTTGAGGCGCTCGGCGCCGAGCAGCACGAGCCCGTTGAGGGCGAGGAAGACCGCGGCCGGTACGGGCTTGCCGAGGGCGTTGCGCAGGGCCTTCTCCAGGGCGAGACCGGCGATGCCCACCGGGATGGTGGAGATGACGAGCAGCCACGCGAGCTTCTCGTTGCGGGTCTGCACGCGGCGGTGGCGGATCGAGCTGAACAGGCCGCCGACGACCCGGAGCCAGTCCTTGTAGAAGAAGACCACCAGCGCGAGCGCGGTGGCCAGGTGCAGGCCGACCAGCACGGAAAGGTAGGCCGAGCCCTCCGCGGTCATGTCCAGGTCGTGCTGGATCTTCCCGCCGATGATCGCCGGCAGCAGGATGCTGTGGCCCAGGCTGGAGACCGGGAAGAGTTCCGTCACACCCTGCAGCAGGCCGACGCCTATCGCTTCCGGGTAGGTCAGGGTGGACATCGCGCACCTTCGCTCGGAGGTCTGATCAGGGGGAGCCCCGGCGAAGCTACTACGGGGATGTAGACGCCCGGCAGGCCTGCCGCCGGAAGTTCATCGAGTGGACGTCTGACCGAAACCCGGCGGGCCGCCCGCTCGGACCCGCCCGCTCGGACCCGTCCGCTCGGCCCCGCCCGCTCAGGCGGCGGCCGGGTGCGCGGCCCGGGCGTGGGAGATCAGCACGTGCACCCACCCGGCGAGCAGCGCGCCGGAGGACACCGCCCGCTCGGCCGCGTGGCTGAGCGCCAGGGCGGCGCCGGCGGCGACGAGCGCGGTGCCGGCCACCAGGAGGACGGCGGGCAGCACGTTCGCGGGGCGGCGGCGGTTCATCGTGGTCCTCCCTCGTGGCCGACGGAGGACCACGATGCAACCTCCCGTTGCGGCAGGTTCAAGTCCTTCCGCGGGCCGCCCGCCCGGTCGGGTCAGCCGAGCGGCACCCGCCGCCACGCCGCGCCCCCGGCGGGCACCGGGGCCGGCCCGAAGTCGTACCGCAGCAGGTCCGGCCCGAGGGCGAGCAGCGAGATCGAGGACGAGCCCCAGATCCGCCCGTCGCCGAAGTCGCGCCGCTGGACGAGCGCCGCGTCGTCGTCCGGCGCGAGCCCGTCCCCGGAGACGATCGGCAGCCAGGCGCCCCACGCGTCCTCGACCGCCTTGTCGGCGCCCGGCTCGGGCCGGGGTTCGGCCGCGAAGCGGGCCCGGAAGTGGTCGGCGCGGGCGGCCATCAGGGCGCGGATCCGCTCGGAGGCGGTCCGATTCCCGGCGAGGCCCTCCAGCCCGTCGTTGAGCACGACGCTCAGGCCGGTCGGCAGCTCGTTCTCGGTGAGCCGCCCGTCGCCCCAGCTGGCGACCCGGGCGCCGGCCGGTCCGACCAGCACGAGGTGGAACGGGTCGTACGGGGTGAGGTCGAGGTGGCCGATGCCGCCCTCGCGCACGGCGACCAGCGGCAGTTCGCCGCGCGAGAGCCGGGTCTCGGCGGGGGCGAGCGGCCCGAAGCCGTTGAGCAGGCAGGCGGCCGTCCGCCGTCCGGGGTCGACGGCGAACCAGGTGCCGCCGGCGGCGAGGTCCAGCCCACCGACCAGCGACGGCCGGTCCGGCCAGTGGCGGGCCGGCGGCAGCCAGCGGCGCCCCAGGTACTCGTCCCGGACGGAGAGGAGCAGGACGGGCACCGCCGCCCCCGGCTCGATGCTGACGAACGCCGTACACACGATCCTGGCCCCCTGACCTCGTCCTGCCAGTGATCCTCGCACGTTGGTTCGTGCGCCGGAACGGTCGGAGCGCCCGGCGAGCGCCCGGCGAGCGCCCGGCGAGCGCCCGGCGAGCGCCCGGCGAGCGGCCCGGGAACTGGCCCAAGAACACCACTGGTGAATGCACCAGGGCAGGGGGCCACTCCGCCCCTAGGCTGGCGGTCATGACGACGACGAACGAGACCGCGAGCACCACCGACGCGCCGGTCCCCGCGCCCGCCCAGCGCCTCGCGATGCACCGGCTCGCCCCCGAGTACTACAACGCGATGATCGCCGTGGACCGCGCCTCCCGGACCGGCCTCGACCCCAGGATCACCGAACTGGTCAAGGTCCACGCGTCGATGATCAACGGCTGCGCCTTCTGCATCGACATGCACGCCACCGACGCCGCCGGGCACGGCGAGCAGGACCACCGCCTGCTCTCCCTCCCGGCCTGGCGCGAGACCCCGTGGTTCACCGCGAAGGAGCGCGCCGCCCTGGCGCTCACCGAGTCCGTCACCCTGCTGACCCAGGGCCATGTGCCGGACGCGGTCTACGACGAGGCCGCCGCCCACTTCGAGGAGGCCGAGCTGGCCCAGCTGATCGCCCTGATCGCCACCATCAACGCCTGGAACCGGATCGGCGTGACCTCGCGCCTCAGCCCGGCCGCGAAGTGAGGGGAGCAGCCGTGACGACCCAGAACGTCAAGGCCCGGCTCCTGCACGATCTGCACCGCCCCGGCGAGCCGCTGGTGCTCGCCAACGTCTGGGACGCGGTGAGCGCCCGCCTGGTCGCCGCGGCCGGTGCCCGGGCCGTCGCGACGGCCAGCGCGAGCGTCTCCTGGACGCTCGGCAGCCCGGACGGCGGCGGCGCCGACCGCGACCTGGTGCTGGCGCAGACCGCGCTGGTGGTCCGCGCGGTGGAGCAGCCGGTCACGGCCGATCTGGAGGGCGGATACGCGCAGACGGCCGCCGGGGTCGGCGAGACGGTGACCGCACTGCTCGCCACCGGCGCGGTCGGCGTGAACCTGGAGGACGAGGGCCGCCCGATCGCCGAGGCGGCCGAGCGGATCGCGGCGGCCCGGGCGGCGGCGGACGCGGCCGGCGTGCCGCTCTTCGTGAACGCGCGGACCGACGTCTTCCTGCACCGACTCGGCGAGCCGGAGGGCCGGTTGGACGAGGCGGTGCGCCGCCTGCGGGCCTACGTCGAGGCGGGCGCGGACGGCGTGTTCGCCCCCGGCACGGCCGACCCGGAGACGATCTCCGCGCTGGTCGCGGCGGTGCCGGCCCCGCTCAACGTCCTGGCCGCGCCCGGTTCCCCGTCCGTCCCGGAGCTGGCCGGGCTCGGCGTGGCCCGCGTGAGCCTCGGCCCCGGCCTCGCCAAGGTGGCGTTCGCGGCGGTCCGCCGGGCCGCCGAGGAGGTGTACGCGAGCGGCACGTACACCGCCCTCGACGGCGGGCTGACCTACCCGGAGCTCAACGGGCTCTTCCGGTCCTGAAGGGCCTGGCCCGAAGGCCTGGCCCCAAGGCCGACAGGCCGGCCGACCGTACGGGGGTCGGTCAGCCGATCTGCCCGCTGAGCCCGGGGTGGGCCATCTGGTTGGTCCCGATCTTCTCCACCTCCCGGGCGGTGTGCCCGACCACCGGCAGCTTGCCGGCGGTGTGGATGGCGAGGTCGGCCGGGGAGGCGGTGAGCCCGTCGGTGAGACCGCCGGTGGCGTCCGGGGAGGACGCGGTCTGGCTGGTGGCGGAGGCGGCGGGCGCGGCGAGGGCGAGGCCCGCCATGGTGAGGGCGGCCAGGGTGGCGAGTTTCTTCATGCCCTGCCGAACGACCCGGGCCACCCCCGGGTAACCGGGTGGCTCAGACGGTCACCCGCAGGGTCCGCACGCTGTTGCTCACGAACGAGGCGATCGGCTCCGGCGCCTCGCCCTCCGCGAGGGCGAGGCCCGGGAACCGCTCGAACAGGTGGCGCAGCGCCGTCTCCGCCTCCAGCCGGGCCAGCCCCGAGCCGAGGCAGAAGTGCGGCCCGTGCCCGAGCGACAGGTGCCGGTTCGGCCGCCGGGTGATGTCGAAGCGGTCGGCGTCCGGGTGGTGCCCGGAGTCGCGCCCGGCCGCCGCGTACGAGGCGAGCAGCGCCTCGCCCCGCCGGATCACCACGTCCCCGACCTCGATGTCCTCGATCGCGTACCGCAGCGGGAACTGCCCGACCGGCGAGTCGTGGCGCAGTGTCTCCTCGACCACCGCCGACCACGGCTGTTCACCGTCCAGCACCAGCCGCAGCTGCTCCGGGTGGGCCAGCAGGGCCCGGACGGCGTTGGTGATCAGGTTGAGCGTGGTCTCGTGCCCGGCGACCAGCATCAGCAGCAGCGTGCCGACGAGTTCGGCCTCGCTGAGCCGCTGCCGGTCGGGGCGGTGGCCGGCCTCGCGCGCGGCGATCAGGTCGGTGGTCAGGTCGTCGCCGGGCTCGGCCCGCTTGGCCGCGACGACGCCGGCGAGCAGCGCGTTCAGACCCTGCTGCGCGGCGACGGCCGCCGCCGGGGTGGCCGCGCTGGAGACGAGCGTGTCGGCCAGCTCGTGCAGTTCGTCCTGCTGCTCCGCCGCGAGGCCGAGCAGTTCGCCGATCACCTGCATGGGCAGCGGGTACGCGAAGTGCGCGCGCAGGTCGAACGGGCCCGTCAGCTCCGCGACGGCGTCGAGCAGGGCGACGGTCCGCGCCTCGACGGCGGGCGCGAGGCCGGCGATCCGGCGCGGCGTGAAGGCCTGGCTGACGAGTCCGCGCAGCCGCCGGTGGTCGTCGCCGTCGGCGGTGATCATGCCGGGCACGGTGACGAAGCCGAGCAGCGGCCAGCCCTCGGGCAGGCGTCCCTCCCGGAACTCCGTCCACAGATGGGGGTTCTTGCCGACGCGCGGATCGGCGAGCAGCGACTGGAGGGTGTCGTGGTGGGTTATCGCCCAGACCACCACCCCGCCAGGGAGCTCCACCAGGACCGCCGGGCCGGCGTCCCGGAGCCGGGCGTTCTCGGTGTGCTGGTCCCGTCCGAAGGGGTCGAGTCGGACGGGCCGGGGGCCGGTTCCTCGGGGAGCGTCGGTGGTGTCCATGCGGGCCTCTCGGGGGCGGGCGGTCGGGGCGGGGTGAAGGCGCTGTAGAGCACCGGCAGGCTGAGCAGCGCCCGCGACCACGGGGACGGCCGCCAGGCCAGCTCGGTCGGCGGGACGGCGAGCTGGAGGTCCGGCAGCCGGTGCAGCAGGGTCTCGACCGCGGTCTCGACGATGATCCGCGCCGGGTGCTGCGCCGGGCAGACGTGCC
The DNA here is from genome assembly GCF_053596725.1 of Kitasatospora sp. NPDC001660. Lineage (NCBI taxonomy): Bacteria > Bacillati > Actinomycetota > Actinomycetes > Kitasatosporales > Streptomycetaceae > Kitasatospora > Kitasatospora sp. NPDC001660. Next base: position 29,948 of record NZ_JBSFGU010000038.1, on the reverse strand, counting down.
GCCCGGCGCCCCAGGCCAGGTGGGCGCGGTTGCCGCCGAGCGAGCCGTGCGCGGCGGCGGCGACGCCCTGCGCGGCCGGGTCGGCGTTGGCGGCGGCCAGGCCCAGCACGAGCATGTCCCCGGCGCTGATGTACTGGCCGCCGAGCACCGTGTCGGTGGTCGCCCAGCGGCCGGGGAAGTTCTGCGTCGGCGGGTCGCGCCAGAGCACCTCCTCCAGCGCGTCGGAGACGGTGAGCCGGCCGCCGGTGAGGGTGGCCCGGAACCGGCGGTCGGTGAGCAGCAGGCGCAGCGTGTTGCCGGTCCAGTTGATGCTGGTCTCGTTGCCCGCGACCATCAGCACCACCAGGTGGTGCACCGCCTCCTCGTCGGTCAGCCCGGCCGGGTGGGCGAGCAGCCAGGAGGTGAGGTCGGCGCTCGGGGTAGCCCGGCGGCGCCGGACCAGGTCGACCAGGATGGCCTGGAACTCGGCGCTGGCGCGCACCGATTCGGTGCCGCTGTCCACGAAGTGGCTGATCAGCTCGATGAGTCGGGGTCCGGCCGCGGCGGGCAGGCCCACCAGCTGGGTGAAGACCAGCAGCGGCAGCGCGCGGGCGTACTGGGCGATCAGGTCGGCGGTGCCGTCCGGGCCCCAGCTGTCGATGAGCCCGTTGGCGGCGGCCTCGGTGGTCCCGCGCAGCTGGTGGTGGTCGATCTGGGCGAGCGTGTCCGCGACGGCGGCGCGCAGCCGCTGGTGCTCGGCGCCGTCCAGGTTGAGCAGGGTGGGGCGCCACGAGGTCATCGGCAGCAGCCGGGAGTCGGCCGCCAGCCGGCCCTCGGCGGGCACCCGCCAACGGCGCGAGTCCTTGGAGAACAGCGCCTCGTTGCGGGTGAGTTCAAGCAGTTCGGCGTAGCCGACGACGAGCCAGGCCTCGACCCCGGGCTCCAGCTCGATCGGCGCGACCGGGCCGTGGCGGGCGCGCAGCCGGGCGTACAGGCCGTGCGGGTCGTCGGCGACGGCGGCACCGTACAGCGGGGTCGGCGGGCCGCCCGTGGGCATTGCGCTGCCGGGCAGGCCGCCACCGTGGCCGACGGGGCACCCGGAGGCCGCCGGCGGTTCGGGCGCGGTCATCCCTGGAGCTCCAGGACGGACGTCCGGTGCAGGTGGTCCACGAAGTCGATCAGCAGGTCGTACGACTGGCGCCGGTCGCGCGCGTCGCAGTACAGGATCGGCACCTCGGGCAGCACGTCGAGCGCCGAGCGCAGCTCCTCCTCGGGGTAGCTCGGTGTGTCCGGGAAGACGTTGACGGCCACCGCGAACGGGATCCGCTGCTCCTCCAGCCGGCCGAGCACCTCGAAGCTCTCGTCCGGCCGGCGCAGGTCGACCATCGCGATGGCGCCGAGCGCGCCGCGCGACAGGTCCTCCCACAGCGGCCAGAACCGCTGCTGCCCGGGCGTGCCGAACAGGTACAGCGCGAGCCGGGGGTTGAGCGTGATCCGGCCGAAGTCCAGCGCGACCGTGGTCGTGGTCTTGTCGCCGCGCCCGGTGAGGTCGTCGACGCCGCTGCTCGCGGCCGTCATGGTCTCCTCGGTGCGCAGCGGGGCGATCTCGCTGAGCGAGCCGACCAGCGTGGTCTTGCCCACCCCGAAGGGGCCGGTGACCAGGATCTTCACCGCCCCCTGCACGGAGGACGGCAGGTACTGCGGGTCGGCGGGCACTTCGGCGGACCGGGCCCCGGCGGGCCGGGCTTCAGCGGACCGGGCTTCAGCGGAGTTGGCGGAGGCCAACGAGCACCTCTTCCAGGAGGGTTGTGGGCAGGCGTTCGGCCTGCGGGACGGGCGGGAGCACCTGGACGGCGCCGAGGTCCCACAGGTCGCCGACCAGCACCTTGACGACGCCGAGCGGCAGCCCCAGGTGGGCCGCCACCTCGGCGATGGACAACAGGCTCCGGCAGAGGCCGAGGATGCGCCGGTGCTCCCGGTTCAGCAGGGCGTGGTCGGGGAGTTCGGGCGCGTCCGGCAGGACGCTGACCAGGCTCTCGATCGCCAGCTCGGGCCGGGTGGAGCGGCTGCGGCCGCCGGTGATGACGTACGGGCGGACCGGCCCGTTCACCGAGGGCCCCCCGCCGCGTGGTCGACCCGCGGCGGGCTGGTGAGGTGGGTGCCGATCCGCTCGACCAGGACCTGCATCTGGTAGGCGACCAGGCCGGCGTCGACCGCCTCGCCGGTCACCACGGCCAGGTGCGCGCCGGCCCCGGCGGCGACGATGAACAGGTACCCGCCCCCGTACTCGATGATGATCTGCCGGGTGGCGCTGCCGGGCCCGCCGAAGCCCGCCGCGACCCCGCGCGCCAGCGACTGCAGGCCGGAGCAGGCGGCGGCCAGACGCTCGGCGTCCTCGCGCACGATGCCCGCCGTGCGGCCGATCTCCAGGCCGTCGTTGGAGACGACGACGGCGTGCTGGACCTCGGGCACGGCGACGATGTCGGCGAGGAGCCAGCCGAGGTCAGGGGTGGTGGTCATGGAACTCTCCGGAGCGCTGGGGAAGTCGGGGGGAAGGGGGACGGAACGGGTCGTTGTGGGCCTGCGCCCGGGCGGCCGATCGGCCGCTGGCGGTGCCGGCCTGGAACATCGCCATGAACGCCTGCGCGTCCCGGGCCGAGCGGTACGGCGGGACGGGCGGCGGCTGGGGAGCGGCGTGCTGCGCGGCGCTCCCGGCCCGGTCACGCCGGTGGCTCCGGCGGGGCAGCGGCGGCGGCGCGGGGTCGCCCGCCGGGGCACCCGCCGAGGGGGGAGGCCCTGCGGGCATGGGAGTTGCGGGCGGTGGGGTCTCCACCAGGGGATGGCCGCCCACCAGGGGGGACTGGCGGGGGCCGGCGCCGAACGCCCGGTCGTCCGGCCCGAGGCCGGGGACGGTCGGCGGAAGCGGTTCGGTGAGCAGCGCGTTCGGCAGCAGCAGGACGACGCGCACACCCCCGTACGGTGACGGCGCCGAGCTGAGCGTGACCCGGAAGCCGTACTGCTCGGCGAGCCGGCCGACCGCCGCGAGGCCCAGCTGCGGCACCTCGCCCAGCCGGGACACCTCCAGGGTGCTGCCGCCGGCGAGCGCGGCGGCGGCCTTGGCGACGGCCTGTTCCGGCATGCCGACGCCACCGTCGTCGATCTCGATGACGGCGCCGTTGTGCACCGGCATCAGGGTGACGAACACCTGGGTGCTGGGCGGGGAGTAGCGGGTCGCGTTGTCCAGCAGTTCGGCGACGGCGTGGATCAGCGCCTCGGCGGCGGCGCCGACCACGGCGGTCTCGATCCGGCTGCGCACCACGACCCGCTGGAACGGCAGGATGCGCGACTGGGCGCCGCGGACGACGTCCTCCAGGGGGACCGGCTCCGGCCAGTGCCGGCCGGCCCGCGCGCCGCACAGCACGGCCAGGGTCTGGGCCAGCCGGGCCTGTTGGGCCGCGGCGTGGTCGGCCTTGAGCAGGCCCTCCAGCAGTGCCGGGTCGTCGTGGGTGCGCTCCATCTCGTCGAGCAGGGCCTGCTGGTCGTGGGCCATGACGAGGATCCGGCGGGCGACGCTGAGGAAGGCCCGCTGGGTGGAGGCGGTGTGCTCCTGCTCCTGCTGGACGACGGCCAGTTCCTCGCCCCGGCGGGAGAGTTCGGCGGCGAGTTGCTCCTGGAGCCGGGCGACGTCGCGGCGCAGCCGCTCGGACCGGCGGCGGTGGGTGGCGGAGACCGCGTGGTAGCGGGCGGCGGTCACGAGGGCGAGGGCCGCGAGCACGCCGGCCGCCGTTGCGCACCACTGAGTCATCGTCACGCCGCGAATTCTAGGGTGATGATCCTACGAAGGTGTGAACGGATCTCGCCAAGTGACCGGATCTCGTCAAAATCGAGTCAATTCGGCGCCAATCCAACCTCGTTCGCCAACGATCGGGGCGTGGGGCGGGCGCATGTCCACCCCGGTTCCTCCCTACTCGGACACTTCGGACACGCCCGGGTGGCCGAGTCGCGTTCCGGGATGTGAGGGGAATGTGTGCAAGGTGTTACGGGAGGGATCACATCCGGTGCAGGAGCGGCAGGGCCACGTCGTCCGGCCGGGAGCGGCGCTCGGTCGCGTTCGGGGTCGGCAGGTCCGTCGCCCGGGTCAACCCCTGCCGCGTCCGGCGGGGCCCGTACCGGGCGGACCGACGGGCCCCAGTCGCCGCACCAGCACCAGGGTCCGGTCGTCGGCGATGTCCTGCGCGACGGTCCGCACCAGCTGCTCCGCCGCGCCCCGGACCATTTCCTGCTGCGTGCGGCGGGTCCGCACCACCGGCTCCGCGGCGGCCAGCAGCCGGCCCACCCCTTCGTCCAGGTCCCGGCCCGGCACCTCCACCAGGCCGTCGCTGAACAGCAGCAGTGAGTCCCCGTGGGCCAGCCGCCCGGTCGACGCCGGGTAGGGCGCGCCCGGGATCAGGCCCAGCGCCGGGCCGCCGTGCGCGGCGAGGTCCCAGCAGCCGCCGTTCGCCCGGCGGTACCGCGCGGCCGGCGGGTGGCCCGCGTTGAAGAGGCGGTAGTCGCCGGTCGCCGGGCGCAGCGCGAGGTGGACGGCGGTCGCGAAGTGGTCCTCCCAGCCCATCCGGACCAGGTGGTCGTTGGCCGCCGGCAGGAACGCCTCCGGCGGCACCCGCCCCAGCAGCATGCCGAAGGCGCCCGACAGGTGCGTCGACCGGGCGGCGGCCCGGCTGCCCTTGCCCGACACGTCCACCAGCAGCAGCTCCAGCAGGTCGTCCTCGGGGCGGTGGGTGCAGAGCAGGAAGTCCCCGGAGAACGAGGTGCCGCCGGCGGGGGCGAGGGCGCTGTCGAAGTGCCAGTCCAGCAGGCGGTCCGGGAGCCGGGCGAGGGTCCTGGTGTGCTCGGCCAGTTCCAGCAGCATCGAGTCGCCCTGGGTGCCCCGCAGCCCGAGCCGGTGCCGGGACCGGTTCGTCACCAGCACCGTCGCCCCGGTGGCCGCCAGGACGACGGTCACGCCGATCCGCACCCCGTGCGGGTTCTGCAACGCGGCCCCCAGCGCACTGCCCGCGAGCGCGGCGCACACCAGCACCAGCAGCCGCCCGCGCGGCAGCACGAGCCCGCCGACCACCAGCGGCAGCACCAGCGCCGACGGCGGCCAGCTGTACGGCAGCGCGATCGGCAGCAGCCCGAGCGCCACCGTCAGCACCAGCAGCGCGACGAGCGTGTCCCGCTCAGCCCGCGCGTCCCCGTCCAGCAGCCGCCAGTACCACCGCCGCACCCTCCCTGTCAGTGCGGGCACAAGACCTCCGCCAAACGGTGGGCGGTCCCCGGTCATGACCCCCCAGTCAGCCCCGCCACACTAGCCCCAGCAAAAACGTTCCTTCACTCGCCACCCCGCACGAGAAGTCGACCCCACCGACGTCTCACGCGCCTTGGGGGGCGAGCAGAACCGTTTCCTCACTCGCAACGCCCCACGTGCAGCCGCGCCGCACGAAAAGTCGGCGCCATCGACTTTTCGCGTGACCCTCCGCCCTGCCGTCACGTCTTCTCCCCCCGGGCAGCAGGAACGGTTCGTCCCCCGCCGGCCCCCTCCCGTCGTCTCAGGGCTTCGGCCAGGTGCGGAGGCCGCTGGTGAGGGTGGTGATGAGGCGGTCCTGGGTGGTGGTCAGGTCCTCGGCGAGTTGGAAGGCGCCGGCGATCGAGAGGGACGCGAAGCCGTGCGCGAGGGAGCGGACGGTGCGGGCGGCGTGGATGGCCTCGGAGCCGTCGAGGCCGTACTCGCGCAGCACCGCCACGATCACCCCCACCAGCCGCGCCGCCGCCGCGCTCAGGTCGCCGTCCGCCTGCGGCGCCTGCGGCAGGGCGTTGTAGCGGTGCGGGTGCGCCAGCGCGTACGCGTGGTACGCGCGGAGGACGGCGGCGACGGCGTCGTCCCCGCTGCGCCCGAGGGCGGCGTCCGCGAGCCGGGCGGCCAGTTCCTCCGTGACCCGTACGGCGATGAGCCGCCGGAGTTCGGTGAGGCCGCCGCTGACGTGCTTGTACAGCGACGGGGTGGCGACGCCGGCCCGGGCGGCGACGGCGGCGAGGGTGAGGCCGTCCGGTCCCTGGTCGTCGATGAGGGCGAGGGCGTGGTCGACGACCTGCTCGGGCGTCAGTCCGACTCGGGGCATGGGCTCGGTTTCTCCGTACGGTCGGGCGATCGGGGGTCAGGCGATCTCGGCGAGGAAGGGCAGCAGGGCGTCGGCGACGGCCCGCGGGTTGTCGGCCATCGGGTAGTGCCCCGACCCCTCGATCATCGCCTTCCGCGCGCCCAGCGCCGCGACCTGCCGGTCGGCGACGACCTCCGGCTTCGGGAAGTCGGGGTCCTTGGCGCCCATGACGACGAGCGCCGGGCACCGCACCGCGGCCGTCCAGCCGACCGGCGCCGAGTCGCCGCGGACGTGTCCGCGGGTGGCGGGCTTCCGGCCGGGGGTGCGCAGCGAGTCGACGAGCCCGTTCACGTACGCGTCGAAGTCGGCCGGCTTGGCGCCCGGGTAGGCGAGCTTGCGGTGGTAGAAGCCCCAGAACGCGGGCCAGTGGATGACCACCGTCCCCATGGCGTGGACGATGCCGCGCATGAGGGCGTTCTGCGGCAGGTTCTCGATGAAGGCGTCGATCAGGACGATCCCGGCGACCCGCTCGGGCGCGTCCCCGGCGACCTTGACGACCGTCGCCCCGGTGTAGGAGCTGCCGGCCAGGACGGCGCGCTCGATGCCGAGGTGGTCGAGCAGGGCGAGGACGTCGGGGGCGATCGCGCCCGGCTCGTAGTCGTCCCAGGCGATCGACGACTCGCCGAAGCCGCGCAGGTCCATGGTGATGACGCGGTGGCCGGCGGCGGTGAGCAGTGGGACGAGGTACCGGTACGCGTGCCGGGTGTCGAGCATTCCGGGGAGGAGGACGACCGGGGCGCCTTCGCCTTGCCGGGTGTCGTCGAAGGCGATCCGGCCGCCGGGAACGTCGAGGTACTGGGTGCTCGGGGTGATGGTGCCGTTCATGGTGGGCCTCCTCGGTCCGCTGCTGCGGTGGCATCGGCGGTACCGCCGATAGCCATAAAGCTAAGGCTAATAGCCATAGCCGTCAAGCTATCCGCGCGATGCCGGCGCGATGCCCCGCGGCGACGGGCCCTCAGACCCCCTCGACCTTGAACGGGTCGTGCTCGCTGAGCAGCTTCTCCAGCCGGGCCTGGTCCACTCGGGTGACGATCTCGGCCGACTCCTGCCGGTCCCGGACGACCTTGGCGAGCGTGAAGGCGGAGGTGACGGTGTAGAGCAGGCCGACCCCGAGGAAGGCCCGGGTCCAGGCCCCGACCGGCAGGTAGGCGATCCCGATGGCGAGGGCGGGCCCGACAGGGCGAAGGAGAGTACGGCCTGGACGTAGTACGCGGCCGTGGTGCGTGACTGCATCGGTGCGTTCATGGCGTCAGGATGGCGGCGGCCCGGCCGGTCGCACATGAGTAGAAGTACTCAGATGGGGCCGCCCGGGCCGCCGTTCGTCGGCGTCCAATCACGTTAAGTAGTGTCAGGGACGGGCAGTAGCCGCAAAACGTTCATAGGGCACAAGTCGCCCGCCCGGTCGTCGGCCGTCCCAGGCGGATGGCTTGGAATCAGAGCCTCCTGGGATTAACGTTTGATAACGCAGCGCGGTCGAAACGCCGTACCCAGACGGCACCGTGCGCCGTCGCCTAATCCCGCCGGCCGGCCTCCGGGCAGGCCAGGGAGCCGGGGAACCACGTTCCTTGGGGTGAATCGGCGGGGCCCCGGCCCGGCCGTAGGAGACCTTCCTGCTCCGAACCCGTCAGCTAACCCGGTAGGCGCGAAGGAAGGAAAGGAGCGCGCCTCCGTGGCGTCGACGCACACCCCGGCACAGCCCGCCGGCCCCGCTGCCGGTACCCAGCTCCTCGACCACCCCCGCCCGGCCGAGGACGAGTTCCCGGCCCCGGAGGCCGAGGCCAACCGCCACCGGATGCCGCGTCAGACCCGTGGAGCCTCCCCGCTGCTCGGCGTCACCGCCGTCGCCGCCACCCTGGGTGCCACCGGGTTCGCCTCCGCCACCCCGGCCGCCGCGCCCGCCATCGAGGCCCCGGACGAGACCCCGGTCGGCCTCTCCGCCGACCCCGGCCTCGCGCTCGCCGCACGCATCCAGCAGCAGGCCGACAGCCAGCGCACCGCCGCCGAGGAGGGCGCCCGCGTGCAGGCCGCCCAGGAGGCACAGGCGAAGGCCGCCGTCAAGGAGGCCGAGGCCAAGAAGGCCGCCGCCGAGGCCGAGAAGGCCAAGGCCGCCGCCCTCACCCTGCCGGTGCGCGACTACAGCCTCTCCGCCCACTACGGCCAGAGCGCCCGCTACTGGGCCCACCTGCACACCGGCCTGGACTTCGCCGCCGACACCGGCACCGCGGTCTACGCGGTCGGCCAGGGCACCGTCACCTCGGCCGGCTGGTCCGGCGCGTACGGCTACCGGATCGTCGAGACCCTGCCCGACGGCACCGAGATCTGGTACTGCCACCTCTCCTCGATCATCAAGGGCTCCGGCCAGGTCGCCTCCGGCCAGCAGATCGGCAAGGTCGGCGCCACCGGCAACGTCACCGGCCCGCACCTGCACCTGGAGGTCCGCCCCGGCGGCGGGGCCCCGGTCGACCCGGAGCCCTGGCTCCAGCAGCACGGCCTCAACCCCTGAGCTCCTGCACCGGGTTTCCGGCGAAACGAAGAGCGGACGAAGGCCCCGACCGCGCAAGGTCGGGGCCTTTTCGCAGCCTTTGGCGTCACTCCTCCTGCGGCAACTGCGCCAGGTACGCGTCGATCTCCGCCTGCCCCGGCTCCGGCGCGAGCTCCGGGAACTCCTCGACCAGCAGCCGCGGCAGTCCCGGCACCGTCCACTCGCCGTACAGCGCGAGCGCCGCCTGCGTCGCCGCGTCCTCGAACTCCCCGAATTCCCCGGCCAGTTCGGCCGGCATCGGCCGCCCCAGCGCGGTCAGCTCGGCCAGATTGCGGTAGCTGCGCCGCATCAGGCCCTGCTCCAGCAGCCGCCGCGCGCCGTCCGTGGCCATGCCGACCGAGAGGACCCGGCCCGGGCCCCAGCCCCGCTCGTCCGGCTCGTCCAGCCACCCGGCCTCCGCCAGCGCGGCGAACGCGGCCAGCCGCTCCTCCTCCGCCAGTTCCAGGAACCCGGCCAGCCAGTCCCGCACCGCCGCCTCGTCCGCGACGTCCACCCCGTGCGCACGCAGCAGCACCGCGTAGAGCCGGGGCCAGGTCACCAGGTCGGCCCGGCGCAGCAGCCCGGCCGCGACCTCGCCCTGCCACTCGGCCTCGGCGTGCAGCCGCTCCTGCCGCTTGGCGTTGAGCCGCTTCGCCGCCCGCTGGTGGTCGATCAGCAGCCGTACGGCCGCGCCGTACGCCAGCGGGTCCTCCTCGGGCGCGGGCTGGACGTACAGGTGGAGCCGCTCGTACAGCAGGTGCTCCACCGCGTCCGAGGTCAGTTCGGGCCAGCCGTCGCGCATCCTGCCCTCGCCCAGCTCCAGCAGCGCCAGCACCGCGCGCACCGGCGCCTCGGCCACCGGGGTGCGGCCCTCCGCCGCCGCCCAGGCGAGCAGGTCGGCGGCCATGGTGCGCGGGGCGAGCTGCAGGTCTTCGTCGTTCATAGCCCGAACGGTAACCGCTGCCCGGGGATAGGGTCGGCAGCCATGGTCCCCGTACGACTCACCGGCCCCCGGCTGGCCATCCGCGAGTACCACCACACCCCGGAAGACCTGGACGCGCTGTACGCGCTGTACGGCGACCCCGAGGTCACCCGGTACCTCCCGTTCGAACCGCACGACCGGGAGACCTGCGCCGACCAGCTCGCCCTCTACCTGGAGGAGGCGATGGAGGAGGAGCGCGACACCTACCGGCTCGCCGTCACCCGGCGCGCCGACGCCGACGACCCGGCGGACGCCACGCCGATCGCCCACGCTTCCCTCACCCTCGGCGAGTACCGATCGGCCTGCCTCGGCTACGTGCTGAGCCGCGACGTGTGGGGGCTCGGCTACGCGAGCGAGATCGTCCGGCTGCTGTGCGAGCTCTCCTTCGACCACCTCGGCCTGCACCGCCTGGCGGCCCGCGTCGACGTCGACAACGCGGCCTCCGCCAAGGTGCTCGCGAAGCTCGGCTTCCAGCTGGAGGGGCGGGTCCGGCACGACCTGTTCAAGGGCGGTGTCTGGTCCGACTCGTACCTCTACTCGCTCCTCGCCGACGAGTGGCGAGCCGCACGCGCGGAGGGGTGAGGGGGGTTAACCCCACCCCCGATCCGCCAGGTCTCCGGATGCCGCCGCCCCGCCCCGTTCGACAAAGATGAGATCGTCAGCACGGGAACGGGACAGACAGGGGGCGGGGACATGAGCAGCAGCTTCACCACGCACGACCGCGAGTGGGACTTCCTCGACGGCCTCGACGGCGGCAGCGGCCCCGGCGACGGCCTCGCCGAAGGCCGACGCCCCGCCCGGGTCCGCCGCACCGAGGAGCCGCCGCCGTTCTGGCGGGCGCCGTTCTCCGCGTACCACTACCGCGAGGTCGGCTACGTGCTCACCGGCCTGCCGGTCGCGCTCGTGGGCTTCGCCGTCGCCGTCGTCCTCTTCTCGTTCGGTGCCGGCACCTTCGTGACCGTCCTCGGCCTGCCCGTGCTGGCCGGGCTGACCGTCGTCGCCCGCGGTTTCGGCCGGCTGGAGCGCTCCCGGGCCCGGGGCATGCTCGCCCTGGACGTGCCCGGGCCGGCGCCGGTGCGCCGGGTCCGGCCGGGCACCTGGGGGGCGATCACCGCGCGGCTGGCGGACACGGCCGGCTGGAGGGGCGTGCTGTACCAGGTGGTGATGTTCCCGTGGGCGGTGTTCAGCTTCGTGATGACGCTGGTGTTCCTGCTGCTCGGCTGGACCATGGCGCTCTACCCGCTCTACCACTGGGTCTACTCGACCTTCACCCCGTGGCCGGGCCTCCGGCTGTACGACTACACGGACGGCAAGGGCGTCGAGCACGTCTACTACATCGAGGGCGCCGGGCAGGTCGCGGGGCTGTCGGTGGTCGGCCTGGTGATCGTCTTCCTCACCGCGCAGCTGGTCCGCGGCCTGACCAACGTCAACCGGGCCGCCGTCCAGGGCCTGTGCGGCCGCTGAGCCGGCTGCGCCGACCGCCCCGCTCGCGCCGGGGCCGAGACGCCCCCGGGAGCAGCCCGAACTGCACTTCGCCGTCTAGGAGTTCCGCTCCGGAGCGGCGGGCTGCGGAACCGGTACGGGAGCCGCCGCCTGCTGCTGCGGGGCCGCCGTCGCCTCCAGCCGGGACAGTATCTTCTCCGCCAGCCAGCTCCGGTCCGAGCCGTACGGAATGCCGTCCGGCAGCACCAGCTGCCCCGCCACCGCGTCCCGCAGCCGCTGCGCCTCGGCGCCGGGCAGCCGGGAGAGCAGGCCCCGCGCGGCCAGCAGCGCGTGGTACTGCTCGAAGCCCGAGCGCGGGTGCTCGATCGCGTCCAGCACGCTCGACAGGTCGGCCAGCGCCGGATCACCCTGCATCAGCGCGAGCGCCTGGATCCGCCGGCCCTGCGAACCGTCCGCGTACAGGTCCCGCACCTGGTCGGCGGTGAGCGCCGAGCGGCGCGCGGTCGAGCGGACCTCGGCCACCACGCCGTCCGGCCCGGACGCCGGCGACGCCGCGGACGGCGGCAGCTGCGCGGCCAGCGCGCTCGGCCGGTCCGCGCTACCGCCGAGCAGCCCGAGCTGCTGCATCGCCCGCACCCGCAGGTCGTCCGCGCCCACCTTGTCGCCGTGCCGGTCGCGGTCCTGCCCGGCCAGGAAGAGGTCCAGCGCCTGGTCCGCGTCGGTCAGCACCTGGGGCAGCGCGAGCCTGGTCACCAGCCAGCCGGCCAGGAAGCCGAAGACCAGGAAGTACAGCACCAGCGCCGCCGCGAACGGCACCGCCGCGTCCTCCCCGCCCAGCGCGGGCGCCAGCGCCGTCCCGAGCCGGTGCAGCCGCTCGCCGAGCGACCCGAGCTGGGTCAGCCCGACACCGAGCAGCACCTTGGTCAGCCAGTCCGACACCTGCTCCAGGTTGGTGTTCGGCGCGTACGAGCCCTGCGGCTCACCGGAGCCGTTCCGCACCCGCGGCACCCCGAACAGGAATCCCAGCCCGCCGCCGACCACCGACGACGCCCCGGCGATCACCAGCCCGCCGCCGAGCGCCTGCCAGGCGTGGGCCCGGCCGAGCGAGAACAGCAGCAGCCCGAGCAGCCCCGTCCCGAACAGGACGGCCGCCGCTGCCCGCTGCGCCGTCCGCAGGGCCGCCGTGCCGGCCCGCCGCCGCGCCTTCGCCATCGCGTACCCCCTGTGCCCGCGCCGCTCCGCTCCGAAATCCGGGCCGACTCTAGCGCCGCGGCCCCACCACGGAAACGTCCAGGGAGTCCCATGGTGACGACGGCCGCCCCCGAAAAGCAGACGGCCCGTGGGCTGCTCCTCCGCGCCGGCCCGTGCACTGGCCAGGCGCCGAGGCACCGGGGATGTACCGGTGAGCCCACGGGCCGGGTGACTGCTGTGGATTTCGCCTGCCGGGAGCCTCAGGGCTCCACCCTGCGCAGGCAGGGGCGGCTCTAGCGAGCAGCCACCTCACGCATCCTGATGGTACTCAACTCAGGATCACCTCCTTTCAGTGTGTGGCCACTGTAGGCAGCACTCCGACGGGAGGGCAACGGATTATTCGACCCTTGGTCGACTCGTGGACCTGAGCGCCGTTCGGGCCGCCGGGGCCAGTGCCTCCTCGGCCTGCTGCTCGGTCTCCCCTGCGCTGAGCCTGCCGGTTTCCGGCTCCGGCACCACGGCCGCGCCTGGTCGGGAAACGCGAAAGGCCCGGAGGACGGATCCTCCGGGCCTTTCGGCTACTGAGTAGCGGGGACAGGATTTGAACCTGCGACCTCTGGGTTATGAGCCCAGCGAGCTACCGAGCTGCTCCACCCCGCGTCGGTGAACACAACAATACGTGGAAGTCGCCCGGATGGGAAATCCGTTCTTCACCGCAGCTCCGCGGAGCGTTTCCGGCCCCGCGCCGCGTGCCGGACGCTCCGGGATCTGGCCCAGGCGGCGAAGCCGACCAGCGCGCCGAAGCAGGGCACCATCAGCACCCCGTACACCAACAGGAACCCGTGCGTGCCGAGGTCGGCGGCGGCGTTCCAGACGCCGTGCAGGGCCATCGCCAGCAGCAGCCCGACCGGCGCGGCGGTCCGGGCCAGCCAGCGGCGGCGGGTGGTGAGCGCGAGCGCCACGCCGAGACCGGTCAGCGCGGTGAACAGCGGGTGGGCGAACGGGGAGAGCAGGCCGCGCAGGACGAAGGTCTGCACGGTGCTGTCGAAGTCGCGCAGGCTGGGCTGCTCGCCGAGGCCGATGCTGTCCAGCCGCTGCTGCTGGTCGCTGGTGAAGGCGCGGCCGAGGTAGAGGGCGTTCTCGGTGAACGCGAACCCGCACGCGGCCATCCCGCCGAGGACCACCCCGGCGGCCAGCGTGCGCGGCCGGGACCGCGGGGTCCGGCCCTGTCCGGCCGAGCCGCCGGACGGCGGGGCGGGCCGCAGGTACGGCAGGGGGCGCAGGCGCGGGCGCGGCCCCAGCTGCTTCCGGGCGTGCGGCGCGGGGGCCCGGCGCGCGTACGGCCGGGGGCTGCAGGGGCTCGGCGGACGGCGCAGCAGCGGCGCGCAGGGGCGCCCGTCCCGCAGGCCGCGGCAGCGGAGGCGCCGGCCGAGCGGTAGCAGGAGGACGAGCAGTGCGGCGCCCTTGGCGGTCTCCTCGATCACCGGGGTGACGACACCGGCGCCCAGCAGCTCGCCGAGCGGGCCCTGGTGGGCGGCGAGGTGGCTGCTGGTCCAGTTGTTGGCGAGGATCGCGACGGTGGTCGCGGCGCACGCGCCCCAGCCGAGGCAGAACACGGCGTGCCGCAGCGGCACCCGGGCGGTCAGGTTGAGCCAGGCCAGGCCGCCGAGCACGAACGGCAGCGGCACCATCGCGAGCCCGAGGCCGACCAGCAGCCCGGTCGTGCCGGTCTGCCGCCGGACCAGCTGCAGGATCAGCACCCCGCACCCGCCCAGCGTGAGCACGGCGGTCGCGGTGAGGGAGGAGAGCGCGAGCGAGCGGCTGCGTGGGGGAGTCGCCGGGGACGGGCCCGGCCAGGGCAGGAGCCGGTGGGCCCGGCGCTTCCGCGGCCCCGGGATCGTCCGGGTGCCGCCGGTGCGCTGAGCCGTCTGCGGTGCGTCGGCGGCGGCCCGGGCGGTGGACCGGAACCGGCCGCCCGACGGGCTGCTCACCCGGCACAGGGTAGGCCACGGTGCGGGCCCGGAGGGAGGACTCGGGACGAATCGTCCGCGTCGCGCCGGGCCCGTCGACCGTGGCGGCCGGGCCGTTCGAACGGCCCGGACGGTTCAGCGGCGGCGGAACAGCAGGTCGTGGACCACGTGCCCCTTGGCGATGCCGGCCCGCTCGAACTTGGTGACCGGCCGCCACTCGGGCCGCGGCGCGTACCCGGGGACGCTGCCGTCCGGGTGGTCGGCGGGCTCCAGCCAGCCGGTGCCGTCACCCTCGGGGTGCAGGTTCTCCAGCTCCGGCGCCGCGGTCAGTACGGCGAGCATCTGTTCGGCGTACGGCTCCCAGTCGGTGGCGCAGTGCACCAGGGCGCCCGGGGCGAGGCGGGGCAGGACGAGGTCGAGGAAGGACGGCTGGATCAGCCGGCGCTTGTGGTGCTTGGGCTTGGGCCACGGGTCGGCGAAGTAGACCCGCAGGCCGGCCAGCGAGGCGTCCGGCAGCATGTCGCGCAGCAGGATGACGGCGTCTCCGGCGGCGAGCCGGACGTTCCGGGAGCCGTCGCGCTCCAGCAGGCCGAGCAGGTTGCCGTGGCCGGGGGTGTGGACGTCGGCGGCGAGGATGCCCATCGCCGGGTCGGCGGCGGCCATCGTGGCGGTGGTCTCGCCCATGCCGAAGCCGATCTCCAGGGTGACCGGCAGTTCGCCGAACAGCTCGTGCAGGTCGAGCGGGCTGCCGTCGATGGGTATGCCGTAGGTCTCCCAGCTGCGGTCCAGCGCGCCCGCCTGGGCGTTGGTCATCCGCCCCCGGCGCGGCTGGAAGCTGCGGATGCGCCGCTCGCGGTGCTGGGCCTCGGTCGCCTTGTGCGGGTACATCGGCGCGGGGTAGCCGGCTGGCGCGGCGGACAGGCGGGCGGACGGCGATTGCTGGGGGATGGGGGCGGTGGCAGTCACAGTCCCCCGAGTCTACGGGGCCGCGAGGGGCGGCCGGCGGGGCGTGTGACGCGGCTCATCCGCCCGTCCCCGGCGTGGTTCATCCGTCCGCGCCCGGTGCCTGTTCCCGGTGCCGTTCATCCACCCGCCTCCAGTGCGGCCAGCACCCGGCGGGCCACCTCCCGGCCGATCGGCAGCGAGGCCGTCGCGGCGGGGGAGGGGGCGTTGAGGACGTGCACCAGGCGGCGCGGGGAGCGCGGGTCGGCCGGGTCGAAGCCGGCGAAGGCGAAGTCGTCCAGCAGCGAGCCGTCCCGGGCCACGGCCTGCGCGCGCACGCCGGCGGCGGTCGGTACCAGGTCGTCGGCGGTCACCGCGGGCAGCAGCCGCTGGACGGCGGAGGTGAACGCCCGCTTGGACAGCGAGCGGTGCAGTTCGCCCACCTCGTACCGCCAGTGCCGCCGGAGGATCCGCCAGGTGCCGGGGAAGGCCAGTGTCCCGGCCAGGTCGCGCGGGCGGACCGTCCGCCAGTCGTACCCCTCGCGGGCCAGTGCGGGCACGGCGTTCGGGCCGACGTGGATGTCCCCGTGGATGCCCCGGGTGAGGTGCACGCCGAGGAAGGGGAACGCCGGGTCGGGCACGGGGTAGACCAGGCCGCGCACCAACTCCCTTCGCTCCTTGGCGAGTTCGTAGTACTCGCCGCGGAACGGCACGATCCGCAGGCCCGGGTCGTCGCCCGCCAGCCGGGCGATCCGGTCGCTGTGCAGCCCGGCGCAGTTCACCAGGACCCGGCAGCGCAGCTCACCGGCGGAGGTCTGCACCGTCACCCCGTCCGCCCGCCGGTCCACCGTCCGCAGCTCGCTGCCCGGCCGCAGCACCGCGCCGGCCTCCCGGGCCAGCCGGGCGTACGTCGTGGCGACGGCCGGGAAGTCGCAGATGCCGGTGGTGGCGACGTGCAGCCCGGCCAGGCCGGTGACCTCCGGTTCGTAGCGGGCGATCCCGGCCCGGTCCAGCTCGGTGACCGGGATGCCGTTCGCCCGCCCGCGCTCGGCCAGCGCCGCCAGGCGCGGCAGTTCGTCGGCGCGGGTGGCGACGACGAGCTTGCCGGTCACCTCGTGCGGGATCCCGTGCTCGCGGCAGAACCCGACCAGCTCGGCGGCGCCCGCCACGGCGAACCGCGCCTTGTACGAGCCGGGCCGGTAGTAGACGCCGCTGTGGATCACCCCGCTGTTGCGCCCGGTCTGGTGGGCGGCGAAGCCGGGCTCCTTCTCCAGCACCGCGAGCCGAAGCCCCGGCCGGGCCCGCGTCAGCGCGTACGCCGTGCCGAGCCCGACGATTCCGCCGCCCACCACCAGCACGTCGAAGTCGTACGTCACTGCCGCTCCTCGCAGTCCGCCCGGTCGGCCCCTGCCCGCCGCCGGGCGCAGGGGCCGAGTTCGTCGCCGATGTTGCCACGGCGGGCGGGAGGGGTCGAGGGTGCGTGGCCCCGGCGCGCGCGAGGCATTCGCGCCGGGGGCTCACGCGGGGCTTGCGCCAGGACGAGCCGGAGGCTCACGCCGGGGCGACGATCACCGCCCGGGCGCGCTCGGCCAGTTCGCGGACCCGCCGCTCACCCTGGAAGGGCTCCAGACGGCGCAGCATCTCGACCACGTACTCCCGGCTGCGCTGCGAGGAGATCCGGCCGGCCACCTCGACGGCGCGCTCGCCGGCGGCGACCGCGGCGTCCAGGTTGCCCGCCTCTGCCTCGGCCATCGCCGAGACGACGAGCCGCAGTCCGTGCGAGCGGACGAAGCCCTCGGTCGGCTTGGCCAGCGCCTCGCGGGTGAACTGCCGCACCTTGGAGGGCACTCCGAGGTCCCGGAAGCACTCGGCGGCGTCGGCGGCGAGGCGGTCGTAGGCGTAGAAGTCGATCCACGACGGATCCGGGTCACCGGCGCGCGCTCGTTCGAGTGCGCTCTCCGCCGCGCCGAGCGCCGTCGCACACGCCGCGGCATTGCGGGCTTTGGCCTGGGCCCGTGCCTCCACCAGGTGGAAGAAGCTCATCGTCCGGGCGGTGGCGAGGCCCCGGTTGCGCTCCAGGGCGGCCTGCGCGAGGTCCACCGCCTCCTCGGCGAAGCCGCGGTAGCCGGCCTGCAGGCTCATCGAGGCGAGCACGTAGCCGCCGAGCGGCACGTCGGCGGCGGCCCGGGCGAGGCGCAGGGCCTGGATGTAGTAGCGCTGGGCGGCCTCGTGCTGTCCGGTGTCGAACGCCATCCACCCCGCCAGCCTGGTGAGTTCGGCGGTCGCGCCGAACAGCGCCCGGCCCACCGCGTCGCTGTAGGAGGCGAGCAGCAGCGGCGCCGCCTCCACCCGCAGGCACTCCGGCACCATGGACGAACGCCAGTCCCCGCCGCCGTACTTGGAGTCCCAGCGGCGCGCCTCCTGGGCGGCCTCGCGGAGCTTGGCGGCGTCCGAGTGGCCGACCCGGTAGGGGGTCGACTCGCTCGCGGCGCGCGGCACGTCGCGGGCCACCGAACCGTCCGCCGGGTTGATCAGCCAGCGGGAGACGGGCGTCGCGTAGGCGGCGACCGAGAAGGTGCCGGCCAGGCTGTCGCTCCAGCGCCCGCCGCCGGGCCCGCGGCGCAGGTCGAGGTCGACCCGCCAGAGGTCGGTGGCCGAGCGGACCGCCTCGGCGACGTCCCGCGGGAAGGCCAGGCCGAGTTCGGGCGCCGGGTCGGTGTCGCCGAGGCCGATCTCCTCCAGCGGGACGGGCCGGCCGAGCTTGCCGCCGATGGCGGTGGCGATCAGGTGCGGGACGGGCCCCTGCGGGACCATGCCCTTGCCCACCCAACGGGCCACCGAGGTCTTGTCGTAGCGCAGCGTCAGTCCGCGCTGGGCGCCGAGGTCGTTGACCCGGCGGGCCAGCCCCGCGTTGCTGATCTGGGCGAGGGACAGGAGCGTGCCGAGCCGTTCGTTCGGTCCTCGTGGGCTGACGGTCATGGTGGCGGCGGCACCTCCTGCGGCCTTGTGCGCGGGGCCCGGGCGGCACCGGGCCGTAGCTGCTGTACCTAGAGTAGTCGGACGCGTTCCGACGGTTAAGAGGCCTCATTCCGGATGGCGGGATCGCGCACCCGGCGTCCCTGCACGGGGGGTTCGCGGGGCGAGGTCCGGACCGCCCGGAACGGGTCGGGGGTGCCGCGCGCCGGAGCGTCGTGCTCCGGTCCTGTGTTCACGTGCGCCCGGCCATGCCCCCTGGCCCGACCGGCGGCGCGGCGATTCGCTGGTGGTCGTGGGTCGGCCCGCCGTCGAGGACCCGGCGGGCCGGGGGATGCCGCCGCCTCAATCCCCGCGGGTGGCGGTGAAGTCCGGGAGGGCATGCGGATGCCCTCCCGGACTGGACGACGCCTTTCGGCCATCTCGCGATGCCCATGACAAAGGCGTCCTCGCGGGCGGTCCGGGCCACGGAGGGGGAGGCCCGGCCCGCCCGGCGGGAGACGGCGCCCACCGCCCACCGAACGGATCCGGCCGCATACCGGTGCCGGCGGCGCCGCCGCCCGAGGGGCGCGCCACCGCGGCCCGGGACCCGAACTCCCGCGGCGCGCAACCGGAACCGCCAACACCGGTCACCGCGGCGCCGACCGGTGGCACGATGTCTCCTGACGGCGCGCCGGAACGGACCGGGCAGCCGCCACGGCGCACGCCACGAGCCGGCCCGGGGCTGCCCGCCAGCGGACGTGCCGCACGGCGGCAGGTCCTCGTCCGGTGGAGGCGCGATGCGGTGGCTGACGGGCTGGAGCACGGGCGCTCCCCGCACGGGCGCGCCGGCGCACGAGGCGCTCGGGACGGTCGCGCCGATCGCCGCGCACGCCCTCTGGACCGGTCCCAACCCGCTCTGGGCGGTCGGCGACTGGCGCCCCGAGGAGATCCGCCTCGTCACCCTGCGCCCCGGCGCCCGCACCGCCGTCAGCACCGGCTTCGCCACCCCCGACCCCGTCGAGGACACCCCCGCCACCACCCGGCTCGCCGTCCTCGGCCACTGCGGCGCCACCGACGCCGAACTCGCCGCCGGCCTCGCCGCCGCCCGCGGCGGCGCCGTCCGCCACCTCACCGCCTGGCCCGGCAGCTACACCGTCGTGCTGCGCACCGGCACCCGCTCCACCCTCCTGCTCACCGATCTGGCCGGCGCCCAGCCGGTCTTCCACACCCCCTGGTGCGGCGGCACCGCGTACGCCACCGCCGCCCTCCCGCTCGCCGACCTGGTCGGCTCGCCCCTCGACACCGGCCACCTCGCCGCCCGGCTCGCCTGCCCGGAGTCGCCCGAGGCCCTCGGCACCGGCACCCCGTACCTCGGCGTCCAGCGGGTGCCGCCCGGCCACGTGCTCGCCGTCCGCGGCGGCCGGCCGTACCTCGACACCTACGACGAGTCCGGCGGCAGCGCCGACCAGCCGCGCGGCGAGGCGCCCGCGGTCCGTGAACTGACGCGCGCCCTGCTGGAATCCGTCCGCTCGCGGGTCCGCACCGCCGTGCCCGCCCCGCCCGGCAGCGGACGCGCCCGGCTCGGCGTCGACCTGTCGTACGGCACCGCGTCCGCGACCGTCGCGCTGCTCGCCGCCGCGGTGCCGCTGCCGCCCGCGCCCCCGGCCGGCACGCGGGAGCCCGTTCCGGCGGCGGGCGGCGCGCGGACCGGTGCGGTCAAGGGCTCCTGGGCCCGTACCGCCCTCCAGGGGCCCGCAGCCCCCGAGCGGTTGGCCGCCGTCACGCTCGGCGAGACCGAACCCCCGGCGACCCTCGCGCTCGCCCCCGACACCCCCCGGCTGCGGCACACCGTGCTCGACCCCGGCCCCGACGCCCTCCCGTACGCGAGCCTGCGCACCGACCCGCAGTCCGGACGGCTCACCGACGAGCCCGGCCCCGAACTCGTCGCCGCCGCCCGCGCCGAGGCCCGCTTCGACGCCGGCGGCACCGACCACCTCACCGGCTACGGCGCCCGCCAGGTCCTCGACGGCCACCCCGCCCGGCTCGCCGACCTCATCCGGGCCGGCCGGTCCCGCGAACTCCTGCCCCCGGTCGCCGCGTTGGCGGGCGTCGACCGCGCCGCCGCCGGCGTCCTCACGGGCGCGCTGCGCACCCCGCTCACCGTCGTCCGGGCCGCCCACCGGCTCTCCCGGATCCGTTACGCGGAGGCGCTCGACGACGCCGCGGCGAAGTTGACGGCCCGCCACGTCCCGGACGGCGGCGGTACGGCGGGCCACCGCTCGGCCGGCGACCTCGCCTGGTGCGTCCCGGGGCCGGCCGCCCGCTGGCTCTCCGACGACGCGCTCTCCGCGGTCGCGCTGCGGCTCCGCGTGGCGGCGCGCAGACCAGCGCCCGAGGAACATCCAGGCGCGCGACGGGCCCGGCACGCCCTTCATCGGCACGCGCGCTCCTTCCGCACGCTCGTCCACGCAGCCGAACAGCCCGGCCAGCGCCTCCACGCACCCTTCCTGGACAACCAGGTGGTCCGCGCCGCCCGCCTCCTCCCCGACGACGTCCGCCTCCAGCCCGGTGCCCGGCACGCCCTCCTGCACGCCGTCCTCACCGGCGCCGGCCGCACCGACCTCCCGCCCGACTGGGGCCGCGGCCCCCGCCCCGACCGCACCGCCCCCGCCCGCGCGGGCCTGCGCCTCGCCGCCGACGGCCTCGCCGAACTCTTCGACGCACCCCTCCTCGCCGAAGCCGGCCTCATCGACCTCCCCGCCGTCCGCGCCGGCCTCACCGACCCCGCCACCCTCCGCTCCCCCCAGGCCCTGGCCGGCCTCGCCGACCTGGTCTCCACCGAACTCTGGCTCCGCCGCCTCCGCGCCCGCCGCCACGGTGCCTGCTGGACCGGCCTCCCCCGCCCCACCCGCTCCGCCCTCACCCCATGACCCCACGTCCACCCACCCCGCCGCCCGCGGGAGCACGGCCCGGTCCGCTTGCCCCCTCGGCCCGGCGTCCGCCTGTCCTTGCCGCCGCCCCGGCGTGCGGCCCATCTCGCCGCCCCGCGCCGCGCGGCTCAGAGAGCTCCTGCGAGGGGCGAGTGATGATGGCGGGGTTGCATGGGGTCCGGGTCCGGGTGTGAGGAGGCGGTCGTGGTCGGGGTGAGTCGGGAGGAGCCGGTTCCGGTGGTGTTGTCGGTGCTCGGGCGGCCACCGGCGGGGCGGCCGCCGGGGGTGCTGGCGGCGTGTGACGGGTCGGACGGGTCGCTGTGGGCGCTGGACCGGGGGATGACGGAGGCGGAGCTGTTCGGGTTGCCGCTGTACGTCCTCGCCGTGGTCAATCCGGCGCCGGCCGGCTACCCGCCCGGGATGGCGGAGCTGGTGCAGGAGAGCGTGGAGACGCTGGTGGAGAGCATGGCGGACGGACTGCGCCGGTCCGTCGCCGCCGTGCAGCAGCAGCGTTCGCGCCCGTACGCCGGGGGGCTGTCGCTGCACGTGGTGCTCGGGAACGTGATCGAGGTGCTGCTGGAGGCGTCCACCCGCCAGCACACCCTCGTCGTCGGCACCCGCGGCAACGGCGGCTTCAACCGCCTGCTCCTCGGTTCGGTGAGCACGGCCGCCGTCCACCACGCCGCCTGCCCGGTCCTGGTGGTGCCCGCACCGCCCCAGGGCTGAGGGCCCAGGGCTGACAGCCCTGGGCCCGAAGGCGCCGGGAATGTCCCGAGATGGTTCATCGTTCACCTATCTCGTCAGACGCCCCCCACCCCTGGAGCCCCCGTCATGAAGGTCGAGATCTACTCCGACATCGCCTGCCCCTGGTGCTACATCGGCAAGCGCCGCTTCGAGCAGGCGCTGGACGGTTTCGCGGGCAGGGATGACGTCGAGGTGGTCTACCGGCCGTACCAGCTGGTCCCGGACGCTCCGGCGACGCCGAGCCCGCACCGCGAGTGGCTGGCCGAGCGCTACGGCCCGCAGTCCGTCGCCATGGACGCACGGGTCGCCGAGCTGGGCCGCGCCGAGGGCATCACGTACGACTTCGACGCCGCGCTGCACGCGAACACCTTCCTCGGCCACCGCCTCCTGCACCTCGCGGAGACGGAGTACGGCGCCGCCGCCCAGGGCCGGCTGAAGGAGGCGCTGCTCAGGGCGCACTTCACCGACGGCGTCGACGTCGGCGACCGCGCCGCGCTGACGGACATCGCGGTGGCGACGGGCCTGGACCGCGAGCGCGTGACGGCCTACCTCGCGGGCGACGAGGGCACCGCCGAGGTGCGCGCGCAGCTGGCGCAGGCCCGGGAGCTGGGCATCACCGCCGTCCCGACGTTCGTGTTCGAGGGCAAGTGGGCGGTGCAGGGCGGCCAGGAGGCCGAGACCTTCCGGCAGGTTCTGGAGCAGGTGGCCGCCGAGACCGGCGAGCGAAAGCCGGCGCCCGCCCAGGTCGCCCCGGCCGGGGAGGCCTGCGCGGACGGCTCCTGCGCGATCTGACGGCCTCGGCCGTCAAACCCCCGAGGCCCGTTTCACGCGCACCTGAAGCGGGCCCGCGCCCAGTCGGCCACGTTCAGCGCCGACCAGATCCCGTGCACCGGCGTGACGACCAGCCGGACCGACGTCTGCCCGGCGAGGGGCACGTGCACCGGCACCGCGTCGTCCCCCGCCGCGAGCACGGGGGAGCGCCACAGGGTGCTGCCGTCGCCGCCCTGTACCGAGAAGACGACGCCACCGGGCGAGACCGTCACGTCGTCCACGCCGACGACGGCGTCGAAGGACGTGCAGGCGCGGTCGAGGTCGACCTGTGTGGTGGCGGGGGTGTGCACGGTGAGGGCGTGCGGGTGGTACTCGCCGCCGATCCAGGCGCCGCCGCGCTGCCAGAACCAGTCGCTGCCCTTCTGCCGGATGGCCGGCTCGGGCGGCGGCACCCGGTCGCTGCCGGGCTTGCGGACGGGCAGCGAGTCGGCCCAGAAGTCGGTGCGTGCGGGCGGGGTCGGCGGGGTGACGGTCGGGGTCGGCACCGGGGGAACGGTCGGCGTGGGGACGGGCGGAACCTCGGGCGTCGGCACGACCGGCGTGGCCGGCGTCGGCACGTCGGGTGGCGTGGTGGCCGGACGGGTGTGCGTGGGCGCCGAGACCGGCGCGCCGGTGGCCGCAGGCGGTTGCGTGGTCTTGCGCGCCGGGCTCGGGGTGGGCGTCGGCGCCAGCGTCGGCTGGGGGGAGGGGCTGGTCGCCGGGTCGGGCGTGGACAAGGGCGGCGGCGCAGGCGTGGCGCTGCTCGACGCTGGTGCCGGCGCCACGGGTGCGGGCACCTTCGGGGCCGGGGCGGCCGGGGAAGCGGTCGCGGTGGGCGCCGCGACCGGCGGCGCGGGCTCGGGCGAGCCGATGAGCGCGTAGGTGGCGACGGCGGCCGCGGCCACCGCGGCGGCAGCGGCGATGCCGGCCTTGGCGGCGGCGCCGAGGGCCTCCCCGGCTACTGCGCCGACACCGGACCCGCTCCCGCCGGCGGCACCCCCGGCGCCGGCCGCACCGGCACCGGTCGCACCTGCGGTGGACCCCGCGGTGGACCCCGCAGTGGACCCCGCCACCGACCCCGTCGATCCCGCCGTCGCCGCAGCCGTCCCGGCCGCGGCGCCACCGACCGCGGCGGCACCGCCCACCGCGGCCGCGGCGGCACCGAACCCGCCGACCCCGACCCAGACGAGCACCCCACCGGGCAGCAGCGCGCGTAGACCGATGTTGATCTCGGACAGTTCGAGGTAGGCCGCGGTGCAGCGGTCGCACTCCCTGAGGTGCCGTCCGACGTCCGCCGAGGCCCGCTTGCGCAGCGAGCCGCGCGCGTACGCGCCGAGCCGGTTGGCGTACGCCTCGCACGCGCTGTCCCGGCTGCCGGAGAGGTGCGCCTGGAGGAACGCGGCGGCGAGCCGGTCGCGGGCCCGGTGGGCCTGGACGGCAGTGGCGTTGGCGGTCTTGCCGAGCATCACCGCGACGGTCTTCGGGGACTCGCGCTCGACCTCGGTGTGCCAGAGCACGACCCGGTCGTCCTCGGGGAGTTCGGCGTACGCCTGCATGACCATGCGCTGGTCGGCCATGGCCATCGCCCAGGCGTCGGCGCCCGGGTCGGCCAGGTCGAAGTCGACGGCGGCGGCCGAGGTCTGGGCGAACACGCCGAAGTCGTCGACGAGTTGCTCGCGCCGCTCGCTGCGGGTCCAGGCCGCGGCCACGTTGCGTACGGCGGTCAGCAGGTAGGCACGGACGGCGAACTCGGGGCCCTTGCCCGCCCTGAGCGCCTGCAGGGTGCGGGCGAACACCTCGCCGGTGAGGTCCTCGGCGGTGAAGCTGTCCCGGCAGCAGGTGCGCGCGTAGCGGCGGACGGGGTCGGCGTGCCGGCGGTAGATCTCCTCGTACGCGGTGTCGTCGCCGGACCGCACCCGGGCGGTCAACTCGGAGTCGGAGGGCGGGCGCTCGCCGTCCACCGGGTCGGCGGGGGCGGGCACCGTGGGGCGGGCGGGGCGGCCGCCGCCGACGACGAACGCCTCGGGGGCGACGCCGCCGCGGCCGGCGGGCGCCTGACCGGGCACCCGGCCCGGCGGGAGGGCGGCGGAGGCGGACAGCGACTCGCGGCTGGGCATCCCGGCCTGGTCGGGGACGTGGCCGGTGGCCGGACTCGCGGCCGATCCCGGTGCGCCGCCGGGCACTTGGCCGGGCACTTGGCCGGGCACACCGGAGGACGGTGCGCCGGGCAGCCCCGAGGACGACGCGCCGGACCCCTCCGGCAGGCCGCCGGACGGACCGTCGGACGGATTGCCGGGCACGCCGTCGGGCAGACCGGAGCGGCCGTCAGCGCGGCCGAAGTCGAGGCCGTATCCGTAGTCGTTCTGTTCCTCGGCGCTCACAACGGACCCCAGACTCCACGACAGCCCCTGTGGCGTGGCAGAGCACGTGGGCGTGCGTGGGTGCACGGTTCCCCGTCGTACGGCGCCGACGGCGTTCGAACGGCGCGCATCGGGACATTGGCTCCAACCACGGGCAAAGGATGGCATAGCGCAGAGACGGGCGGTAGCCGGACCGGCCGGTACCCACTCTTCCGAGGGGACGTCGCGGACGTGTTCGCCCAGCGCGCGGCAGCCGGTTGTGCGACGCCCGTACCCGGCGCGCGTCCAGTGCTCGCACGCCGGTTCCTCGTCCAACGCCCTTGCCGGTCACGGCAGCCGGCCGTGCGGGTCGGATCCCCGGGCGGCACCCCGGGTCACCGGGCCCGGTGGACGCGAACCCGCCCGCGGGCCGTCAGCGCGCCCGCAGGCCGTCCAGCAGGATCTGCAGCAGCCGGTCCGACGGTCCGGACACCGCGTGCCCCTCCGCCTGCGGCCCGACGGCCACGACGCCCGGCACCCCGGCCGCCGCCGTCCGCGCCGCGTGCACCGGTACCGACGCGGTCAGCACCAGGACGACGTCCGCCACCGTGACGCCCGGCCGCAGTTCGCCCGCCGCGCCCGCCCGGGCCACCAGGGCGGCCAACAGCTGGAGCAGCAGCCGCGGATCGGCGTCCGCCGCCGTCGCCCCGCCCGCCGCCCGCGCCTCGTCGCCCTGCAGGTCGTACCGGGCCGCGACGGCGTGTTCGGACAGCCGCTGTTCGGGCACCCGGCCCAGCTCCTCCGCGTACCGGAACGCCTCCGGCGGCAGCAGCCGCCCGGCGCCGGTGCCCACCGCGCGTGCCAGGTACCCGGCCAGCGCCTCCCAGGCACCGCCGCCGCCGTACAGCGACTCACGCGCCTGTGCGGTCAGCCAGGCGACCTCCTCAGCGGCGATCCGCTGGACCAGCACCTCCTTGCTCGGGAAGCGCCGGTACACCGTGCCGACGCCGACCCCGGCCCGGCGGGCGACCTCCTCCATCGGGGCGCCGTACCCGAACTCGCCGAACACCTCCCGGGCGGCGCGCAGCACGCTCTCCAGGTTCCGCCGCGCGTCCACCCGCAGCCGGGCGCCCGGCACGGTGGCCTGCGAGGGCTCCGCCCGGTACGGCACGCCGGCGTACGAGACCGCCGACACCCCGTGCTGCGGCGGCAGTTCCACCGGGCCGCGCTGCTCCGGCACCGTGCCTTGGCCGACGTGCGGTGCACCCGCCCGTCCCAACACCTGTTCCTGCTCCATCATCTCAACTCTCCCCCGCAGGCGTCCGAACCCGGACCCTGTCGTCGCCCGCCCCTGCACCCCCCGGTGCAGCTCAGTCCGTCAGAAGTGACCTGATGACCCATTGCTCGTGCCGCCCGTCCCGTTCCGGTGACCACGGTCGTGCCACCGGGCCGGTCCACGCGTCCGGTTCGGTGCGTCGGCACCGCCCGGGGCCTTGTCCGGGAACTACCCTTCCCCGGATGACTGTCCCGCAGTCGGGTTCTCGCGCCAACGCTGGAACTGGCCGTAGTGGCCGCTCCACGGTGCGTCGCCGCCGATTGTCATGGCGGTGGCCGCTCCGGCACACAATCCGACCATAGTTCACGGCTCTCCGAAGCCGAAAGTGCGTCAGAAAGTCTCCCTGGCGGCACAACTGGCCACACCCGCCACTCGCGCCGTATCCAGCCCCGTACGGACTGTGGACAAGACGGCACGCCTCGGTCCTTCATAGGGGGGCGCGTCGGGGGCGGACCCCCGAACGGGGAACGGCCCCGGCTCGACGGCCGGGACAAAACGCCACACGAACGCGACACCGTCAGGAGGTGCACCATCAGGATCCTGATCGCCGGAGGCGGCTGCGCCGGGATGGCCACCGCGCTGCACCTCCAGCGCGGCCTGCGCGAACGGCTGCGCCGGGGCGAGGCGGAGATCACCGTCGTCGAGCCCCAGGCCTACCTCACGTACCACCCGCTGCTCGCCGAGGTGGCGGCCGGTTCGATCGACCCCCGGCACGTGGTCGTCCCGCTGCGCCGGGCCCTGCCGGACTGCCGGGTGCTCACCGCCAGGATCACCCGGATCGAACACACCGGCCGCCGGGCCCTCGCCGACGCCGCGGCCCCCGGGGAGACCCCCGCGCCGCTCGAACTCCCGTACGACGTACTGGTGGTGGCGCCCGGCTCGGTCTCCCGGACGGCCCCCGTGCCCGGCCTCGCCGAGCACGGCCTCGGCTTCTCGACCGTCGCCGAGGCGGTCGGCCTGCGCAACCACGTCCTCGAACAGCTCGACCTCGCGTCCGCCACCCGCGACCCCGCCCTGCGCCAGTCGGCCCTCACCTTCGTCTTCGTCGGCGCCGGCTACGCGGGCGTCGGCGCGCTCGCCGAGCTGGAGGACATGGCCCGGTACGCGGTGCGCGGCTACCACAACGTCGCTCCGGAAGACCTGCGCTGGGTGCTGGTCGAGGCCACCGACCGGATCCTCGCCGAGGAGTCGCCCGAACTCGCCGCGCACACCCTCGGACAGCTGCGCGAACGCGGCGTCGACATCCGGCTGCGCACCACGCTGGAGTCCGCGGCCGGCCAGGTCGTCGCGCTCTCCGACGGCAGCCGCTTCGCCGCCCGCACGCTGATCTGGACGGCCGGGCTCCGCCCGTCCCCGCTCCTGCGCGACACCGACCTGCCGCTGGACACCGACGGCCGGGTCCGCTGCCTGCCCACCCTCCAGGTCGTCGGCCCGGACGGACGCGCGCTGCCCGGCGTCTGGGCGGCCGGCGACTGCGCGGCCGTGCCCGACCCGCACGCGGACGGCGCCCCCTGCGCGCCCAACGTCCAGCACGCCTTCGCCCAGGCCGAACTGCTCGCGCGGAACATCGCCGTCGCCCTGGACGGCGGCCCGCACTCGCCCGCCCTCGCCGAGTACCGGCCCGGTCCGGTCGCCTGTTCGACCTCACTCGGCCTGCGCCGCGCCGTCGCCCGCACCAGGCGCGGCGGGCGGCTCACCGGACGCCGGGCCTGGTGGCTGCACCGCGCCCGACACCTGCGCCGGCTGCCGAGCGCGGACCGACGGGTGCGGGTGCTGATGGACTGGGTGCTGGGCGGGCTGTTCTCCCGGGAAGTGGTGTCGCTCGGAACGCCGGAACACCCGCGTTCTGAGTTCGAGGCGGGGTTCGGACCGCGCCCCGAGCACGGGCCGGACGCCCCGGCGTGACCGACCGGACGGCCACGCCGGACACGCGCGACTTCCGGAATCGGGCCTCCGCCTGACAGGATCAGCCTCAACCGAGTCATTACCCCGTGTGTTGATGTGCACACAAAAAGTGATGATATGACTGGAAACCGAGGAAGCGGCCGTCGTTTGAACCTCATGCGCTGGAGCGCCCGGCTCACCGGAGTCCCCTGGCGTGCCGCCCCGCAGACCGCGGTCGGCACGGAGGACGGCGTGCCCTCCGGCGACGTCGTGGTCCCCGGCCCGCGCGACCCGACCAGCCTCGCCACCGCGGCCGAACTCCTCGACCCGCACAAACCCCAGCACCTGCGCGAGGTCCTCAACCGCATCCCCGCCCCCGTCGCCGTCACCTACGGCCCGCTGCACCAGCTCGCCTACGCCAACCGCGCCTACCGCGAACTCTTCGGCGACCGCCCCACCGGCCTGCCCGCGTGCGAGGCCCTGCCCGAACTCGGCACCCTCGGCGTCCTGCCGCTCATGGACCAGGTCATCCGCGGCGGCCGGCCCCGCAGCGTCAAGGCGCGCTGCATCCTCGGCCTCACCGGCAACCGCTACTACAACGTCTCCTGCGTCCCGCTCGGCACCGGCGACACCCGCGACACCCGCGACACCCCGACCGACGGCCCGCCCACCGGCGTCCTCATCTTCGCCGCCGAGGTCACCGACCAGGTCCTCGCCGCCGCCCGGCTCCGCGAGGCCGAACGCCGCCAGCGCGAGGCCGCCGTCACCCTCCAGCGCAGCCTGCTCCCACAGAAACTCGACCAGCCCGCGGACCTCCGCGTCGCCGCCACCTACCAGCCCGGCGGCGCCGAGGCGGCGGTCGGCGGCGACTGGTACGACGTCATCGCCGTCGGCGGCGGACGCACCGCGCTCGTCATCGGCGACGTGATGGGCCGCGGCCTGCGCGCCGCCGCCGTGATGGGCCAGCTGCGCACCGCCGTCCGCGCGTACGCCCGCCTCGACCTCCCGCCGCACGAGGTGATGCGCCTGCTCGACGGCCTCGCCATGGAGATCGACGCCAACCAGATCGCCACCTGCACCTACGCCGTCTGGGACCCGCGGCGCCACACCCTCTCCTACGCCTCCGCCGGCCACCTCCCGATGCTCCTGCGCTGCCCCGACGGAACCATCCTGCGCAGCGAGGAACAGAACGGCCCGCCCCTCGGCACCGGCGGCGGCCTGCACGTCTCGCACACGCTGCGCCTCCTGCCCGGGACGACCGGCGTCCTCTATACGGACGGCCTCGTCGAACGCCGCGACGAGGACATCGACCAGGGCCTCGACCTCCTCGCCCGCACCCTCACCGGCGCGATCGGCGCACCCGAGGTGATCTGCGCCCGCCTGCTCCGGGCGATGGGCGTGACCTCGGAGCACGACGACGACGTGGCCGTCCTGGCGTTCCAGCTGCCGGCCGACGAGACCGCCGAGGAGGCCCCCGAGGAGCGGGAACCCGCGCTTGACTCGGCCTCCCGAGAGGTCTAATGTTCTTCGAGCTGCCTGGCAGGGAGCACCGGACACGCGTCGGCGCGGACGGTCCCGGGGCAGCCAATCCTCTGAAACACCACTTCCCGGTTCGGGCTGGGTCGCGACCTGTCGCGGCTCGGTGCGTATTCGGCGTGCACGTTTTATTGGATTGCGGCTGGATTCGCTTTTCGGAGCGGGGATCGGCTAGAGTTTGAAACGTCG
>NZ_JBSFGU010000037.1:0-77822 GCF_053596725.1 Kitasatospora sp. NPDC001660 | reverse complement strand
CACAACACAACCAACCCCCCCCCCACCCCCCCTTGTTTTTTTGTTGTTTTTTTATTGCGGTTTGCGGACTGGGGGGGGGGGGGGCCCGCCCCCGGCCCCCCCCCCCCACCACCGGTGAGTCCGGAGAACAGTGAAGCCGGTCCATCCGAGGATGAACCGGCTTCACTGGAGGACCGGCATGCCGGTCTGCGCGTCAGCGCGAGACCTTACCGGCCTTGATGCACGAGGTGCAGACGTTGAGCCGCTTCGGCGTCCGCCCAATCACAGCGCGCACCGTCTGGATGTTGGGGTTCCAACGACGGGGGGTACGGCGGTGCGAGTGGGAGATGCTGTTGCCGAAGCCCGGCCCCTTGCCGCAGACGTCGCAGTTGGCAGCCACAGGAGTCACTCCAAGACTTCAGATCATTTACGTTCGAAAACCCGAAGGGCCACCGGAGCACTCGCGTGAACCGGAGCGGACCAAAGGGTGAGCCCGGATTGTTCCAGGCAACCGGAAGAGCATACAACGCTTGCTTCCGTTCGACGAAACTACCATGACCGGCCGGGTGATCGCTCCGGACGACGGTCCGGGCGGCCCCTCCCGGCCCCCGATAACCTGCCGGTATCACCCCTCGCCGCTGCCCTGAACGTGCTGCCGCCCCTCGGGCCACCGCGGCGTCCCATCCGGAGGAGACCTGGTGCTGCACACGCTCGACGCCCCGGCCGTGCGCACCTGGTGCCAGCTCGCCCTGCGCGCGCTCGGCCAGGCGCGCGAGGAGATCGACGCGCTCAACGTCTATCCCGTCCCGGACGGCGACACCGGCACCAACCTCTACCTGACCGTCGAGTCGGCCGCCGCCGAGGTGGAGAGCCGCTTCGCCGACCCCGCCGCGGAGCCGGCCCCCGGCCTGGCCGACGCGATCCGGGCGATGGCCCGCGGCGCGCTGCTCGGCGCCCGTGGCAACTCCGGGGTGATCCTTGCCCAGTGGCTGCGCGGCACCGCCGAGACGCTGGCCGAGGGCGGCGGGGCCGAGCAGCTGCGGGCCGCCCTCCAGCGGGCCGCCGAGTCCGCCTACCAGGCCGTCGCGGAGCCCGTCGAGGGCACCCTGCTGACCGTCGCCCGGGTCGCCGCCAGGGAGGCCGTCCGGGCCGGGGACGGGCTCGCGCAGGTCGCCGACACCGCGTACCGGGCCGCCCGGGACGCGCTGCGGCACACCCCCGAGCAGCTCGCCGTGCTCGCCGAGAACGGGGTCGTCGACGCCGGCGGGCGCGGCCTGGTGGCCGTCCTCGGCGCGCTCGCCGACGCCGTCGCCGGGCACCAGCCGATGGGACCGGTCGCGCTGCGCGGGGACGTCCGGGCGCTGGAGAGCTGCGAGGTGCACGTCCGGCCGCCCGGCCCGGGCCACCCCGCGTTCGAGGTCATCTACCTGCTGGACGCCCCCGACGACGCCCTGCCCGCGCTGCGCGAGCGGCTCGGCGGGCTCGGCGACTCGCTCGTCATCGGCGGCGGCGACGGCCTCTGGAACGTGCACGTCCACGTGGACGACGCCGGCGCCGCCGTCGAGGCCGGCATCGGGGCCGGCCGGCCGCACCAGATCAGGATCACGCACTTCGCCGAGGCCGCCGCCCGCTCCGGCGCCGCCGCCGAGCCGGGCGAGCGCGAGGAGCCCGCGCGCGCGGTGCTCTCCGTGGTGTGCGGCGAGGGCCTCGCCGAACTCTGCGAGCAGGCCGGCGCCGTCGTGCTCCGGGCCGACCCGGACCGCCCGACGGCCAGCGCCGAACTCGCCGCCGCCGTCCGGCGCTCGGGCGCGCGCGAGGTCGTCCTGCTGCTCAACGACCCCGAACTGCGCGCCGCCGCCGGGGCCGCCGCCGACCAGCTCCGCGAGGAGGGCGTGCGGATCGCCGTCCTGCCCACCCGCTCGCCGGTGCAGGGGCTCGCGGCGCTCGCGGTGCACGAGGCCGGTCGCCGCTTCGACGAGGACGTGGTCGCCATGACCTCCGCGGCCGGGGCCACCCGGTACGCCGAACTCGCCGTCGCCGAGGGGGAGTCCTGGACGATGGCCGGGGTCTGCCAGGCCGGGGACGTGCTCGGCCTGATCGACGGGGACGTCGCGGTGATCGGCGCCGGGCCGGCCGAGGTCGGGGCGAGCGTGCTGGACCGGATGCTCGGCGCGGGCGGCGAACTCGTCACCCTCATCCTCGGCGAGGGCGCCGACGAGGCGCTCGCCGAGCACCTGGTCGCCCACGTCCGCCAGGGGCGGCCCGAGGTGGACACGGTGGTCTTCCACGGCGGCCGGGAGTCGGCCCCGCTGCTGATCGGGGTCGAGTAGGGCCGGGCGGGCCCGAACGAGGCAGCGTGGCCCGGTTCGTCGGTCCCGTGGTGTAAACAGGGGCCTGATGGGCGCTCTCGATGAACCACTGACCAAGCTCGTCGGCGACCGCACCGCGAAGGTGCTCGCCGACAGCCTCAAGCTGCGCACGGTCGGGGACCTGCTGCACCACTACCCCCGCCGCTACGTCGAACGCGGCCAGCTCACCAGCCTGGACGAGCTGGAGATCGACGAGCACGTCACCGTGCTGGCGCGGATCGAGAAGGTCACGCTCATCCCGTTCCGCGGCCGCAAGGGCGACCGGCTGGAGGTCGTCGTCACCGACGGCCGCAGCCGGCTCTCGCTGGTGTTCTTCAACCAGGGCTGGCGGCAGAAGGAGCTCAGGGCCGGCGCCCAGGGCCTGTTCGCGGGCAAGGTCGGCGTCTTCAACCGCACCCGCCAGCTGGTCTCCCCGGACTACCAGCTGCTCGACGAGGAGGCGGCTGCGTCGAGCGGGGCCGGGGACGCGGCGCAGCAGTTCGCCGGCCGGCTCATCCCGGTGTACGGCGCGAGCGCCCAGATGCCCAGCTGGAAGCTGTCGATCTGCGTCGAGACCGCGCTCACCAAGCACCTCGGCGACGTCGGCGAGCCGCTGCCCGCCGAACTGCGCGAACGGCACGGGCTGATCCCGCTGCCCGAGGCCCTGGAGCTGATCCACCGCCCGCGCAGCCAGGCCGACCGCGAGCGGGCCCAGAGCCGGCTGCGCTGGGACGAGGCCTTCGTCCTCCAGGTCGCCCTCGCGCAGCGCCGGGCCGCCGAGTCCGCCCTGCCCGCCAAGCCGCGCAGGGCCCGCGAGGGCGGCCTGCTGGACGCGTTCGACGAGCGGCTGCCGTTCACCCTCACCGAGGGGCAGCAGAAGGTGTCCGCCGAGATCGCCGCCGACCTCGCGAGCGAGCACCCGATGCACCGGCTGCTCCAGGGCGAGGTGGGATCGGGGAAGACGCTCGTCGCG
This sequence comes from Kitasatospora sp. NPDC001660, assembly GCF_053596725.1. Taxonomy (NCBI): domain Bacteria; kingdom Bacillati; phylum Actinomycetota; class Actinomycetes; order Kitasatosporales; family Streptomycetaceae; genus Kitasatospora; species Kitasatospora sp. NPDC001660. Next base: position 74,522 of record NZ_JBSFGU010000037.1, on the reverse strand, counting down.
CTGCGCGCGATGCTCGCCGTGGTGGACGCCGGCGGCCAGGCCGTCCTGCTCGCGCCCACCGAGGTGCTCGCCCAGCAGCACCACCGTTCGATCGTCGAGATGATGGGCGACCTGGCCGAGGGCGGCATGCTCGGCGGCTCCGACCTCGGCACCCGGGTCGTGCTGCTCACCGGCTCGATGGGCACCCCGGCCCGCCGTCAGGCGCTGCTCGACATGGCCTGCGGGGACGCCGGGATCGCCATCGGCACCCACGCGCTGATCGAGGACAAGGTCCAGTTCCAGGACCTCGGTCTCGTCGTCGTCGACGAGCAGCACCGCTTCGGCGTCGAGCAGCGGGACGCGCTGCGCGCCAAGGGCGAACAGCCGCCGCACCTGCTGGTGATGACCGCGACCCCGATCCCGCGCACGGTCGCGATGACGGTCTTCGGGGACTTGGAGACCTCCGTCCTGGACCAGCTCCCGGCCGGCCGCTCGCCGATCTCCACCCACGTCGTGCCGGCGGTCGAGAAGCCCAACTTCCTCACCCGCGCCTGGGAGCGGGTCCGCGAGGAGGTCGACAAGGGCCACCAGGCGTACGTCGTCTGCCCCCGCATCGGGGACGAGGAGCCCGGCGCCGAGCCGGCGAAGAAGAAGCGCGGGCCGGCCGAGGAGGACGACTTCGAGGACATCGCCGACGTCGGCGCCCAGAGCGACGAACGGCGGCCCCCGCTCTCGGTGGTGGAGACCGCCGAGAAGCTGGTGAAGGGCCCGCTGAGCGGCCTGCGGGTGGAGATCCTGCACGGCCGGCTCGCCCCCGAGGCCAAGGACGACGTGATGCGCCGGTTCGCGGCCGGCGAGGTGGACGTCCTGGTCGCCACCACGGTGATCGAGGTCGGCGTCAACGTCCCCAACTCCACCGCGATGGTCATCATGGACGCCGACCGCTTCGGCGTCTCCCAACTGCACCAGCTGCGCGGCCGGGTGGGCCGCGGCAGCGCGGCGGGCCTGTGCCTGCTGGTCACCGACATGCCCGCGGGCAGCGCGGCCCGGGCCCGGCTGGACGCGGTGGCCGGCACGCTGGACGGCTTCGAGCTGTCCCGGATCGACCTCGAACAGCGCCGCGAGGGCGACGTGCTGGGCCAGGCGCAGTCCGGCGTGAGGTCCTCGCTCAAGGTGCTCTCGGTGCTGGAGGACGAGGAGGTCATCGTCACCGCCCGGTCCGAGGCCACCCGGCTGGTCGCCGAGGACCCGGAGCTCGCCGCCCACCCGGAGCTGCGCACCGCGCTGGAGAGCCTCATCGACGAGGACCGCGCGGCCTACATGGAGAAGGGCTGAGCGGGCCCGCACGGCCCCGGAATTGTCAGACCCCCGCGGGAGAATGAAGGTGTTCAGGGCGCACCCCCAAGGTGCGTACCTGGCGCGACACTTGGGGGTCCTGCCATGGCATTCCGTCATCTCAACGAGCTCCCGCTGGGCGACAAGGTCTTCCGGATCGAACTCGCCAGCGACGACGACCGCGAGGTCACCCTCACCCTGACCGGCTGGCGCGAGGGGGCGGCCGCCGCGCCGCTCGCCTCGGGTCGGCTCCGCCTGCCGGTCGAGGACGTCGCCTCGCTGCGGATCGCGCTCAACCGCGCGCTGCGGGCGCTGGCGATCGTCGCCGACGTCTCCGAGCCCATCCCCGACCGCGACGTGCTGCGCGAGCTGTACCCCGGCCACGGCGCCCCCTGGGTGCCGCAGCACGAGGAGGAGCTGGTCCGGCGGTTCCACGACGGCGAGACCGTCGCCCGGATCGCCGCCCGGTTCGGCCGCACGCCCGACTCCGTCCGCACCAAGCTGCGCGAGCTCGGGCACGACCCGCGCCGCCCCGAGTTCTGCCCGCCCGACGGCTGCCTGTCCTGGTCCCGCTACGCCTCGCCGGCCCTGCTCGGCGCGGCCGTCCCGGCCCAGTCGGCGGGCTCCGAGGCCGGCTGACCGCCCGAGTGCGCGACCGCGGCCCGACGGGATGCCCCGCCGGGCCGCGGCTGTCACCCGCCGGCGCGCCCCTTCGGCTCGGGGCGGGACGCTCGGCGTGAGCGGGGAGCGGTGGTCGGGATAGCGTGGGCGCGCAGCGACGAAAGGACCTTCCACCACCATGACCCGCGTGATCGCCGGGTCGGCCGGCGGCCGCCGGCTGGCCGTACCGCCCGGCCGGGGCACCCGCCCGACCTCCGACAAGGCCCGCGAGGCGATGTTCTCCACCCTGGAGGCGCTGCGCGGTCCCCTGCACGGGGCCCGGATGCTGGACCTGTTCGGCGGATCGGGCGCGGTCGGCCTGGAGGCGCTGTCGCGCGGCGCCGAGCACGTCCTGCTGGTCGAGGCCGACAGCCAGGCGGCCCGGGTGATCCGGGAGAACGTCCGCACGGTCGGCCTGCCGGGCGCCGAGGTACGGGCCGCCAAGGCGGAGAAGGTGATCGTCGGGCCGCCTCCGCAGACCCCCTACGACCTGGTGTTCCTCGATCCGCCGTACGCCGTGACGGACGAGGAACTGCGCGAGATGCTGATCACACTGTTGGCTGGAGGCTGGCTCGCGGACGACGCACTCGTCACCGTGGAGCGCAGCACCCGCGGCGGAGAGTTCGGCTGGCCCGACGGCTTCGAGGTGCTGCGCTCCCGCCGCTACGGCGAGGGCACGCTCTGGTACGGTCGCGCCGCCGCCGAAGCCAGCGATCACGAGTAGCGGGCCGCGGCCCGCAGCAGCCGTCACCCCACGAGGGAGCACACGCCATGCGCCGAGCCGTCTGTCCCGGTTCGTTCGACCCGATCACCAACGGCCACATCGACATCATCGGGCGCGTCTCGAAGCTGTACGACGTGGTGCATGTCGCGGTCCTGATCAACCGGAACAAGCAGGGCATGTTCACCATCGAGGAGCGGATCGGCCTGATCGAGGAGGTCACCGCCGAGTTCGGCAACGTGGTGGTCGAGTCGCACCACGGCCTGCTGGTGGACTTCTGCCGGGAGCGCGGCATCCCCGCGATCATCAGGGGTCTGCGCGCGGTCAGCGACTTCGACTACGAGCTGCAGATGGCGCAGATGAACCACGGCCTGACCGGCGTGGAAACGCTGTTCGTGCCGACCTCGCCGACGTACAGCTTCCTCTCCTCGACGCTGGTCAAGGAGGTCGCCTCGTACGGCGGTGACGTCTCGCACCTGCTGCCGGAGACGGTGCACGACCGGCTGGTCGAGCGGATCGCGGAGCGCAAGGCCGAGCAGTAGTCGGCCGTTCGCCCCTTTTTGCCGGTTCGTCACGGATTGTCCTGAGTGGCGGAGGTCGGTTCGGCTCGGGCGTTGTGAGCTCGTCGCGCGGGGGCCGTACAGTCTGTATTCCTGCCCTGCGGTGAGCTGCACCGCGCCGGGCCTGCCTCCGCCGGACCGTCGGCGGCACACGGAAAGACGAAGCCCCGTGGACGTGCAGAACAAGGTCGACGAGATCGTCGCGGCGATCGAGAACGCCCGCTCGATGCCGATGTCGGCCTCCTGCGTGGTGAACCGGGCCGAGCTGATCGGCCTGCTCAACGACCTGAAGGCGGCCCTGCCCGCCGAACTGGCCCAGGCGCAGTCGGTGATGGCCGACCACGAGCAGGTGGTGGCCGGCGCCCAGGCCGAGGCCGACCGGATCATCCAGGGGGCGCACGCCGAGCGCGGCTCCCTGATCTCGGACACCGAGGTGGTCCGCCGGGCCCAGGCCGAGGCCGACCGGATCCTCGCCGGGGCGCGCGCCGAGGTGGACACCAAGCGGGCCGAGGCCGACGACTACGTGGACAGCAAGCTCGCCAACTTCGAGGTGGTGCTGACCAAGACGCTCGGCGCCGTCGGCCGCGGCCGGACCAAGCTGCGCGGTGACTCCAGCGTCTTCGAGGCCGAGCACGACGGCGAGCCGGACGGCGAGGAGTTCCGGCCGCAGCGGGTCAGCCCGAGCCCCGAGGTCGACGAGTACGTCGATGTGAAGCTCGCCACCCTGGAGAACGTGCTCAGCGCCACCCTGGAGGCCGTCGGCAAGGGCCGTGACAAGCTCCTCGGCAAGCGGCCGATCGACGAGCTGGGCGCCTACCTGGCCGCCGCCGACGAGGCGCAGCAGGCCAAGGAGCGGGCCGAGGCGGTCGCGGCGGGCTTCGCCGCCGATGGCGACGGCGAGGACCTCGCCTGGTACCGCGAGGACGTGCCGCAGCAGCAGAGCTGGCCGGAGCAGACCCCGGCCGCGGCCGACTGGCAGAACCCCGGCACCGACCAGTACGCGGCGGCCCAGCAGCAGGGCGGGCAGTACGCCGAGGTGTACGGCGGCGGCTTCGACCCGGCCGCCCAGGGCGACCCGTACGGAGCCCAGTGGGGCCACCAGCAGCAGGACGCCACGGGTGCGTACCCGCAGCAGCACGGGGACTACGCGGCCCAGCAGCACGGGGACTACGGCTATCCGCAGCAGCAACAGGGCTACGGCGCGCAGCAGTACGACGCCTACAACTACCCGCAGCAGCCCGCCGCCCCGCCGGCCGCGCCGCAGCAGCAGCACGGTCTGGACGAGACGAGCTTCTTCGACACCAGCATGATCGACATGACCAGGCTCCGGGAGCTCGGCGGGCGCTGACCACCGGCCCCGGGGCGGTCCTCCGGGACCGAAGTTGGGCCTGGCGGGAGTCTCCGGTAGTCTGACCACTCCGGCCTCTCCATGTCGGACTGTCGGCTTGCCCTCGGGGCGCCGACGCGCATGGGGCCTCACCGATCGATCTCCATGGAAGTCAGGACACCTTGAACCGCCTCGACCACCGCGACCCCCTCGTGTTCGACACGCACGAGCTGGGCCGTCGTCCGGGTTCGCTGCGCAAGGTCTCCCGCACCCTGGAGGCCCCCGAGGGCTTCGGGATCACCGACGTGATCGGCGTCCCGGAGAAGAGCGAGATCCAGCTGGAGCTCCGCCTGGAGTCCGTGGTCGAGGGCGTGCTGGTCACCGGCACCGCCGAGGCCCGCGTCGAGGGCGAGTGCGTCCGGTGCCTGGAGCCCGTCGAGTTCGACATCGACGTGGACTTCCAGGAGCTGTACTACTACCCGGAGTCCGACGAGCGTCACCGCGCCCGGACCGCCGGGGCCGAGGACCTCGACGAGGACTCGGAGGAAGAGACTTACCGCCTGGAGGGCGATTTCTTCGACCTCCAGCCGGTGCTGCGTGACGCGGTGGTGCTCGCACTGCCGCTGCAGCCGGTGTGCCAGGACGACTGCCTGGGCCTGTGCTCCGAGTGCGGAGCGCGCCTGAGCGACGACCCGGCGCACCACCACGACGCCGTCGACCCCCGGTGGGCGGCTCTGCAGGGACTCTCCGCCGCCCCCGGCGACGAGGCCCGCGGCGAAGCCGCTAACGGGCGGTTGGGAAACAAGAACAGCGACACCCGTGAGGGTGCCGCCGAGAACCAGGAGAAGTAGCCGTGGCTGTTCCGAAGCGGAAGATGTCGCGCAGCAACACGCGCCACCGCCGTTCCAACTGGAAGGCCGTCGTCCCGGCCCTCGTGGCGTGCGACCGCTGCCACGAGCCGAAGCTGGCGCACATCGCGTGCCCGAGCTGTGGCACGTACAACCGTCGCCAGGTCCTCTCGGTCTGATCGGCGGGGTGCACGGATCGATGTCGGACGGTAACTCCACCCGCAAGGCGTCCTCCGCCCCGAAGGGTTCTTCGGGCGGTGGCAAGGCCGGTGGGCCGGCTTCGACCGAATACGACGTCCTGGAAGGGCGCCTCGGGTACACGCTTGAGCGCGCCCTTCTGGTACGTGCCCTGACCCACCGCTCGTACGCGTACGAGAACGGTGGGCTGCCCACCAACGAGCGCCTGGAGTTCCTGGGCGACTCGGTGCTGGGCCTCGTGGTGACGGACACCCTCTACCGCGTCCACCCGGACGTCCCCGAGGGCACCCTCGCCAAGCTGCGCGCCGCGGTGGTCAACTCCCGCGCGCTCGCGGACGTCGGCCGGGGTCTGGACCTGGGCGCGTTCATCCGCCTCGGCAAGGGCGAGGAGGGCACCGGCGGCCGGGACAAGTCGTCGATCCTCGCGGACACCGTCGAGGCCGTCATCGGCGCCGTCTACCTGGACAAGGGTCTGGACGCGGCCACCGAGTTCGTCCACCGCCTGTTCGACCCGCTGATCGAGGAGTCCTCTCAGCTGGGCGCGGGCCTGGACTGGAAGACCAGCCTGCAGGAGCTCACCGCCTCGGTGGGCATCGGCGTGCCCGAGTACGTGGTCATGGAGTCCGGTCCGGACCACGAGAAGACCTTCACCGCGGCGGCCCGGGTGGCCGGCGAGGACTTCGGCAGCGGCGTCGGCCGCTCGAAGAAGGAGGCCGAGCAGAAGGCCGCCGAGAGTGCCTGGCGCGCGATCAAGGAGAAGTACGCCGACCGGCTGCCCGCCGGAGCGCAGTAGCCTTTCCTCCTGCCGATCCCTAGCCGCAGGAGGCGTTCTCCCGTGCCCGAACTCCCCGAGGTCGAGGTCGTCCGCCGCGGTCTGGCGAACTGGGTCGCCGGACGGACCGTCGCCGACGTCCAGGTGCTGCACCCGCGCGCGGTGCGCCGCCAGCCCGCCGGCGCGGCCGACTTCGCCGCCCGGCTGACCGGGGCGACGCTCGGCACCGCGCAGCGCCGCGGCAAGTACCTGTGGCTGCCGCTGGCGGGCACGGGTGCGGGTTTCTCGCTGATCGGCCACCTCGGGATGAGCGGCCAACTCCTCGTCCAGGACCCGTCGGTGCCCGACGAGACGCACCTGCGGGTGCGGCTGCGCTTCACCGACGGCGGGCGCGAACTGCGCTTCGTCGACCAGCGGACCTTCGGCGGCCTCGCGGTCGAGGAGGCCGAGGAGGGCGACCCGGAGGGGACGCCGGTCTCCATCGCGCACATCGCCCGCGACCCGCTCGACCCGCGCTTCGACGACGACGCCTTCGTGGCCGCGCTGCGTTCCAGGCGCACCACCGTCAAGCGCGCGCTGCTCGACCAGACGCTGGTCAGCGGGGTCGGCAACATCTACGCCGACGAGGCGCTCTGGCGCTCCAGGCTGCACTACGACCGGCCGACCGCGACGCTCACGCGCCCGCAGGCCGCCGTTCTGCTGGCCAGCGCCCGGGACGTGATGACCGCCGCACTGGCCGTCGGCGGCACGAGTTTCGACAGCCTGTACGTCAACGTGAACGGCGAGAGCGGCTACTTCTCGCGGGACCTCGACGCGTACGGCCGCGAGCACGAGCCCTGCCGCCGCTGCGGCACCCCGATCCGCCGGTCGGCCTGGATGAACCGCTCCAGCTACTTCTGCCCCCGCTGCCAGCGCGTGCCGCGGGCCCGCAGCGGGGGCTGAGAACTCCCGCTACTTGTGGGCGAGTTCGGCCTTCTGCTGGGCCGCCTCGCCGAGGGCGCCGTGGTCGCCCTGGCCGAAGTAGGCGACGCCGACGGCGGAGACCACCGCGAGCAGGAAGCCGACCACGCCGAGCCAGGCCAGGCCGGCCTTGGACGAGTCGCCGAGCCACAGGACGCCGACCACGCCGGGCAGCACCGTCTCGCCGACCACCAGGGCGGCCGTCGCGCCGTTCACCGAGCCGATCTGCAGCGCGACCGTGTGCACGTACATGCCGCCCAGCCCGCCGATCAGGACCGCGTACAGCGCCGGGTCGGAGAGCAGCGTGCCGAGCTGGAACGGGTCGAGGCCGTCGAGGATGCGCACGCCGATGCCCAGGCCGCCGAAGCCGAGGCCGGAGAGCAGGCCGGCGACGATCGCGCCCTTCGCGCCCATCCGCCGCACCAGCAGGCTGCCGCCGGCCAGCAGGACGGTGGTGACGATCAGCAGCCACCAGTGGAAGGACATGTCCGCGTGGTGTCCGCCCTCCGGGCCGGCCGCGACGGCCAGCAGCACCAGCGCCGAGCAGAGCACGCCGATCGACGCCCACTCCAACTGCTTGAGCCGGATGCCGAGCAGCTTGATGCTCAGCACCGCGGTGATCACCAGGTTGGCGCTGATGATGGTCTGGGAGAGGAACAGCGGCAGCAGCCGGGCGGCGAGTGCGCCCAGCAGGAAGCCGATCAGGTCGAGCGCGGAGCCGAGGATGAACTCCCAGGTGACGGCGGCCTTCGCGGTCGAGGAGAGGCTCGGCCCGCCGTGCTCGGTGATGGCGGTGGTGGCGCCCTTGGCGGCCTCCTCGCGGGCGGACCGGCGGGATCCGACGGCCTGCAGGACCGAGCCGGTGCCGTAGCAGGCGGATGCCGTCACGGCGGTGACGAGGCCGATGATCACCGAGCACTCCGATCAAGGGGTGGAAGCCACGAGGGGCGTTGGGTCAAGAACAGGCAATGGGTCCGGCGGTCCGGGACCACCGGGCCCGTCCGCACGATACGGTCAGGGCACCCCCCTCGACCGCTCCGGGCCCGCCGGAACGTACGCCCGGACGCCTGTCGCGGTTCCCGCCGATCACCCGGTTCAGGGACGACCGGGGGAAACATCATCCCCGAGGATGGGGACGGCCCCGGCGGACGGCGGGGAGTCTCACCATGACCAGTATGCGAAGGGTATGGCGTGCTTCGCCGCCAGTCGCGGTAGCGTCGGGGGTTATGAGAACCCTTGCTCGACGTTCCCGGGGCACCGGGCCGCTCGCCGTGGTCGCGGCGACGCTGCTCGGGCTTCTGCTCCTGCTCGCTCCGGCGGCCTCCGCCGCCGGCGGCCTGAGCGACGCCGCGGCCACCCTGAAGAAGGGCCAGGTCTACGTCGCCCCGACGATGCTGGACCGCTTCAGCCAGGCGCAGGCGGACGCCCTGACCCAAAAGATCGAGAAGGCCGACAAGCCGATCTTCATTGCGGTCGTTCCCGACAGCGCCAACAAGGACACCATCCTCACCGATCTGCGCACCCTGGTGGGCATCGACGGCGTCTACGGTGTCTGGCGCGGGACCGGCGGGTTCCTGGCCCACGCCGACCGTGGCGCGATGGGCGTCGGCGCCGCGGAGCGGATCTCCGGTGCCGTCGCCCGCGCCGACAAGGGCGACATCAACGCCACCCTGAACGACTTCGTCGACCAGGCCGCCCCGCAGACCAAGGGCACCGGCGTGAACCACAGCACCTCGATCGCCTGGGTGGTCATCCCGGTCATGCTGCTCGCCCTGGCCGGCGCCGGCGTCTTCTTCCTGTTCCGCCGCGCCAAGAAGCGCAAGGAGGAGCAGGCCCGCGCCGAGCTGGAGCAGCTGCGCCGCGTGGTCGACGAGGACATCACCGCCTACGGCGTCGAGCTGGAGCGCCTCGACTTCAACCCGCGTGCCGCCGACGCCGACGACGTCCAGCGCACCGACTACAGCCACGCGCTGGACTCGTACGAGAAGGCCAAGCGCCTGATGGACGAGGCGAAGAAGCCCGAGGACGTCAAGGTCGTCACCGAGACGATCGAGGACGGCCGGTTCGCGCTGGCCACCCTGGCCGCCCGGCGCGACAAGCGCCCGCTGCCCGAGCGCCGTCCCCCGTGCTTCATGGACCCGCGCCACGGTCCGTCCGTCAAGGACGTCGAGTGGGCCCCGGCCGGCGGCTCGGCCCGCAGCGTCCCGGTCTGCCAGGCCGACGCGGACCGCGTCGCGGCCGGCCTCGACCCGGCCGTCCGCACGGTCGACACCGAGTACGGCCCGCAGCCGTACTGGAACGCCGGCCCGGCCTACGCCCCGTACGCGGGCGGCTACTACAGCAGCTTCGGCGGCGGCCTGCTGCCCGGCCTGCTGGTCGGCACCGTGCTCGGCTCGACGTTCAGCAGCCCGGCCTACGCCGCGGCGCCGATGATGGAGTCCGGCCACCACGGCTACCAGGACCAGTACGACGGCGGCGACTTCACCGGGGCGGACTTCAACGCCGCGGACTTCAGCGGCGGTGACTGGAGCGGTGGCGGCGACTTCGGCGGTGGCGGCGGCGACTGGTGACCCGCTGACCTGACGCACGCCCCACTGCGGCCCCGCCGGATCCTCCGGCGGGGCCGCAGTGCCGTTCGGTCCGGGTGTGAGAACGCAACCCTGTGTGGCGTGCCGGCGCTGTGACCCCTGACACCCCCGGCCCGCTCCCGTCGGCCCCCACCGCCCTGCCCGGCCGGCCCTGCTCGATGGAGGGACCACGAGTCCGAGGGGCACGAGCCGCACGCCTTCGACCCGGCCTGGGTCTGCCGCACCTGCGGCCGCGAGGCCCGGCGCGGCGAGCTGCACCCGCAGGTCCACAGCCCGGGGTGGACGGTGGAGGGCCCCGCGCAGCTGTGAGCGGGCCTCGCGGCCGGTTAGGGTCGGGGCATGCACGGTCGAGACGCCCACAGCGAGGAACCGGTCCGGGTGACCGCCTGGGTCCGGGGAAAGGTCCAGGAGGTCGGCTTCCGCTGGTGGACCAGGGCGCGGGCGCTGGAGATCGGCCTGACCGGCTACGCGAGCAACCTCGGCGACGGCCGGGTCCAGGTGGTGGCCGAGGGCCTCGCCGCCGACTGCGAACTGCTGCTCGCCCTGCTCCGCGGCCCCGACACGCCCGGCGGCGTGAGCGGCGTGACCGAGATCTGGACCGCCGTCGGCACCGGCTACGAGGGCTTCGAGATCCGCTGAACCCAGCCCCGCCCGGGCCCGCCGGAAAAGATCCTCAACCGTCGGTGTCATACGGTTGCCATCCGGGCAGACTCGTGGTTGACTCCGCATCGAACGATGATCCACGAGCACGTGGTGGACCCGGCCCGAGACCCCCGGCGTGACGACACCGCCAGGCAGGTGACAGGGGCGCGGTAGCGTGCGGTGATCGTGTTGACCCTTTCCGTCTTTGGTGAGACGCTGGAAGCCCGCGCACACGACCGCGTTTTCCCGGTCGGCACATGCCCTCGTGAGCCCAGCTCACGATGGTTGTGCCGTAGTGCCAAACCGGCACTTCCGGTGGCGCGCCGCGCGTGCGTCCCCCTTCCCCCTAGACCTGTACCGTTCCGGTTCGGTCACTCAGCGTGGAGGACCATTCATCATGGCAAAGGCGCTTCTCGGGTACGTCGGCGGCCCCGACCCGCGAATGCTCTCCGAGATGCGACGGCTTCAGCAGCGCGTCCAGGACCTTGAAGCCGAGCTCCTTCGGATGCAGGCTGAGAACGACGCTCTCACCGCTGTCGCTGACGAGCACTCGCTGCTCAACAGCATCGATCTGGATCAGCGGGAGCCGGCTCTCACCTGAGTCCCGCCCGGTCCTCGCAGATCGACGCCGCTGTGCACTGAGCCGCCCCGAAAGGGACGCAGCATGCAAGGGACGCCCGGTTGTGGCGTCCCTTCGTCGTGTCCGGGCGGCTTCGGCCGCCCGCGTGCCGGATACAGTCGCCGTCGGGGCCCGTGACCCCCGGCGAGCGATGAGGAGACCGGCCGCGTGCACCTGAAGAGTCTGACGCTGCGCGGGTTCAAGTCCTTCGCCTCCAGCACCACGCTGCGCTTCGAGCCCGGCATCACCTGCGTGGTCGGCCCCAACGGCTCCGGCAAGTCCAACGTCGTCGACGCGCTCTCCTGGGTCATGGGTGAGCAGGGCGCCAAGTCGCTGCGCGGCGGCAAGATGGAGGACGTCATCTTCGCCGGGACCAGCGGGCGCGCCCCGCTCGGGCGTGCCGAGGTCAGCCTCACCATCGACAACACCGACGGCGCGCTGCCCATCGAGTACGCCGAGGTGACCATCACCCGGACGATGTTCCGCAACGGCGGCAGCGAGTACGCGCTCAACGGCCAGACCTGCCGGCTGCTCGACATCCAGGAGCTGCTCTCCGACTCCGGCATCGGCCGCGAGATGCACGTCATCGTCGGGCAGGGCCGGCTGGACTCCGTCCTGCACGCCGACCCGATGGGCCGCCGGGCCTTCATCGAGGAGGCCGCCGGCGTGCTCAAGCACCGCAAGCGCAAGGAGAAGGCGCTGCGGAAGCTGGACGCGATGCAGGCCAACCTCAGCCGCGTCCAGGACCTGGTGGCCGAACTGCGCCGCCAGCTCGGTCCGCTCGGCCGGCAGGCCAGGATCGCCCGCCGCGCCGCCGGCATCCAGGCCGACCTGCGCGACGCCCGGCTGCGGTTGCTCGCCGACGACCTGCTCACCCTCCGCAAGGCCGTCGAGGCCGAGATCGCCGACGAACTGGCGCTGCGCCTGCGCCGCACCACCGTCGAGCAGGAGCTGGCCCGCGCCGTCCAGCGCGAACGCGTCCTGGAGGCGCAGGTCGAGCAGCTCGGCCCGAGCCTGGAGACCGCCCGGCAGACCTGGTACCGGCTCTCCGCGCTCGCCGAGCGCACCCGCGGCACGATCGGGCTGGCCGAGGCGCGGGCCCGGCACGCCGTCGCCGGGGGACAGGGCGAGGAACGGCGCGGACGGGACCCCGAGGAGCTCGAACGCGAGGCCGAGCGCGTCCGCGAGGAGGAGGCCGCGCTCGCCGAGGCGCTGGAGGAAGCCCAGTACGCGCTGGCCGAGGCGGTCGAACGCAAGGGCGAGCTGGAACGCGACCTGGCCGCCGAGGAACGCCGGCTGCGGGACGCCGCCCGGGCCATCGCCGACCGCCGCGAAGGGCTCGCCCGGCTCCACGGACAGGCGGTGGCCGCGCGCTCCAAGGCCGCGTCGGCGCAGGCCGAGATCGGCCGGCTCACCGAGGCCAGGGACGAGGCGCTGCTGCGCGCCGAGGCCGCGCAGGGCGAGTTCGAACAGCTGCAGGAGCAGGTCGACGGCCTCGCCGGGGACGACGAGCGGGCCGACGACGCCCACGACGACGCCCGGGAGCGGCTCGCCGCCGTCGAGCGCGACCTCGCCGCCGCCCGGGAGGCCGCCGGCGCCGCGGAGCGCGAGCGCGCCGGGCTCACCGCGCGCCACGAGGCGCTCGCGCTCGGGCTGCGCCGCAAGGACGGCAGCGGCGCGCTGCTCGCGGCGGGGGAGCGGCTGGGCGGACTGCTCGGCCCGGCCGCCGCGCTGCTGCGGATCGTCCCCGGTCACGAGATCGCCGTCGCCGCCGCGCTCGGGGCCGCGGCCGACGCGGTGGCCGTCGACTCGCCGGCCGCCGCCGTCGCGGCGCTGCGCCTGCTGCGCGCCGACGACGCCGGGCGGGCCGCGCTGCTGATCTCCGGTGTGCCCGAACCCGCCCCCGCCGAGCCGGAGTTGCCCGCCGGCGCCCGCTGGGCAACCGAACTGGTCGACGGCCCGCCCGAGTTGATCGCCGCCGCGCGGACGCTGCTGGCCGGGGTGGCCGTCGTCGACACCCTCGACGACGCCCTGCACCTGATCGGCGAGCACCCCGCGCTGAGCGCCGTCACCGCCGACGGCGACCGGCTCGGCGCCGGCTTCGCCCAGGGCGGTTCCGGCGGCGCGCCGAGCCTGCTGGAGACCCGGGCCGCGGTGGACGAGACGGCCCGGGCGATCGACGAACTCGCCCTCCGCTGCGTGGAGTCGGCCGGACGCCTGGCCGAACTCACCGAACGGCGCGGCGAGGTGGTGGCCGAGGTGGAGCGGCTGTCCGCCCAGCGGCGGCAGGCGGAGAAGGAACGGGCCCAGGTGGCGGGCGCACTCGGCCGCCTCGGCGGGCAGGCCCGCGCCGCCGCCGGGGAGGCCGAACGGCTGGCGGCCGCCGCCGCGCGCGCGGAGGAGGGCCTGGCCCAGTTGCTGGCCACCGCCGAGGAACTGGCCGAACGCCTGGCCGCGGCCGAGCAGTCGGCGGACGCGGGGGAGGACGAGCCGGACCCGGCCGAGCAGCAGCGACTGGCCGAGGCCGCCTCGGCCGCCCGGCAGGCCGAACTGGAGGCGCGGCTCGCCGTGCGCACCCACGAGGAGCGGGTCCGCGCGCTGGCCGGCCGGGCCGACCAGCTGGACCGGGCCGCCCGCGCCGAGCGCGAGGCGCGCGCCCGCGCCGCCGAGCGCCGTCGGCGCGCGCAGCACGACGCCGGGGTGGCGAACGCCGTCGCGGCGGGTGCCCGGCAGCTGCTGGCCTGCCTGGAGGTGTCGCTCGCCCGTGCGGACGCCGGGCGGGCGGCCGTCGAGCGGGAGCGCGTCGAGCGCGAGACCGAGCTCCGGGAGCACCGCGAGCACGGCCGGGGCCTCAAGGAGGAGCTGGACAAGCTGGTCGACGCGGGCCACCGGGACGAGGTGCTGCGGGCCGAGAAGCGGCTGCGGATCGAGCAGCTGGAGGCCAGGGCGCTGGAGGAGTTCGGCATCGACGGCGGCGAGCTGCTCGCCTCGTACGGGCCGGACCAGCCCGTCCCGCCCTCCGCGGCGCCGGCCGCTGATGTCGCAGTGCCCGAGGAGGGGCAGGAGCCGGGGAAGCCGTACCCGTACGTGCGGGCCGAGCAGGAGAAGCGGCTGCGGGCGGCCGAGAAGGCGTACCAGCAGCTCGGCAAGGTGAACCCGCTGGCGCTGGAGGAGTTCGCCGCGCTGGAGGAGCGCCACCGGTTCCTCGGCGAGCAGCTGGACGACCTCAAGCGCAGCCGGCGCGACCTGTTGGACATCGTCCGGGACGTCGACGAGCGGGTCGAGCAGCTGTTCACCTCGGCCTACCACGACACCGCGGCCCAGTTCGAGGGCGTCTTCGCCCGGCTGTTCCCGGGCGGCGAGGGCCGGCTGGTGCTGACCGACCCCGACAACATGCTGACCACCGGGGTCGAGGTGGAGGCCCGCCCGCCGGGCAAGAAGGTCAAGCGGCTCTCCCTGCTCTCCGGCGGCGAGCGCTCGCTGACGGCCGTCGCGCTGCTGGTGGCGATCTTCAAGGCCCGGCCGAGCCCGTTCTACGTCATGGACGAGGTGGAGGCGGCGCTGGACGAGACCAACCTGCGCCGGCTGATCGGGATCATGGAGGAGCTGCGGGATAGCTCCCAGCTGATCGTGATCACCCACCAGAAGCTGACGATGGAGTCCGCGGACGCGCTCTACGGCGTGACGATGAAGGGCGACGGCATCTCCCAGGTGATCAGCCAGCGCCTGCGGGAGGAGCACCGCGAACGCGGACCGCGTGCGGTGCGACCTCGGCGGCGAGAAGAGGCGGGTGCCTCCGGGCCCACGGGTTGAGGCGCAGGCCGATGCCGGGGCAGATGCCCTCGGACGCGCCCCAGATCACGGATACTGGGTGAGTTGTGACCCCTCCCCCTCGCGTGCGAGGGGGCTTCTCACTCAGCCGTCGAACGACCTCGTGACGGCCAGGCCCTGACCGGTGCCGGACGGCACATCGGCCAGCGCAGGGGAGGCGGGGACGCTCGTGCGTCGGTGACCGAAGGATCACTCGATCGAGGGACCCAACGAAGGAGAATTGCTTATGGAATACGTGATCCTTGCCGTAGTCATCGCCGTGGTCGCCATCGGCGCGATCGCGGGCCTCGTCGTTTCCGGCAGACGACGCCGGCAACTGCCCCCGAAGTCGCAGACGCCGGTCATCACGGCGCCGCCGACCACCCCGAGCGAGCCCCAGGTCGGTGAGGAGGCCGCGCCGCCGACCGAGGAGCCGCGACGCACCGTCGAGGAGGTGCAGCTCCCCGAGGGCCCCGAAGGCCCCGGGACCGTCGAGGTCGTCGAAGCTCCCGAGGCCATCGAGGTCGCCGAGGCCGAGGTGGCTCCGGCCATCGAGGTCCCCGAGCCCACCGCCGGCCGGCTCGTCCGGCTGCGCTCCCGGCTCTCCCGCTCGCAGAACTCGATCGGCAAGGGCCTGCTCTCGCTGCTCTCCCGCGAGCACCTCGACGAGGACACCTGGGAGGAGATCGAGGAGACCCTCCTGACCGCCGACGTCGGCGTGGCCCCCACCCAGGAGCTGGTCGAGCGGCTGCGCACCCGCGTGAAGGTGCTCGGCACCCGGACCCCCGAGGAACTGCGCGGACTGCTGCGCGAGGAACTCGTCGAGCTGATCGGCAAGGACGCCGACCGCACGGTCCACTCGACCAAGCACGAGGAGGGCCCGGCCGTCGTCCTGGTCGTCGGCGTCAACGGCGTCGGCAAGACCACCACCACCGGCAAGCTGGCCCGCGTCCTGGTCGCCGACGGCCGCAAGGTCGTGCTCGGCGCGGCCGACACCTTCCGTGCCGCCGCCGCGGACCAGCTGCAGACCTGGGGCGAGCGGGTCGGCGCGCGGACCGTTCGCGGTCCCGAGGGCGGCGACCCGGCCTCGATCGCGTTCGACGCGGTCAAGGAGGGCATCGCCGAGGGCGCGGACACCGTCCTGGTGGACACCGCCGGCCGCCTGCACACCAAGACCGGCCTGATGGACGAGCTGGGCAAGGTCAAGCGGGTCGTCGAGAAGCACGGCCCGGTGGACGAGGTCCTGCTGGTGCTCGACGCCACCACCGGTCAGAACGGCCTGATCCAGGCCCGGGTGTTCGCGGAGGTGGTCGACATCACCGGCATCGTGCTGACCAAGCTCGACGGCACCGCGAAGGGCGGCATCGTCGTCGCGGTCCAGCGGGACCTGGGGGTCCCGGTCAAGCTGATCGGCCTCGGCGAGGGCGCCGACGACCTGGCGCCGTTCGAGCCGGGCGCGTTCGTGGACGCGCTGATCGGGGACTGAGCCTCCCCGTACGGTGAAGGGTCCGCTCCCGCTGGGGGCGGGCCCTTTCCGCTGCTCTCAGGAGGCCATCCAGGCCGGTTCCGCGGAGCGCTCGCGGCCGCGGTGGCAGGCGTAGGCGAGGGTGCCGAGCAGCAGACGGGCCTCGGGCGGGCAGCCCGCGTTGTCGCGGGTGGGGCGGCGTAGCCAGCGGACCGGGCCGAGGCCGGGCAGGAGGGTGGGCGGGGCGGCGACGTAGCTGCCCTCGCCGTGGCAGGTCAGGTCCAGCGCGGCGTCGTCCCAGCCCATCCGGTACAGCAGGTCGGGCAGGCGCCGGGCGGTGCCGGGGGCGACCAGGAACTGCAGCCGCCCGGTGGGGGCGGCCAGCACCGGGCCGACCTGGGTGCCCATCCGCTCCAGCCGGACCAGCGCCTGGAGGCCGGCCTGCTCGGGGACGTCCAGGACGTCGAACGCGCGGCCGGTGGGGAACAGGACGGAGCCCTCGGCGTCGGCGGTGCGCGCGGTGGCCTCGCCGCCGGGCACGGGGTGCAGACCGGGGGCGGCGCAGCGGGCGGAGCCGCAGTGGCACGTGGCCGGGGCGGCGCCGACGGCCCGGCCGACGACGGCGATCGCCCAGCCCCAGCGGCCGGTGTACTCCGCGGCGGCCTGGGACGCGGTGACCTTGGTGCGGCGGCGGGCGCCCAGCGGTGCCAGCCGCAGGTTCCCCAGTCGAAGTTCGCCGAACAGGTTGTCCATGCCTCCCCCAACAGGTTCTCGTTGCCGATGGTTACGGGACGGTGACTTTGTGTTGATTGTCCGTTGCGTGGTGCGTCGTGTGGATGCGGCGCGCAGCGCGTGGCGCGCGCCCTTTGCGGTGGTGCGCCTCGGGCGCCGCCTTGTGGCGGCTGTTCCGATGCCGGATCGTCGTGTCCGCGAGGCGGCCGTCGAGCTGGAAGGGCGGCAAATTCGCCGGTGGCTGCGGTGGACCGTCGGGACTGCCGAGACTGCTCGGGGACTTGGCGGCCCGCATATGCCGACCGCCGCGACTACCTAGTGAAGCGTGTGCCTCCTCGCTTCGGTTCACTCCTGGGGGTGGCGAAAGGTGGCGTTTCGCCAGGGGCGCTCCCACGGGCCCTCCGCGGGGCATTACGTTCAGGACACGGACGTCGCCGGGGAGTCAGCTCCGAGCCGTCGGGACACGGGAGTTGAGCGAACTGGTGCTCCGTCCCGGACCGTGGCGCACCGGTACGACAAGCAGTACGGCGGCACCACAGCACGGCACGTCCGGCAAGAGCCCGCAACCGTCGGGCGGTCACGATCGGGGGCCCTCCGGGGCCGGGCGGGATGGGACGTTCCCATGGCAGACAAGCAACCCAACGAGAAGCTGACCACGTGGTTCGCCCGCAGCGGCTGGTCCAAGGGGGAGTTGGCCCGCCAGGTCAACCGCCGGGCCCGGCAGATCGGCGCCCACCACGTCTCCACCGACACCTCCCGGGTGCGCCGCTGGCTGGACGGCGAGCAGCCGCGCGAGCCGATCCCCAAGATCATGTCGGAGCTCTTCTCCGAGCGCTTCGGCTCGGTCGTCTCGATCGAGGACCTCGGGCTGCGCGCCGCGATCCCGGTCTCCACCGTCGGCGGCGGCGTCGACCTGCCGTGGAGCGCACCGCAGACCGTCCAGTTGATCAGCGACTACTCCCGCAGCGACCTGATGCTCAACCGCCGGGGCTTCCTCGGCACCTCGCTCGCCCTGACCGCTGGCGCCGCGCTGATCGAGCCCATGCAGCGCTGGCTCGCCCCCGGACCGACCGGCCCCACCCCGATCCTGACCGCGGCCAACGGCGGCGAGCCGTTCACCGGTCGGCTCTCCGAACCCGAGCTCGAACTGCTGGAGCAGACCACGGTCATGTTCCGCCAGTGGGACGCGCAGAACGGCGGCGGGCTGCGCCGCAAGGCCGTCGTCGGCCAGTTGCACGAGGTCACCGACCTGCTCCAGGAGACGTACCACGAGCACACCACCAAGCGGCTGTTCCGGCTCACCGCCGAACTCGCCCACCTGGCCGGGTGGATGTCCTACGACGTCGGCATGCACCCGAGCGCACAGAAGTACTACGTGCTCGCACTGCACGCCGCCAAGGAGGCCGGCGACCGCCCGTTCGGCGCGCTGATCCTCACCGACATGAGCCGCCAGATGATCCACCTCAACCGCGGCGAGGACGCCCTGGAGCTGATCCACCTCGCCCAGTACGGCAGCCGCGACACCGCCACCCCGCGCCAGCAGGCCCTGCTGTACGCGATGGAGGCGCGCGCGTACGCGACCATCGGCGAGGTGAACCGCTGCGCCCGGGCCGTCCGGCTGGCCGAGGACACCTTCACCGACATCCGGGAGGGGGACGAGGAGCCGGACTGGCTGAAGTTCTTCTCGCCCGCCGAGCTGAACGCCGAGAACGCGCACTCCTTCCGCGACCTCGCCTACCACTCCGACAACGCCGAGCTGTACGCGTCGATGTCCGCGCCGGTGATGGAGCGCGCGGTGGACCTCTTCCGCCAGGACGGCGACCACGTGCGCTCGTACGCCTTCAACCTGATCGGGATGGCCAGCGTGCACCTGCTGCAGAGGGAGGCCGAGCAGGCCGCGGTGATGGCCGAGCAGGCGGTGGACATCGCCACCAAGGTCCGCTCCGAGCGGCTGAACTCGCGGGTGCGCAAGACCACGGAGGTCGCGGCGGCCCGGTTCAAGGGCGTGGACGCGGTGAGCAGGCTGAAGGAAAGAGTCGTCCAGGACATCCCGGAGTACGTCTCGGTGGTCTGAGCACGCCGCCCTCGTCGGACTCACCGACCGTGACGGCCGCCGCCACCACGGTCGGTGGCGTTCGCGGCACCGGGCGTGGCGCGCGGCGGCACGGTAACCCATCCGGGCCAGTGGCGGGGCCGTGGTTCACGCAGGTGTAACCCGCGCGTCGCACGTGTCACGGCTGTGAAACAACCGGCCGCACTGGCCGAAACCAGCCTTCGGCACTCTCCTCTTCATCGCCGACACCCCGGGTGGCACGGGACAGGTACCCGGGTGGTGGATCGGCTTTCACGCAGAGGAGACGCCGATGCCGGACGGCTTCAGCGCGGGCGACACCGCCTTCGTGCTCATCAGTGCGGCCCTGGTCATGGTGATGACCCCGGGCCTGGCCTTCTTCTACGGGGGCATGGTCAGGGCCAAGAGCACACTGAACATGCTGGCGATGAGCTTTCTCTCGCTCGGCATCGTCAGCGTGCTCTGGGTCCTCTACGGGTACTCGCTCAGCTTCGGGCCCGACGCCGGCGCCGGTCTGATCGGCAACCTCGACTTCCTCGGGATGCGCGGGATCGGCCTGAACGAGCTGACCGGCACGATCCCGGTCACCGCCTTCTCCGCGTTCCAGCTGATGTTCGCGATCATCACCCCGGCGCTGATCAGCGGCGCCATCGCGGACCGCGCCAAGTTCGCCGCCTGGGGCCTGTTCGTCGCGCTCTGGGTGAGCATCGTCTACTTCCCGGTCGCGCACTGGGTCTTCATGGTGGACGGCGGCAAGGGCGGCTGGCTCGGCGACCGCAACGGCGTGATCGACTTCGCGGGCGGCACGGCCGTGCACATCAACGCCGGTGTGGCCGGACTCGCGCTCTGTCTGGTGCTCGGCAAGCGGATCGGCTTCAAGAAGGACCCGATGCGCCCGCACAGCCTCCCGCTGGTGATGCTCGGTTCCGGCCTGCTGTGGTTCGGCTGGTTCGGCTTCAACGCCGGCTCGGCGCTGGCCGCCAACGGCGTCGCCGCGATGGCCTTCGTCAACACCCAGGTGGCGACCGGCGCCGCGCTGGTCGGCTGGCTGGTCTTCGAGAAGCTCAAGCACGGCGCGTTCACCACCCTGGGCGCCGCCTCCGGCGCGGTGGCCGGCCTGGTCGCCATCACCCCGGCCTGCGGCTCGGTCAGCCCGCTCGGCGCGGTGGCGATCGGTCTGATCGCGGGCGCGGTCTGCGCCGCCGCCGTCTCCCTCAAGTACCGCCTCGGCTTCGACGACTCGCTCGACGTGGTGGGCGTGCACGCGGTCGGCGGTGCGATCGGCTCGCTGCTGATCGGCCTCTTCGCCACCGGCGGGGTCGGCCAGAGCGCCAAGGGCCTGTTCTACGGCGGCGGGCTGGACCAGCTCGGCAAGCAGGCGATGGGCGTGGCCGTGGTCGCGGCGTACTCCTTCGTCATCTCCTGGCTGCTGGCCAAGGCGATCGACAAGACGATCGGCTTCCGGGTCGCCGAGGAGGTCGAGGTGGCCGGCATCGACCAGGCCGAACACGCCGAGTCCGCCTACGATTTCAGCGCGGTGGGCGCCGGTCTGGCCCGGGCCCTCGCCCCGGTCGCCGGCTCCGTGACCGCCGAGCCCGCTGCCGCGAAGTCCGCTGCTGTGAAGACCACCGAGAAGAGCGAGGTCGACGCCCGATGAAGCTCATCACCGCCGTGATCAAGCCATACCGCCTGGACGAGGTCAAGGCCGCCCTGCAGGCCTTCGGGGTGCACGGGCTGACCGTCACCGAGGCCAGCGGCTACGGCCGCCAGCGCGGACACACCGAGGTCTACCGCGGCGCCGAGTACACCGTGGACCTCGTGCCCAAGGTCCGGATCGAGGTCCTGGTCGAGGACGACGACGCCGACGACCTGATCGACGTCCTGGTGAAGGCGGCCAGGACCGGCAAGATCGGCGACGGCAAGGTCTGGAGCATCCCGGTCGACACGGCCGTCAGGGTCCGCACCGGCGAGCGCGGACCGGACGCGCTCTGACCACACGACACCGCGGGCGGGCCTGCGATCCCCAGGGGTCGCAGGCCCGCCGACGGCGTATCGGCGTCCGGCCCGCCCGCCGGCGCCACCCCGCTCAACCGCCCGACGGACGGGACCCCGCATGACCACCGAGACCAGTCCTTCCGACTACGGAGCAGCCAGGGCCGCGCTGCTCGCCGCCCCCGGCCCGGCCGGCCGCGCCCGCCGCGCCGCGCTCGCCGAGCTCACCGACGACTGGCTGACGGGCCTGCTCGCGTCCGCCGGCACCCCCGCCGGGGTCGCCCTGGTCGCCGTCGGCGGCTACGGGCGCGGCGAACTGTCCCCGCGCAGCGACCTCGACGTCCTGCTGCTGCACGCCGGACGGATCGACCGGGAGCTGCCCGAGCGGATCTGGTACCCCGTGTGGGACTCGGGCGCCTCGCTCGACCACTCGGTGCGCACCGTCGCCGAGGCCCGCTCCGTCGCCGCCGCCGACCTCAAGGCGCAGCTCGGCCTGCTGGACGCCCGCCACATCGCCGGGGACGAGTCCCTCACCGCCGCCCTGCGCTCCGCCGTCCTCGCGGACTGGCGGGCGAGCGCCCCGGCCCGGCTGCCCGAGCTGCGCGAGCTCGGCCGGGAGCGGGCCGAACGGCACGGCGAGCTGTCCTTCCTGCTGGAGCCCGACCTCAAGGAGGCCCGGGGCGGCCTGCGCGACGTCGTCGCGCTCAACGCGGTCGCCGCGACCTGGCTCGCGGACGCCCCACGGGACGGCCTCGACGCCGCCGCGCTGCGGCTGGCCGACGTCCGCGACGCGCTGCACCTGGCCACCGGCCGGGCCACCGAGCGGCTCAGCCTCCAGGACCAGGACCAGGTCGCCGAGCGGCTCGGCGTGCTGGACGCCGACGCGCTGCTGCGCCAGGTCTACGAGGCCGCCCGGACCATCGCCTACGCGAGCGACGTCACCTGGCGGGCGGTGGACCGGGTGCTCGCCGCCCGGGCCGGCCGGGGTCGCCGGGTGGCCCGGCTCGCGTTCCCGTTCAGCGGCGCCGGGCGCGGCGCGGGCGCGGTGGCCCGCGGCGCGGTCGAGCGCCGCCCGCTCGCCGAGGGCGTGGTCGAGCAGGACGGCGAGGCGGTGCTCGCCCAGGGCGCCCGCCCGGCCGCCGACCCCGTCCTGCCGCTGCGCGCCGCGGCCGCCGCCGCGCAGAACGGGCTCACCGTCTCGTACGCGACGGTCCGCAGGTTCGCCGCCGAGTGCCGCCCGCTGCCGGTGCCCTGGCCGGACGAGGCGCGCGAGCGACTGGTCACCCTGCTCGGCGCGGGCGAGGCGGCCGTGCCGGTGTGGGAGGCACTGGAGGCCGAGGGCCTGGTCACCCGGCTGCTGCCGGACTGGGAGCGGGTCCGCTGCCGCCCGCAGCGCAACGCGGTGCACCGCTGGACGGTGGACCGGCACCTCGTGGAGACGGCGGTGCGGGCCGCCGCGATGACCCGCCGGGTGGCGCGGCCGGACCTGCTGCTGGTCGCCGCGCTGCTGCACGACATCGGCAAGGGCTGGCCCGGCGACCACAGCGAGGCCGGCGAGGTGATCGTCCGCGACGTCGCCACCCGGATGGGCTTCGACCCCGAGGACACCGAGACCCTCGCGGTGCTCGTCCGCCACCACCTGACCCTGATCGACACCGCCACCCGGCGGGACCCGGACGACCCGGCCACCGTCGAGGCGATCACCAAGGCGGTCACCACCCTGCCACGCCTGGAACTGCTGCACGCGCTCACCGAGGCGGACGCGCTGGCCACCGGCCCGGCGGCGTGGAGCAGTTGGCGCGCCTCGCTGGTGGAGGGCCTGGTGTCCCGGGCCGCCGCCCAGCTGGCCGGCGGCCCGGCCGCGTCGGCCGAGGCGGCGCCCACGGCCGAGCAGGAGCGGCTCGCCGTCGAGGCCGCGCGCACCGACGGCCCGGCGCTGGCGCTGCTGGCCCAGGCCGGGGCGGCGGACCCGGGCACCGAGCCGATGGGCGTCGAGCTGACCCTGGCCGTCCCGGACCGGCCGGGGCTGCTCGGCACGGTCGCCGGGGTGCTCGCGCTGCACCGGCTGACCGTCCGCTCGGCGGGCCTGCGCGAGCTGGATCCGGTCGGCGCGGGTCCGGTGCTGCTGCTCACCTGGCGGGTGGCCGCCGAGTACGGCGAGCTGCCGGAGGCGGCCCGGCTGCGTGCGGACCTGCGCCGGGCACTGGACGGCTCGCTGGACGTCACCCGCCGGCTCGCCGAGCGGGACGCCGCCGCCCCGCGCCGCCGGGGCATCCTGACCCCGCCGCCGCTGGTCGTGGTCGCGCCCGCGGTGGCCTCGGCGACCGCGACCGTTCTGGAGGTCCGCGCGCACGACGCCCCCGGGCTGCTGCACCGGATCGGCCGGGCGCTGGACGAGGCGGGCGTCCGGGTGCGCACCGCGCACGTCTCGACGCTCGGCGCCGACGCCGTCGACTCCTTCTACCTCACCGACGAAGCGGGCCGCCCGCTCACCGCCCGGCGGGCCGCGGAGGTGGCGGAGGCCGTCCGCGCGGCACTGGGCTGAACGGGCGTGAGGCAGGGGTGGAGACCGTACCCGGGGCGGCCGGATACCCTTGGGAGCGACGACCGTACCGATACCGATGCCGCAGAGGATCCGCGACGACGTGTTCGACACCCTTTCCGATCGCCTCGCAGCGACGTTCAAGAACCTCCGGGGCAAGGGCCGCCTGAGCGAGGCGGACATCGACGCCACCGCCCGCGAGATCCGCATCGCGCTGCTGGAGGCGGACGTCGCGCTGCCGGTCGTCCGGGCCTTCATCAAGCAGGTCAAGGACCGGGCGCTCGGCGCCGAGGTCTCGGGCGCGCTGAACCCGGCGCAGCAGATCATCAAGATCGTCAACGAGGAGCTCATCGCGATCCTCGGCGGCGAGACCCGCCGGGTGCGGTTCGCCAAGAACGGCCCCACGGTGATCATGCTCGCCGGTCTGCAGGGTGCCGGTAAGACCACCCTCGCGGGCAAGCTCGGCCACTGGCTGAAGAAGCAGAAGCACACCCCGCTGCTGGTCGCCTGCGACCTCCAGCGCCCCAACGCGGTCAACCAGCTCCAGGTGGTCGCCGAGCGCGCCGGCGTGGCCTTCTACGGCCCGCAGCCGGGCAACGGCGTCGGCGACCCGGTGCAGGTGGCCAGGGACTCGATCGAGTACGCCAAGCAGAAGCAGTACGACGTCGTCGTCGTCGACACCGCCGGCCGCCTCGGCATCGACGCCGAGCTGATGCAGCAGGCCGCGGACATCCGTGCCGCCGTCAACCCGGACGAGGTCCTGTTCGTCGTCGACGCGATGATCGGCCAGGACGCGGTCACCACCGCGCAGGCCTTCCTCGACGGCGTCGACTTCACCGGTGTCGTGCTCTCCAAGCTCGACGGCGACGCCCGCGGTGGTGCCGCCCTCTCGGTCGCGCACGTCACCGGCCGGCAGATCATGTTCGCCTCGAACGGCGAGAAGGTCGACGACTTCGACGCCTTCCACCCGGACCGGATGGCCTCGCGCATCCTCGGCATGGGTGACGTCCTCTCGCTGATCGAGAAGGCCGAGCAGACCTTCTCCCAGGCCGAGGCCGAGAAGATCGCCGCCAAGCTGCGCGGCGGCCCGAAGGCCTTCACGCTGGACGACTTCCTGTCCCAGCTGGAGCAGGTCCAGAAGATGGGCTCGATCTCCAAGCTGCTCGGCATGCTGCCCGGCATGGGCCAGATCCGCGAGCAGATCAACAACATCGACGACAAGGACGTCAACCGGGTCGGGGCGATCATCAAGTCGATGACCCCGGCCGAGCGCGCCGAGCCGGAGATGATCAACGGCTCCCGCCGGGCCCGCATCGCCAAGGGTTCGGGCGTCCAGGTCGGCGAGGTGAAGAACCTGATCGAGCGGTTCTTCGACGCCCGCAAGATGATGTCCGCGATGGCCTCCGGCAAGGGCATCCCCGGCATGCCGGGGATCCCGGGCATGGGCGGCGGCGCGAAGAAGTCCGCCAAGAAGGCCCCGCAGGCGAAGGGCAAGCGCAAGAGCGGCAACCCGCTGAAGCGCGCGCAGGAGGAGGCCGCGGCCGCCGAGCGGCGCGCGCTCGGGCCGGGCGGCGTCCAGGCGCCGGCCGACGGCGGGGCGTTCGGCCTCGGCGCGGGCAAGGGCCCGGCCGACTTCGAGCTCCCCAAGGAGTTCAAGGACCTGCTGTAGGCCCTGCCGCGTGCCCGGTCGGCCCCGACGGTGCTGACCGGCGTGACCGGCCTTGACCGGTCCTGATCGGCCCGTCGTCCGGATTATCCGGGCGGCGGGCCGATCGCGTGTCCGATGATGGTGGGGTGCGAGTGACGATCAGGGCCCCGCGGGCCGAGGACGAGGTTGCGTACGCCGAGGCGGTCCGACGGTCCGCCGATCACATCGGGCGGTGGAACCCGGTCGAGCCGAACGGGCTCCCGGAGCTGCTGGAGCGCCAGGGGGCGGGCCTGCGGACCTTCCTGATCGTCGACCGGGAGACCGGCGGGCTGGTCGGCAAGGTGAACGTGGCCAACATCGTGATGGGCCGCTTCTGCAACGGCTCGCTCGGCTACGACTCCTACCTGCCGTTCGCCGGCACGGGGCGGATGACCGAGGGCCTGCGGCTGGTCGTGGACCGCTGCTTCGCCCCGCAGCCGGCGGGCGGACTCGGCCTGCACCGGCTGGAGATCAACGTGCAGCCGGACAACGAGCGGTCGATCGCACTGGCGAAGCGGCTGGGCTTCCGGCACGAGGGCTACACCCCGCGGATGCTGTTCCTGCAGGGCGCCTGGCGCGACCACGAGCGGTTCGCGATGACCGTCGAGGAGTGGCCGGGCTCCGGCGCGTAGCGCGCGGCCGGGGGCCTTCCGATGCGGCGTCGTGGCCGGTCGGCGGGCCCCTGTCAGGGCGTCGACACGGCCGGTCGGGGGCCGTCGCGGCGCGGCGTTGCGGTTGGCTCGCCCGAGCGCGCGTCCGTATCGTCCGAGAGGTGACCGAACCCGTCCCGCCGCGCCAGACCCCCGACCAGCCCTGGCGGTCCGAGGGCGCTCCGCCCCCGACGCCGCCCCGCCGCCGGATGCCCGGCGGCTGGATGGGCCTCATCCTCACCGCGCTCGTGGTGTTCCTGATCTCCGACGTGCTGCTGTCCTTCTTCGGCAACGAGGGCGCCACGACGATCTCCTACACCGAGTTCAACAACCAGCTGAACAAGGGCAACATCACCAAGATCTACTCCAAGGGCGACGCGATCGAGGGCACCCTCAAGTCCGCCCGGCCCAAGCCGGACGGCGCCAAGGGCGACTACACCGACTTCGCCACCCAACGGCCCTCCTTCGCCAACGACAACCTCTGGGCCGCCCTCCAGCAGCAGGGCATCGAGGTCACCGCCACCTCGCCGGTCGTCCAGCAGCGCAGCTTCCTCTCCAACCTGCTGCTCTCGCTGGCCCCGATGGTGCTGCTGGTCCTCATCTGGGTGCTGCTCGCCCGCCGGATGGCCGGCGGCATCGGCGCCGGCCCGCTCGGGCGCAAGGCCCCGCCCAAGCCGGTCGTCGCCGAGCCCGGCAAGCGCACCACCTTCGCCGACGTGGCCGGCATCGACGAGGTCGAGGCCGAACTCACCGAGGTCGTCGACTTCCTGAGGAACCCGCAGCAGTACCGCCGGATGGGCGCCAAGATGCCGCGCGGCGTGCTGCTGAGCGGCCCGCCCGGCACCGGCAAGACGCTGCTGGCCCGGGCCGTCGCCGGCGAGGCGAACGTGCCGTTCTTCTCCGCCTCCGCCTCCGAGTTCATCGAGATGATCGTCGGCGTCGGCGCCAGTCGGGTCCGCGAACTGTTCGCCGAGGCGCGCAAGGTGGCTCCGGCGATCATCTTCATCGACGAGATCGACACCATCGGCCGCCAGCGCGGCGGGGGCGGCCTGGGCGGGCACGACGAGCGCGAGCAGACGCTCAACCAGATCCTCACCGAGATGGACGGCTTCACCGGCTCCGAGGGCGTCATCGTGATCGCGGCGACCAACCGGGCGGACGTGCTCGACCCGGCGCTGCTGCGCCCCGGCCGGTTCGACCGGCGGATCACCGTCAGCCCGCCGGACCGGGAGGGGCGCGCCGCGATCCTCGCCATCCACACCCGGACGGTCCCGCTGTCCGGCGACGCCGACCTCGCGCAGCTGGCCAAGGTCACCCCCGGGATGACCGGCGCCGAGCTCGCCAACGTGGTCAACGAGGCCGCCCTGCTGGCCGTCAAGCGCAAGCAGGACGCCGTCAACGAGCGGGACCTGTCGGACGCCCTGGAGAAGGTCCAGCTCGGCGCCGTCCGGCCGCTGGTGATGCCGCAGGCCGAGCGCGAGCGCACGGCGTACCACGAGAGCGGGCACGCGCTGCTGGGGATGCTCCAGCCCGGCGCCGACCCGGTCCGCAAGATCACCATCGTGCCGCGCGGCCGGGCGCTCGGTGTCACGCTCTCGACGCCCGAGAACGACCGCTACTCGTACACCGAGCCGTACCTGCGCGGTCGGATCATCGGCGCGCTCGGCGGGATGGCGGCCGAGCAGGTGGTGTACGGGGTCATCACCACCGGCGCGGAGAGCGACCTGGAGCAGGTCACCAACATCGCCCGGGGGATGGCCGGCCGCTGGGGCATGAGCGAGCGGGTCGGGCGGCTCACCGCCGTGCCCGCGGACCCGCAGGGCGCGTACGGGCTCTCCGCCGCGCCGACCACCCTCGACGCGGTGGACGAGGAGGCCCGGCGGATCGTCGCCGAGTGCTACGAGGACGCGGTGCGGATCCTGACCGAGCAGCGGGCCCGGCTGGACGCGCTGGCGGCGGCGCTGCTGGAGGCGGAGACGCTGGACGAGGAGGAGGCCTACCGGGCCGCCGGGGTACCGCGGAAGGCGGCCGAGGACGGCTCGGAGGACGGCGCGTAGCACGGTTCGGAGGACGGACGGTTCGTAGGGCGGATGGCGCAGGGTGAATGGCGCAGGGCGGGCCGGTGGAGCCGTCCGGGGAAGCGTGAACCGGTGGCCGGGGGCGCTCGCCGTGGTGGCGGGCGCCCCCGGTTTCGTCTGTCGGAGGTGCGCCTCGGTGCACCGGGTCCCGCCGCGTCGCCGCTTTCGCCGTGTCCTGGTCGCTACGGCTCGTTCGCCACGTCGCCCGGCTCAGCGGGGCCGTTCGGCGATCAGGTAGCGGAAGACGTTCTCCATCCGGACCGACCCGTCCGCGCGCAGGTACGGCTGCAGTGCCTCCTCCAGCTCCTTGGCCACCAGCGCGCCGCCGGAGAACTCCTCGGCGGCCTCGAACAGGCCGGTGGAGAGCAGGCCGCGCACCGCGCTGTCCAGGTCCGGGTAGGCGAAGGGGCAGCTCACCCGGCCGCTGCCGGCCGGGCGCAGGCCGGTCGCGGCGATCAGGTCCTCCAGCTCGCCCGGCGTGCTCAGGGCGAACGGGTCGCGCGCGGTGCTGCGGCCGGCCATCCGGCGGGCCACGTCCAGCACCGCGGCGCTCTCGCAGCGCTCCTGCGGGCCCCAGGCGGCCAGCACCACGTGCCCTCCGGGGAGCGTGAGCCGGGCGGCCTCGGCGACCACCGTGCGCGGCTCGGCGCTCGCCGGGAGCTGTTCGAAGACCGTCACCAGCGAATGGGCCGAGCGGGGGAGGGCGGTGGCCGGGCGGGTCCCCGCACACACCCGCAGCCGACGGCCCCGCGCGAGCTCGCGCAGCTCGTCCCGCGGCTCCTGGCCGGCGACCTGGGCACCCCGTCCGGCCGCCAGCAGGAGTGCCAGCCCGGAGCGGCAGCCGAGGCCCAGCACGCTGCTCGCCGGGCCGACCTCCAGGCGGTCGTAGACCGCCTCGTAGAGCGGTACCAGCATGCGTTCCTGGATCTCCGCCCAGTCGCGCGCCCGCGCGGGCCACGTACCCCGCGGGTGCGGGTGGTGCGGTCGTGCGCCCGCTGGTCGTTCGGTCGTGCCGGTCGTCCGAGCTGAAGCCATCGCGGCCTCCCATCCGGTCCTTCGGTGTGCTGCTACGGCTCCCCCAAAGTCCCGCCCCACTCCAGCGAACAGCGGCTCGGGCGCGGCGTCCAGAGGGGTGCAGGGTGGTGCGCGCGTGTCGCGGTCGTGCGCCCCCTGCTGCCGGCGGGGGCCGTCCCCCGGCCGTCGGGACCGTCGGCCGCGGGTGTGATACCGATTCGAAGTCAGGGGGCCGCTCCCCGTACCATTCGGGCCATGGCTAAGGCACCCGTTCTCACCCCTCAGGCGGAAGACTTCCCGCGCTGGTACCAGGACCTCATCAACAAGGCCGAGCTGGCCGACAACGGTCCGGTGCGCGGCACCATGGTCATCCGACCGTACGGCTACGGCCTGTGGGAGCGGATGCAGCAGGAGATGGACGCGCGGATCAAGAAGGCCGGCGCGCAGAACGCCTACTTCCCGATGTTCATCCCGCAGTCCTACCTGACCAAGGAGGCCGAGCACGTCGAGGGCTTCGCCCCCGAGCTCGCGGTGGTCACCCACGGTGGCGGCAAGCAGCTGGACGAGCCGGTCGTCGTCCGGCCGACCTCCGAGACGATCATCAACGAGTACTTCTCGAAGTGGGTGCAGAGCCACCGCGACCTGCCGCTGCTGATCAACCAGTGGGCCAACGTGGTCCGTTGGGAGCTGCGCCCGCGCGTCTTCCTGCGCACCACCGAGTTCCTCTGGCAGGAGGGCCACACCGCCCACGCCACCTACGAGGACGCCCGCGACTACGCGTCGATGATCCACACCCAGGTCTACGGCGACTTCATGACCAACGTGCTCGGCATCGACGTCGTGCTCGGCCGCAAGACCGCCAAGGAGCGCTTCGCCGGCGCCATCAACACCCTCACCCTCGAGGGCATGATGGGCGACGGCAAGGCCCTGCAGATGGGCACCAGCCACGAGCTGGGCCAGAACTTCGCCAAGGCGTTCAACACCACCTACCAGCTCCAGGGCGCCGAGCGCGAGTACGTGTGGCAGACCTCCTGGGGCGTCTCGACCCGCATGGTCGGCGGCCTGATCATGTCCCACGGCGACGACAACGGCCTGCGCGTGCCGCCGCGCCTGGCCGCCGTCCAGGCCGTCGTCCTCGCCATCAAGGGCGACGACGCGGTGATCGCCAAGGTCCGCGAGATCGGCGCCCGCCTGGAGGCCGCCGGCGTCCGCGTGGTCGTCGACGACCGCACCGACACCCCGTTCGGCCGCCGCGCGGTCGACTGGGAGCTCAAGGGCGTGCCGGTCCGCATCGAGGTCGGCCCGCGCGACCTGGAGAACGGCACCGCGATGCTGGTCCGCCGCATCGCGGGCGGCAAGGAGCCGGTCTCGATCGACGGCCTGGCCGAGCTGCTCCCGGGCGTCCTGGACGAGGACCAGGCGCTCCTGCTGCGCCAGTCCCGCGAGCGCCGCGAGGCCCGCACCGTCGACGTCAAGACCATCGACGAGGCCGTCGAGGCCGCCGCCACCGGCTGGGGCCGGATGTCCTGGGCCGACCTCGGCCCGCAGGGCGAGGCCAAGCTGGCCGAGCAGGGCGTCTCGGTGCGCTGCATCGTCGCCGCCGACGGCTCGGTGCCGCGGACGGACGACCAGGAAGGCAATATCGCGCTCGTCGCGCGCGCGTACTGATCCCGACCGCCGGTACGACCGGTGGTGGGCAATGACCGGCAGCGGCAACATTTGCCCGGAATGCGGGTGGTAAGAATCCGGTAACTCTCGCGGACGGGTCCGGACTCGCAACATCCCTACTGGCCGGTCAACTGCCGGTATTAACGGAATAGCGGTACGGTGTACGGCCCGTGGCCCTGTCAACTCGGCGGGACCGCGGGCCGTACGTCTTGGGGGCAACAGCCCGCCCCCGGACGGAATTCACCAGGCCCGCCGAGCTGTGCGGGCCGAAACCGGTAGGGGGTTGGTCTTGCGTCAGATCCGGAACGCGCAATTCGCGCGCGACCATGCATTCCTGGGAGTTCCCTGGGAATTCCCGGAGAACGGGAACAGGCGGAACATCGGCTCGCACTCCATCGTTGGTCTAGCGTGAGCACGACACAGCCCCTCGTCCTCGCGGCCGAACTGGCCGCCGCCTGGAGTGACATCCAGGCCTACCACCAGGACCTCCCCGACCTGGCCTCGCCCGAGGCCCTGATCGGCGAGTCCTCCTCGGCCTGTGGCACGCGGCTCGGTTTCGAGCGGCTCCTCCACGAGGCTGCCCACGGCCTGGCCGCGGCCCGGGACATCCGGGACACCTCGCGGGCCGGCCGCTACCACAACCGGCGCTTCCTGATGCTCGCCTCCGAGCTCGGTCTGGCGCACCCGGTGGAACCGCACGCGAGCAGCGGCTTCTCCCAGGTGACCATGCTCAAGGAGACCCAGGAGCGGTACGCCGAGACCATCGAGCGTCTGGACCGCGCCCTGGGCGCGCACCAGGAGGCGGTGGCCGGCGACGGCGCGACGCGCGCCTTCCGCGGGCCGGCCGCCAGGCACGGCTCCTCCGGGGGCGGCGTGCGGGTCAAGGCGGTCTGCGGCTGCGGGCGGAACGTCCGGGTCGTGCCGTCGGTGCTCGCGCAGGCGTCCATCGTCTGCGGCGCGTGCCAGCAGCCGTTCAAGATCGCGTAACCCCGTCACGCTCGGAAGGCACCTTCGGAAAGTCGGAAGAGCAGGGCCCATCGGGCTCACGTGACCGGTTCGGGGTCGCGTGACCGGGTGGCAGGGGCCCGGCGGTCGGCTGTGCGGGCAGCGGATCCGGCGGGTGTGACCGGAAGACTCGTGGATGAATCAGTGGACTCGACCGGGAGCGGGGGCTCCCGGTCCGGTCCGGCCCCGCGGGGCGGGTTCGGGAGGCCAGGTCAAGGCGGTTCGCGCCGGTATGGCACAATGGACAGCTGAGTACTCGGCAGCCGAGCAGGACCCCTCTCTCCTACGGCTGGCGTGTCCCTTGAACGGTCCGCACCGCAACCCCACGCGGTGACGTGATCGCTCACCCACGTCAACACCAGGAGAATCCACTCCCGTGGCAGTCAAGATCAAGCTGAAGCGTCTCGGCAAGATTCGCTCCCCGCACTACCGCATCGTCGTCGCCGACGCCCGCACCAAGCGTGACGGTCGCGCGATCGAGGAGATCGGCATCTACCAGCCGACCTACAACCCCTCGAAGATCGAGGTCGACAGCGACCGCGCCCAGTACTGGCTGTCCGTCGGCGCCCAGCCGACCGAGCCGGTGCTCGCCATCCTCAAGCTGACCGGCGACTGGCAGAAGTTCAAGGGCCTGCCGGCCCCGGCGCCGCTGAAGGTCGCCGAGCCGAAGGTCGAGGACTTCTCGCACCTGTTCGCCAAGGCCGTCGCCGGCTTCGAGGACGCCACCACCGGTGTCGCCATCACCCCGAAGGCCAAGAAGTCGGACAAGGCCGAGGCTGAGGCCGACGCCGCCGCCGAGGCCTGATCGTGATCGAGGACGCCCTCGACCACCTGGTGAAGGGCATCGTCGAGCACCCCGACGAGGTGCAGGTGCGCTCGCGCAACCTGCGTCGGGGTAACACCATCGAGGTGCGTGTGCACCCCGATGACCTCGGCAAGGTGATCGGCCGGGGCGGCCGTACGGCGCGCGCTCTGCGCACCGTGGTCGGCGCCCTCGGCGGTCGCAACGTCCGGGTCGACCTCGTCGACGTGGACAACGTTCGCTGACGCAGCTGCCCGTGCAGCCGTCAGGGCTTGGGGCCGACCGGGACGCATGGCGTCCCGGTCGGCCTTTTTCGCATTCGGCCACCGTGCCCGTGCCTCGTCGCACGTGCGCGGGCCGCTTCCCGTCTCGCTCAGGAACTCCAGGAGAACGATCACCGTGCAGCTCGTCGTCGGCAGGATCGGCCGCGCCCACGGCATCAGGGGGGACGTCAGTGTCGAGGTCCGCACCGACGAGCCGGAACTCCGGCTCGGCCCGGGTGCCGTCCTGCTCACCGACCCCGCGTCGGCCGGGCCGCTGACCATCGAGTCCGGCCGGGTGCACAGCGGGCGGCTGCTGCTGCGCTTCGCCGGCGTCAAGGACCGCAACGCGGCGGAGGCGCTCCGGGGCACCCTGCTGATCTCCGAGGTCGACCCGGACGAGCGTCCCGAGGACCCGGAGGAGTACTACGACCACCAGCTGATCGGCCTGGACGTGGTGCTCTCCGACGGCACCCCGGTCGGCGAGCTCACCGAGGTCGTCCACCTGCCGTACCAGGACCTGCTCACCGTGAAGAAGGCCGACGGGACGGAGGTGCTGGTGCCCTTCGTCAGCCAGATCGTGCCGACCATCGACCTGGAGAACCAGCGCGCCGTGATCACCCCGCCGGCCGGGCTGATCGATCCGGAGCAGGCCGAGGTCGCCAGTGCCCGCGACGCCGACTCGGCCGAGACCGACTCGGCCGAGACCGACTCCGTGGAGACCCGCTCGGGCGAGGCCGACGGGGAGGACACGAAGTGACGTCGGCCGAGGGCGTCCAGACCGGGATGCGGATCGACGTCGTGTCGATCTTCCCGGAGTACCTGGAGCCGCTGAACATCTCGCTCGTCGGCAAGGCCCGTGCCCGCCGCCAGCTGGACGTGCACGTCCACGACCTGCGCGACTGGACGTACGACGTGCACCGGACGGTCGACGACAGCCCGTACGGCGGCGGCCCCGGCATGGTGATGAAGCCCGAGCCGTGGGGCGAGGCCCTGGACGCGGTGGTCGCCGCCGGGCCCGAGGGGCAGGTGCCGACGCTGGTGGTGCCCACCCCGAGCGGGCGCCCGTTCACCCAGGAGCTGGCCCAGGAACTGGCCGGCCGCCCCTGGCTGGCCTTCACCCCCGCCCGGTACGAGGGCATCGACCGGCGGGTGATCGAGGAGGCGGCCACCCGGATGCCGGTGGTCGAGGCCTCGATCGGCGACTACGTGCTGGCCGGCGGCGAGGTCGCCGTGCTGGTGATGGTCGAGGCGATCGCCAGGCTGCTGCCCGGCGTCCTCGGCAACGCCGAATCCCACCGGGACGACTCCTTCGCCCC
Source organism: Kitasatospora sp. NPDC001660 (assembly GCF_053596725.1). Lineage (NCBI taxonomy): Bacteria > Bacillati > Actinomycetota > Actinomycetes > Kitasatosporales > Streptomycetaceae > Kitasatospora > Kitasatospora sp. NPDC001660. The sequence continues at coordinate 40,218 of NZ_JBSFGU010000037.1, read as the reverse complement.
CGGTGCGATGGCCGACCTCCTGGAGGGCCCGGTCTACACCAAGCCCGCCGAGTGGCGCGGCCGGACGGTGCCGGACGTGCTGCTCAGCGGCAACCACGGCCGGATCGCGCGCTGGCGCCGGGACCAGGCCTTCGCCCGTACGCTGGCGAACCGGCCCGATCTGGTCGAGCGTTGGCAGTGCGGCGCCTTCGACAAGAAGGACCGGGCGGCACTCGCCGTGCTCGGACTGGCCTGGGACGAGGAGCTCGGCCGATTTCGGTCCGTGGCCGAGGGTGTGGAAGAATAGGCCGCTGCTGTCTGTCGCTGGGCCCCTTCCGTAGGGGTCACGTGGACCGGCGCCCCCGCCACGGGGGGATCGCCGCCAGCCGATGCGGCCCGCAGCAGACCCCATTGCGACGAACTTCCGTGGGCGGCCCGTGGCGCCTGCGATGGAGAGCAACATGAGCAACAAGCTCGCTGCTGTCGACGCGGCCTCGCTGCGTAGCGACATCCCGGCCTTCCGCGCCGGTGACACCCTGAAGGTCCACGTCCGGGTCATCGAGGGCAACCGCTCCCGTGTCCAGGTCTTCCAGGGCGTCGTCATCCGCCGCCACGGTGCGGGCGTCGGTGAGACCTTCACCGTCCGCAAGGTCAGCTTCAACGTCGGCGTGGAGCGCACCTTCCCGGTGCACACCCCGGTCGTCGAGAAGATCGAGGTCGTGACCCGCGGTGCGGTTCGCCGCGCCAAGCTGTACTACCTGCGTGACCTCCGCGGCAAGGCCGCGAAGATCAAGGAGAAGCGCGACCGCTGATCCACCGGCCCCCGGCCTCGCCGGGGGATCGGAGCGCTCCCGGGGGCGCCGCTGCCGCAAGGTAAGCTCAGCCCCCGATGAGCACGCACGAACCACCCGCGGACCGCGACGGCAGTCCCGCACCCACCGGTGCGGACTCGCCGTCGCGGTCCGCGGTCGTTTCCGCGGCCGTCCCCGGGGGTGCTGCGAAGGGTGCGGCTGCGGACGACGCGGCCGTCGACGGCGGGGCTGCCGAAGGCGAGGCCGCGGACAGTGGGGCCGCGGACAGTGGGGAGCCGGGGCGTTCGCGCTCGCGGGACCTCCTGTTGCTGGCCGGCATCTGCCTGTTGTCGATGCTCCTGGTGAACGCGTTCGTCGTACGGCCGTTCACGGTGCCGTCCGGGTCGATGGAGGACACCCTCCGCCCCGGCGACCGGTTGATCGCGAACCAGCTCGCCTACGCCTTCGGTGGCCACCCCCAGCGGGGCGATGTCGTGGTCTTCGACGGCACGGGCTCCTTCCTGCCGGAACCGGACGAACCGGCCGGGTTCTGGGACGGGCTGCGCTTCCTCGGCCGGGACCTCGGGCTGGCCCCGGCCGGCAACACGGTCTTCGTCAAGCGCGTGATCGGTGTCGGCGGGGACCGCGTGACCAGCACCGGTCCGGGCGGGCGGATGACCGTCAACGGCGTGCCGATCGACGAGTCCTCCTACCTCGCCCCGGGCGACGAGTCGTCCACCGTGGCCTTCGACGTGGTGGTGCCGGCCGGCAAGCTGTGGGTGTTGGGGGACCACCGCAGCGCCTCCCGGGACTCCCGCGACCACCTCGGCGAGCCCGGCGGCGGGTTCGTGCCCGAGAGCAGGGTGGTCGGCCGGGCGGACTGGGTGGTCTACCCGATCGCGCACTGGAGCAGTCTGGACCGGCCTGCGGCCTTCGCAGCGACAGCGGGGGCGGGTGGTCATGGGGACCAGAGGTAGGGACCGGCTGGCCGACCGCCCGGCCGACGCGGGGGTGGAGGGAGCCGAGGGCGCCGTTCCGGTCCGCGGTCGGGCCGATCGCCGTCGTACCGCCCGGCGTGCGGCCCGTCGGCGCAAACGCTCGCTGTTGCGGGAGTTCCCGCTGATCATCCTGGTGGCACTGCTGGTGGCACTGGTGATGAAGACCTTCATGATCCAGGTCTTCGTGATCCCCTCGGGCTCGATGGAACAGACCATCCAGGTCGGGGACCGGGTGCTGGTGGACAAGTTCACCCCCTGGTTCGGCAACGAGCCGTCGCGCGGAGACGTCGTGGTGTTCAAGGATCCCGGCGGTTGGTTGGAGAACGACCACAAGTCGTCCAAGGACGGTCCGATCCTGGGTGGTGCCAAGCAGGCTCTCACTTTCGTCGGGCTGCTGCCGTCCGACAGCGAGCAGGATCTGATCAAGCGGGTCATCGGCCTCGGCGGGGACACCGTGGAGTGCTGCGACGCGCAGGGGCGGTTGAGCGTCAACGGCACGCCGGTGGACGAGCCGTACCTCTCGCCCGGCAACCCGCCGTCCCGGCAGCCCTTCAAGGTGAAGGTGCCGCAGGGCCGGCTCTGGGTCATGGGCGACCACCGGGACGTCTCCGCCGACTCCCGTTTCCACATGGGAAATCCGGGCCAGGGCACGATCCCGCTGAGCGGTGTGGTCGGGCGGGCGTTCGTGATCGCCTGGCCGCTGGACCGCTTCCATCAACTTGACGAGCCGATTTCACTCTCCTCTCTGGCCCGCACGCCGCAGGCCGCTGGAACTACGCCGAATTCGGTGCTTGTTGTGCCGGTTCCGATGGAACCTCCGCTCGTTATGGGTGTGTTGGGCATCCTTCCGCTCGCCGTTCGCAGGCCGGGACGGCCTCGGCGATAGACCCTGCGGACTGCTGACCCGCCGCGTCGCGCGCGTGGGATCGCGAGCCGGATGCCTTGGAGTGATAGAGAAGTGCAGGCGTGGCCGGGACGTTCCGGCTGCGTGTCGTGGCTGTGCTGGTGTCAGGAGCGCCCGTGGTGGGCAGCCCTGAGGCGTTCATGGTCGTAGTGAGCGTGGTGCCCGCTGTGCGGCACTCCGAGCGCGGGCGCGCGGGCGTCCGCACAGCAGGGAGGAGACGTTGTGGGGGATTTGGTGATCGGCGCCCGCTCAGGCGCCGGAGAGCCCGAGGGCTCCGGCAGCCGGGCGGCCCGGTCCGCCGAGTCCGCAGCGCCGTCGGCCTCGGTCGAGGACGCGGCGGCCCAGTCCGCTGACGAGCCGGGCGACGGGACGGACGGTACCCCGGGGGAGCTCCGGGGCGGGACCGGGCCGGCGGACGAGTCGGAGACGAAGGCTTCCGACGAGGACAAGAAGCCGCGATCGTTCTGGAAGGAACTGCCGATCCTGGTCGGCATCGCGCTGGTCCTGGCCTTGGTGATCAAGACCTTCTTCGTTCAGGCGTTCTCCATTCCGTCGGAGTCGATGCAGAACACGCTGCAGGTCGGTGACCGTGTTCTGGTGGACAAGCTGACCCCCTGGTTCGGGGCCGAGCCCGCGCGCGGCGAGGTCGTGGTGTTCCACGACCCGGGCGGCTGGCTGAACGACGAGCCCGTCCAGCAGAGCAGCAACTCCTTCTTCCGCGGGGTACAGGACGTCCTCAGCTTCGTCGGCCTGATGCCCTCCGCCAACGAGAAGGACCTGATCAAGCGGGTCATCGCGGTCGGCGGCGACACCGTCGAGTGCGAGAGCGGCGGCCCGGTCAAGGTCAACGGGGTCGCGCTCAACGAGCCGTACATCTTCTCGGGGAACGCTCCCTGTGACCGGTCCTTCGGCCCGGTGAAGGTGCAGCCGGGCCGGATCTGGGTGATGGGCGACCACCGCGGCGACTCGCTGGACTCCCGCTTCCACATGGACCAGCCCGGCGGCGGGACCGTCCCGGTGGACGATGTGATCGGACGCGCCTTCGTGGTGGCCTGGCCGATCGACCGCTGGGCGACGCTGCCGGTGCCGAGCACCTTCGACCAGAAGGGCCTGGAGGCGGGCGTGCCCCTGGTGCCGCCCGTGGCCGGCGCGGCGGGCGCGGTGGCCCTGCTCCCGCTGGTGCGCCGGGTGCGGAACCGGGCGGACCGCCGTAAGGAGTCCTGAGCTCCACCGGGTTCTCCCCAGCTCTTGCGCGGGCCGTGGTACCGACGAGTAATCTGCTCGGACGTGCCACGGCCCGTCGGGTTTTCCGCCTGCGCCTCCGGCGCACCCGGGGCGTGCTCCGGCAGGTCAGAGCTGGACGGTGTCGATGAGCAGTGTCGTGGAACAGACCGCCGACCGGCCGTCGGCGCCCTCCCGGCCGCGCCAACGGGCCGCCGCCGTGGTGCAGGGTGTCCTGATCGGGCTCGGTCTGGTGCTGCTGATCGGCGGCTTCGCCGTCATCGCGGTCGGCTACCGGCCCTACAACATCCCCTCGGCCTCGATGTCCCCCACCCTGCAGATCGGGGACACCGTGCTCGCCCGGAAGGTCGACGGCGGGTCCGTCGGGCGGGGCGACGTCGTGGTCTTCAAGGACCAGGCCTGGGGCGGCGAGCTCATGGTCAAGCGGGTCGTCGCGGTGGGCGGGGACACCGTCGCCACCACCGCGGACGGCCGCCGGCTGACCGTGAACGGCACTCCCGTCGACGAGCCCTACCTCGCGGCGCAGGGCCCGCAGGGCGCAGCCTTCAGCGTCACGGTGCCGCAGGGCCGGCTGTTCCTGCTCGGCGACAACCGGCTGGTCTCGCTCGACTCCCGCACCCACCTGGGGGTCGACGGCGGGACCGTCCCGGCCGACGCCGTCGAGGCCAGGGTGGAGGCCACCGTGATGCCGTTCGGCCGGATGGGTGAGTTCGCCCGGACCGGGGCGTTCGACGGCATCGCCGGCCCGCGGGCCGCCGGGCCGGGACCGCTGATTCCGGCGGCCGCGGCCACCGTCGTCGGCGCGGCGCTGATCGTCGTCACCTCGGCGGTGGGCGGCGTGGCGGGCCTGGCCCGCAGGCTTCGTCGGGGGCGCGCATCCTGAGCGCGTCCGTCGCGGGCCGGGCCGCTCTGTCGAACATCGCCCCGGATGGACGTGTCGGGTGGCAGGATCGGTACCGCCACCGATGCGAACGGAAGGAGCGTGTAGAGCTGCCATGACGGCACAGCGCCGCAGGGCGGCGCGGATCCTGCTGCTGGACGGGCTGGACCGGGTCCTCCTCTTCCTGGGCTCCGACCCGGCGGTGCCGGACGTAACCTGGTGGTTCACCCCGGGAGGCGGTTTGGAACCCGGGGAGGACGTGTGTGACGCCGCCGCGCGGGAGCTCGCGGAGGAGACCGGTTTGCGGGGCGTGGAGCTCGGGCCCTTGGTGGGGTACGGCACGGTGTCGTTCTCCTTTCGGGGACAGCGCTACGAGCAGGAGCAGTGGTTCCACCTGGCCCGGACCGAGGCCACGGGCCTCGACCACTCGGGCATGGGCGACGAGGAACACGCCCAGCTGCTCGCGGCACGCTGGTGGACGGTCGAGGAACTGAGGCAGACCGCCGAGACGGTCTATCCCGTCGGACTGGCCGACTTCCTGGAGCGGCTGCTGGCGGAGGGCCCGCCGGTCACTCCGGTACGGCTCTGAGCGTGGGTGCGGTGGTCCACAATGGGTGGACGCGACAAGTTGAGGGGACGCCTGGATGAGTGCCGAAGATCTCGAGAAGTACGAGACCGAGATGGAGCTCAAGCTCTACCGGGAGTACCGGGACGTCGTCGGCCTGTTCAAGTACGTGATCGAAACCGAGCGACGTTTCTACCTCACCAACGACTACGAGTTGCAGGTGCACTCGGTCCAGGGCGAGGTCTTCTTCGAGGTGTCGATGGCGGATGCGTGGGTCTGGGACATGTACCGGCCGGCCCGGTTCGTCCGCAAGGTCCGGGTGCTGACCTTCAAGGACGTGAACATCGAGGAACTCGCGAAGAGCGATCTGGAGCTGCCCTCGGACGACGCCGGCTTCGGGAACTGACGTTGGACCGCCCGGTTCCGCGTTGTCCAGAGGAATTTCGCGTAATCGGGGATTCTCACTCCTGCGGGTGACGAAAGTTATCCACAGGCTCGAGTTGTCCACAGGAAAAGGGAAATACCGGGTCCTGCCGAGCACGGCGGTACAACCTCCACAGCGGAGGTGGTCACCGTGCAGAACACGACCGTACAGAACCCGACCGCGCAGGGCACGACCACGCGGAAGGCCCGCCGGACCGGGCCCGACGGGCCGAGCAAGACCAGCCTCGGCCGCTACGGCGAGCAGGTCGCCGCCCGCCGTCTCGCCGAGGCCGGGCTCCGTATCCTGGACCGCAACTGGCGCTGCGCCGAGGGCGAGCTGGACATCGTCGCTCTCGACGGCGACACCGTGGCGGTCTGCGAGGTGAAGACCCGCTCCGAGCGGGGCTTCCAGCAGCCGACCGAGGCCATCGACCAGGCCAAGGCCGCCCGACTGCACCGGCTGGCCGAGCGGTGGATGGCCGAGCGCTGGCCGGGGCACTTCGCGAAGCTGGCCGGGCCCGGGTACGACCCCGGGCCGGCGGATCCGCAGTGGCCGCCCGCCCCGCCGGGCGGGGTCCGGATCGACTTGGTGGCGGTCATCAACCGGCTCCGGGGCGCGGCCTCGGTGGACCACCTGCGGGGCGTGGTCTGACATGGCCTTCGCCCGTACCTGTTCCGTCGCGCTGGTCGGCGTCGACGGGGTGATCGTCGAGGTCCAGGCCGATCTGGAGCCCGGGGTGGCCGCGTTCACCCTGGTCGGCCTGCCCGACAAGGCGCTGTCCGAGGCTCGCGACCGGGTGCGCGCGGCCGTCGTGAACAGCGGCGAGGTGTGGCCGCAGCGCAAGCTGACCGTCGGCCTCAGCCCCGCCTCCGTGCCCAAGAGCGGCAGTGGCTTCGACCTCGCGATCGCCTGCGCGGTCCTGGCCGCCGCCGAGCGGCTGGACCCGTCGGCCATCGCCGACCTGCTGATCATCGGCGAGCTGGGGCTGGACGGCCGGGTGCGGCCCGTCCGCGGGGTGCTGCCCTCGGTGCTGGCCGCCGCCGACGCCGGGTACGAGCGGGTCGTCGTTGCGGAGCAGACGGCGGCCGAGGCCTCGCTCGTCCCAGGGGTGAAGGTGATCGGCGTCCGCAGCCTGCGCCAACTGCTCGCCGTCCTCACCGGCGTGCCCGCGCCCGAGGAGCCGCCCGACTCGATCGGGGGCCGCCCCGATCCCCTGATGGCCGGGCTCATGCTGCCGAGCGCGGCTGTGCGGGGCCTGCCCGACGACAAGGCGTCCCGCCTCGACATGGCCGACGTGGCCGGCCAGTACGAGGCCCGGCGGGCCCTGGAGATCGCCGCCGCCGGAGGACACCACCTGTACCTGAAGGGGCCGCCGGGGGCCGGCAAGACGATGCTGGCCGAGCGGTTGCCCTCGCTGCTCCCACCGCTCACACAGAAGGAGGCGCTGGAGGTCACCGCGGTGCACTCGGTGGCGGGCCTGCTCCCGGCAGGCCGTCCGCTGATCGACCGTGCCCCGTACTGCGCCCCGCACCACTCGACCACGATGCCGGCGATCGTCGGAGGTGGCAGCGGCCTGCCCCGGCCGGGCGCGGTGTCGCTGGCCCACCGGGGTGTGTTGTTCCTGGACGAGGCACCGGAATTCCCGGTCCGGGTGCTCGACGCGCTGCGGCAACCGCTGGAGTCGGGCGAGGTGGTGATCGCGCGTTCGGCCGGATCGCTCCGGCTCCCGGCCCGGTTCCTGCTCTGTCTCGCCGCCAATCCCTGCCCGTGCGGCCGGCATTCACGGCGGGGCGAGGGGTGCGAGTGCACCCCGGCGATGGTGAGCCGCTACCAGGGCCGGCTGTCGGGGCCGCTCCTCGACCGGGTCGACCTCCAGGTCCAGGTGGCCCCGGTGACCAGGGTCGAGTTGATGGAGCGGGACAGCACGGCGGAGACCACCGAGGTCATCGCGGCCCGGGTGCTGGTCGCGCGTGAACGGGCGGCTGCCCGGCTGGCCGACACGCCGTGGCGGGTCAACGCCGAGGTCCCGGGGCATGAACTGCGGACGCGATGGCAGCTCGCCCCTGGCGCACTGACCGACGCCGCACACCAGTTGGAGCGGGGGTTGCTCACCGCCCGGGGCCTGGACCGGGTGCTCCGGGTCGCCTGGACGGTTGCGGATCTCGCGGGACGGGACCGTCCGGACCAGCGGGACGTGCGTACGGCGCTGGTCCTGCGCACCGGGGGCGAGCACGGCCTTCCGCTGACCGAGCGCGTCTTCGGGCGGTTCAAGAGCGTCCCCGCCCAGCGGAGCGGTTCCGGAAGGGGCCCGTCCGGTCGGGGCGAGGGAACCCGCGACCAGTGCCCGGCGAACGAGGACGGTGACGCATGAACGGGATGATGGCGAACCCCCAGCAGCCGTCCCCAGCGGTTGCGCAACCTGAGCCCGAGCGGCTCGCCCGGGCACTCCTCAGCCGGCTGAGCGAACCCGGGGACGCGGTGGTCGGCCGCTGGCTCCGCCGACTCGCCGCCACCGACGTGGTCCAGGCGATCCGGGACGGCGCCGTGCCCGACCACCCCGGGCTCGACGGGCCCCGCCTGGTCGGCTACCAGGCCAGACTCCCCGGTCTGGACCCGGCCGAGGACTTGGAACGGGTACGAGCCTGCGGTGGACGCTTCATCATTCCGGGGGACACGGAATGGCCCAGCCAACTGGACGACTTGGGCGACGGGCGGCCGATCGGGCTCTGGACGACCGGTACCGGGTCACTGCGCCTGCTGGCCCTCCGCTCGGTGGCGGTGGTGGGCTCCCGAGCCTGCACGGCGTATGGCGCGCATGTCGCGGGCGAACTGTCGGCCCAACTCGCCGAGCGGGGTTGGGTGGTGGTCTCCGGGGCCGCTTACGGAATCGACGCCGCAGCCCATCGCGGAGCCCTGGCGGTGGGTGGGATGACCATCGGCGTCCTTGCCTGCGGGGTCGACGTGGCCTACCCGAAGGGCAACGCCGAACTGATCCGGCGGATCGGTGTCCAGGGGCTCCTGGTCAGCGAACTCCCGCCCGGGGAGCATCCGAACCGCTTCCGCTTCGTGCTGCGCAACCGGGTCATCGCGGCTTTGACCCGGGGCACCGTGGTCGTGGAGGCGGCCGTGCGCAGTGGCGCGTTGAGTACGGCCAGACGGGCGCGCGACCTCAACCGGCACACCATGGGCGTGGCCGGCCCGGTCACCTCGGAGCTCTCGGCCGGGGTGCACGCCCTGATTCGCAGTGGCGGCGCCACGCTCGTCACCGACGCGGCCGAGGTGACCGAGTTGATCGGCGCGATCGGGGACGACCTCGCGCCGCCGCGGACGGGGCCGGTCCTGCCGCGGGACTTGCTGGAGCCGCCCGTGGCACGCGTGCTGGAGGCCGTACCGGCAACGGCCGAGGGCGCGCCGGTCGAGCGGCTGGCCCGGCAGTCGGGGCTCCCGCCGGACGAAGTGCTCCAGCGGCTCTACGAGTTGGGGTCGCTCGGCTTCGTGGAGCGGCACGGCGCGCATTGGCGAATCGTGTGGAGGAGGTGACCGCGAAGAGAGTTGAACGGATGTGCTGAGGACAGCTGAAAGAAGGGGTGACGGGCGCTAGGGGGTTGACCTGCTGAACCGGTTCGTCCACTACGGGTGCCCGGATCCGGTGACGAGAACGCCACCGGATCGAGGGACGACCGGGTGGCGGTAGCGCATTGCAGCGAGTCGGTCACGCTACGCTCCACATGCCTTCCCTATCAGCACATGACTCGGCAGAACGGCGCAGATCAACGCATGCCCACACACATTCCCGGACACAGAGTGACCGGTGGCGCCCGGTCCTCGGGAGGACCGCGCACCGAGCGGCGCGCCGTGACCGAGTACCCGCCCAAGGCGACGGGGGCGATGGGGGGCCTGTCGCGGCAGGGTGGCCGGCCGGCGTCGGTGCCCGGCCAGTCCGCCGACGTCGTCGGCGGCAGCGACACCGTCCGCGGTGCCAGCGCCGGTGCCGGTGCCGACGCCGGCGGCGGGGCTGATGCCGGCACCGACGGCGAGGTCGCGGTCCGTTCTGGCGCGCGGATCGGGGCATCCGCCGACGGGCCGGCCAGTGCGGGTGTCGCCACGGAGGCGCCCGAGGCGGTGCCACCACCGGCGCCGCCGCCCGGGCCCGGATCGCAGACCCCGGCCCCGCCGCCGTGGCCCCCGTCCGCGCCTTTGCCCCGCCGTGGGCCGGAGCACGGGAACTCCGTGCGCAGCGCACTGGAGGAACTCTGGCGGTCCTACAAGGAGACCGGCGACCAGCGGCTGCGGGAGCAACTGATCCTGCACTACTCACCGCTCGTCAAGTACGTGGCGGGCCGGGTCGGGGTCGGCCTGCCGTCCAACGTCGAGCAGGCCGACTTCGTCTCCTCCGGGGTCTTCGGGCTGATCGATGCGATCGAGAAGTTCGACGTCGACCGCGCCATCAAGTTCGAGACCTACGCGATCAGCCGCATCCGCGGCGCGATCATCGACGAACTGCGGGCGCTGGACTGGATCCCGCGCTCGGTGCGGCAGAAGGCCAAGGCGGTCGAGCGGACGTACGCGACGCTGGAGGCGCGGCTGCGCCGCACCCCGCACGAGCCTGAGGTCGCGGCGGAGATGGGCATCGCGATCGAGGACCTGCACGCCATCTTCAGCCAGCTGTCCCTCGCCAACGTCGTGGCGCTCGACGAACTGCTGCACCCGGTGGGGGAGGGCGGCGACCGGCTGAGCCTGATGGACACCCTGGAGGACCACGGTGCGGACAACCCCGTCGAGGTGGCCGAGGACCGGGAGTTGCGCAGGCTGCTGGCCCAAGCGGTCAACACGCTTCCGGAACGGGAGAAGACGGTGGTGACGCTGTACTACTACGAGGGCCTCACCCTCGCCGAGATCGGGCAGGTCCTCGGGGTCACGGAGAGCCGGGTGAGCCAGATCCACACCAAGTCCGTCCTCCAACTGCGCGCCAAGCTGTCGGACATCCGATAGCGCTGGTAGTCAGCCTGTGCCCGGATCGGCGTCGGCATCCGGTCGCTCGAGCGCGCGGTACGGGCCGGGCTTCCCGAGGTTTGCGCGGCGCCGTATCCGCCGCGTGTAGGTCTCCGTACAGTGGGACCGTGCCGAAGATCCGAGCGGCCACGGTGGCCGAGCATCGCCAGCTGCAGCGGGCAGCCCTCCTCGACGCTGCCCGCACCCTGCTCACCGAGGGAGGCATGGAGGGGCTCACCTTCCCCGCCCTCGCGGCGCGGACCGGGTTGGCGCGTTCCTCGGTCTACGAGTACTTCCGCTCCCGCGCCGCGGTGGTCGAGGCGCTGTGCGAGGTGGACTTCCCGCTCTGGGCGGCCGAGATCGAGGCCGGGATGGAGAGCTGCGACACGGCGACCGGCCGCGTCGAGGCGTACGTCCGGGGCCAGCTGGCGCTCGCCGCCGATCCGCGGCACCGGGCGGTCGTGGCGATCTCGGCGCTGGAGCTCGACGAGGCCGCGCGCGAGCGGATCCGGGTGGCGCACGGGACGCTGGTCGGCCTGGTGACCCAAGCCCTGGAAGATCTGGGCCACACCCAGCCGCGGCTCACCGCGGCACTGCTCCAGGGGATCGTCGAGGCGGCCGTCCGCCACGGCGAGCAACTGGCGGCGGCCGGAGCCATGCCCGGGGCCACGGCCGAGAGCCCCGAGCAGATCGCCGACGCCGCCGTCGCGATGGCTCTGCACGGTCTCTGCCGCGACTGAACCGCCGACTGGCACCAGTCGCCCAGGCCGCGCCGGGGCGCCCACCGGCAGCAGCCGCGCCGCGCCCACGCCGAACAGGGCGAGCGGGTCGAGGTAGCGGTCGCCGCGCAGCAGGCCCCAGTGCAGACAGGCCCGCCCCGCACAGTGCCGCCCGTCCGCGGCGAGTGGGGAGAGCCGCCCGATCACCTGCCCGGCGTCGACCGTGCTGCCCACGGGCACACTGCCGGTGACCGGCAGATAGGTGGTCCGCAGGGCGGGAGTCCCCGAGCCGGGGTGTGCCACCGTCACCACCGGGCGGCCCGCGACCAGCCCGGAGAACGCGACCACTCCCGGGGCCGCAGCGCGGATCTCCGCCCCGGCCGGGGCAGCCAGGTCCACGCCCCGGTGCCCGGCGGACCACGGTTTCGGCGGTGCCACGAACCGCCTGAGCACTCCACCGGGCCCGCCCACCGGCCACGCACGCCCACGCGCCCGGCCGGCATCGACCCCGTCTCCGGAACCACTGCCGGAACCCAGGCGCTCCGACGCGGCGGAAGCCCCGAAAGCGCGAACCCCGAAAGCACCCAAGAGAACGAGCACCGCCACGGCGCACAGCACCACGGCCGACACCCCACGAACCCCAGCGCGAGCAGTCATGCGCCCGAGCGTTCCGGCAGCGAAGCGCCCACACCACCCCCTTCGGGATTCCTGTGGACAAACCGCCCTCGTGGACGAACGGCATCCCCCTGACGGGTGTACGAACGCCGCCGTCCGGTGTAAAAGCACCGTCGGCCACCGCCATGGACGTCCCGCCGACCCGCGCTCCGGACTGCGCCAGGGAAGCCTCCGTCGCGCCTCCACCGCGCCTCCCGCCGTGCCGCGGCCGCCCCTTCTCGGCCCCTCCGCCAGCTGCGGAGTCGCCCGCCACTCGGCGCTTCCCGTACACTTCACACGCGACCCGGTCCGCCGGGTCGACTTCGCACGCCCCGCCACCGGTGGATGGATGCGGCTCCGCCGCCGCCCCGCCAGGTGCGAGTGCCGCTCGGTCCGCCGAGCCCGCCCCGGTCCCCGACCGAGCGGGTTGAAGCGGCTCGGCACGTTCGGGGCGTCAGGCGTGGCTGTCACCTGGCCGCCACGGACAAACCGAGCCTGACCCGGCCGTATACGCAGTCGCCGAACGGGGAGCGCCACCGCGCGAGCCCCGCGGTGGGCTGCGCGACAGCCGGGCCGTAACACCTGAGGAGAACGGCTATGGCCGTCGTCACGATGCGGGAGCTGCTGGAGAGCGGCGTCCACTTCGGTCACCAGACCCGCCGCTGGAACCCGAAGATGAAGCGCTTCATCATCACCGAGCGCAACGGCATCTACATCATCGACCTCCTGCAGTCGCTGAACTACATCGACCGCGCCTTCGAGTTCATCAAGGAGACCGTTGCCCACGGCGGCAGCGTCCTCTTCGTCGGCACGAAGAAGCAGGCCCAGGAGGCCATCGCCGAGCAGGCCACCCGCGTGGGCATGCCCTACGTGAACCAGCGCTGGCTCGGCGGCATGCTGACCAACTTCTCGACCGTCTACAAGCGCCTGCAGCGCCTGAAGGAGCTCGGCGAGCTGGACTTCTCGGACGTCGCCGGCTCCGGCCTCACCAAGAAGGAGCTCCTGGTCCTCCAGCGCGAGCACGACAAGCTGGAGAAGACCCTCGGCGGTATCCGCGACATGCAGCGCGTTCCCAGCGCCGTCTGGATCGTGGACACCAAGAAGGAGCACATCGCGGTCGGCGAGGCCCGGAAGCTCAACATCCCGGTCGTCGCCATCCTCGACACCAACTGCGACCCGGACGAGGTCGACTACAAGATCCCGGGCAACGACGACGCGATCCGCTCCGTCACCCTGCTGACCCGTGTGATCGCCGACGCCGTGGCTGAGGGTCTGAAGGCCCGCGCCGGTGTTGCCAAGGGCGACGCCAAGGCCGAGCCGGGCGCCGACCAGCCGCTGGCCGACTGGGAGAAGGACCTCATCGAGGGCGAGAAGAAGGCCGAGGAGGCCCCCGCCGCCGCCGAGGCTCCGGCCGAGCAGGCCTGACGTACCAAGGGTGAGGGGCACCCGCCGGTACGACGCCGGTAGGTGCCCCTCTCTCCCGTGCCGGGACCGAACCACCGGTCCGGGCACCTCCCCACGCAGACACGCGAGACGCGAGAAGAGATTCACACCATGGCGAACTTCACCGCCGCGGACGTCAAGAAGCTCCGTGAGCTCACCGGCGCCGGCATGATGGACTGCAAGAAGGCCCTGGACGAGGCCGAGGGCAACGTCGAGAAGGCCGTCGAGCTCCTGCGCATCAAGGGCCAGAAGGGTGTTGCCAAGCGCGAGGGCCGTGACGCCTCCAACGGCGCCGTCGCCGCGCTGATCGCCGAGGACAAGAAGTCCGGCGTCCTGGTCGAGCTGAACTGCGAGACCGACTTCGTCGCCAAGGGCGACAAGTTCGTCGAGGTCGCCAACGCGATCGCCGCCCACGTCGCCAAGACCGCCCCGGCCGACCTGGACGCCGCCCTGGCCTCCGAGGTCGAGGCCGGCAAGACCGTCCAGCAGTTCGTGGACGAGGCCAACGCCACCCTCGGCGAGAAGATCGTCTTCCGTCGCTTCGCCCAGTTCGACGGTGACGGCTTCGTCGCGGTCTACCTGCACAAGACCAGCCCCGACCTGCCGCCGACCGTCGGCGTCCTGGTCGAGCTGGACAAGGAGAACGCCGAGGTCGCCAAGGACGTCGCGCAGCACATCGCCGCCTTCGCGCCGAAGTACCTCTCCCGTGAGCAGATCCCGGCCGCCGACCTCGAGAACGAGGCCCGCGTCGCCGAGGCCACCGCTCGCGAGGAGGGCAAGCCCGAGGCCGCTCTGGAGAAGATCGTCCAGGGTCGCGTCACCGGCTTCGTGAAGGAGAACTCCGTCCTGGAGCAGGCCTTCGCGAAGGACAACAAGAAGACCGTCGCCAAGGTCCTCGAGGAGAACGGCGTCGCCCTCAAGCGCTTCGCCCGCTTCCGCGTCGGCGCCTGAGCCACGTTCCCCCTGGTCCCCGGCGCGCTTACGCTGGGAACCACCCCCGCCAGCTGACCTGGGCGGGAGGAACGCCGAACGGGCTCACCCAGCGCCAACCGTCCACGGGCGAGCCGCGTCGGCACCATGAACGACGAGGAGGCCATTGCCGTGCAGGACACCGAACCGGTTCCCGCGGCAGTGGCCTCCTCGCGTGTACGCGCAGACCGGGCATCCGCACACCCGCGTCTGTGAACCAAGTAGGTGCAAAAGGAGAAGTCCCATGCAGGAGACGCAGGAGACCGCGCAGGACCCCATGGACGGCTCGCGCCGCCGGGTGCTGCTGAAGCTGTCCGGTGAAGCCTTCGCCGGTGGCGGCGGGCTCGGCGTCGACCCGGACGTCGTGCACGCGATCGCCCGGGAGATCGCCACGGTCGTGCGCGCCGGCACCGAGGTCGCGGTGGTCATCGGCGGCGGCAACTTCTTCCGCGGTGCGGAGCTGCAGGTCCGCGGCATGGACCGGGCCCGCTCCGACTACATGGGCATGCTCGGCACCGTGATGAACTGCCTGGCGCTCCAGGACTTCCTGGTCAAGGAGGGCATCGAGACCCGGGTCCAGACCGCGATCACGATGGGCCAGGTCGCCGAGCCGTACCTGCCGCTGCGGGCCGTCCGGCACCTGGAGAAGGGCCGCGTGGTGATCTTCGGCGCCGGTATGGGCATGCCGTACTTCTCCACCGACACCACGGCCGTCCAGCGGGCGCTGGAGATCCACGCGGACGTGCTGCTGATGGGCAAGAACGGCGTGGACGGCGTCTACGACTCCGACCCGCGGACCAACCCGGACGCGGTCAAGTTCGACGCGCTGGAGTACTCCGAGGTCATCGCGCGCGACCTCAAGGTCGCCGACCTCACCGCCATCACGCTGTGCAAGGACAACAACCTGCCGATGCTGGTCTTCGAGCTGCTGGCGGAGGGCAATATCGCGCGTGCGGTGAAGAGTGAGAAGATCGGCACACTCATCAGCCAGGATTCTGTCCGGGCCTGAGCAGCAACCAGCCGTACGGGACGGCATCGGCGCCGCGACCGGCTCCGGTGCCGACACCGGTCGGGACAACAGCAGATGAACCGGACAGGGAGATCACAGTGATCGAAGAGACCCTCCTCGAGGCCGAGGAGAAGATGGAGAAGGCCGTCGCCGTCGCCAAGGACGACTTCGCCGCCATCCGCACCGGCCGCGCGCACCCCGCGATGTTCGCCAAGATCGTCGCCGAGTACTACGGCGCCGTGACGCCGATCAACCAGCTGGCCTCGTTCTCGGTGCCGGAGCCCCGGATGGCGGTCGTCTCGCCCTTCGACAAGACCGCGCTGAAGGCCATCGAGCAGGCGATCCGCGACTCCGACCTCGGCGTCAACCCGTCCAACGACGGCTCCATCATCCGGGTGGTCCTGCCCGAGCTCACCGAGGAGCGCCGCCGGGAGTTCATCAAGGTCGCCCGCGGCAAGGGCGAGGACGCCAAGGTCTCGATCCGTTCGGTGCGCCGCAAGGCCAAGGACGCCATCGACAAGCTGGTCAAGGACGGCGAGGTCGGCGAGGACGAGGGCCGCCGCGCCGAGAAGGAGCTCGACGACACCACGGCCAAGTACGTGGCCGCCGTCGACGAGCTGCTCAAGCACAAGGAAGCCGAGCTGCTCGAAGTCTGATGAACGACGCCCCTGACGCCCCTGGCTACTGGGGCCCATCCGACCAGCAGTTCCAGCCCTACCGGCCGGCGCCGCAGCCGCAGGCCCCCCGGCAGCCGTCGCACGCGGCGCAGGGGTACGCCGATCCCGCGGCTCGGCCGCAGGCCCAGGGCCACCCCGGGCACCCGGGCCACCCGGGCGGCCAGGCCGCCTACCTGGGTGTGCCCGGTGCCGTCCCGGGTGCGCCGGGTCCCGTGCCGGGCGACCAGGGCGACCAGGGCGGTCGATCGGCTCACGCGCCGCAGCCTCCGATGTACTGGGGCCCCGACGCGGAGGAGACTCAGGTCATGCCCCCCGTATCGGCCGGCCCGGTTCCGCTGGTCGGCCCCGGCCCGCCCGGCGATCCGGCCGCGGCCCAGCAGGCCGCGGGCCAGGAGGCGGGCCAGGCCCGGGAGACGGGTCGGCTCAGCGGCCCGCTGTTCCGGGACGAGCAGCCCGGTGCGGCGGTGCCGGGCGCGTCGGAGACGGTCGTGCTGCGCGCGATAACCGACGACGTCGCCCCCACCCCCGGTCACGGCGGCCCGCCGTACCCGGGGGCCCCGGTGCATCCCGCGCCGCCGCCGAGCCGCCCGGCGGCCGGGCAGCCCCCGTTCGTGCCGTCGTCCCACCCAGGGCAGGAGACACCCGTGGCCCAGCCCGAGCCGCAGCCCCAGCCGCGCAAGCAGCGCGGCGGCCGTAACCTCCAGGCAGCGATAGGGGTCGGGGTCGGTCTCGGCGCGGTGATCATCGCCTCGCTGTTCGTGGTGAAGGCGCTGTTCCTGGTCGTCGTGATGGCCGCGGCGTCGGTCGGCGTCTGGGAGCTGACCAGCCGGCTCTCCGAGCGCAAGCAGATCAAGGCACCGCTGATCCCGCTGGTCGCGGGCGGCATAGCCATGATCGCCACCGGCTACTGGGCCGGGGTCCAGTGGGCCGCGGCCTCGCTCGCGCTGACCGGGCTGGCGGTGATGGTCTGGCGGATGGCCGAGCCGCCGGACAACTACCTGCGGGACATAACGGCGGGTGTGTTCACAGCCTTCTACGTGCCGTTCCTCGCGACCTTCGTGGCGATGATGCTGGCGGCCGACGACGGCCCCCAGCGGATCGTGCTCTTCCTGATCGTCACGATCTGCAGCGACACCGGCGCCTACGCGGTGGGCTACAAGTTCGGGAAGACCAAGTTGGCCCCGACGATCAGCCCCGGCAAGACCCGGGAGGGCCTGGCCGGCGGCGTCGGCCTGTCGATGCTGGCCGGCGCCCTGCTGATGCAGCTGATCATCGACGGCGGCAGCTGGTGGCAGGGCCTTATCCTGGGCGGCTGCGCGGCCGTCACGGCGACCCTGGGCGACCTGGGCGAGTCGATGATCAAGCGCGACCTCGGCATCAAGGACATGGGCACGCTGCTGCCCGGCCACGGCGGGATCATGGACCGGCTGGACTCGCTCCTGCCGACCGCCCCGGTGGTCTGGCTGCTGCTCGCGGCCTTCGTCGGCAGCTAGCCGGCGCACCTACGCACGGGAGGGCCCCGGACGTCCCGCGTCCGGGGCCCTCCCGCGTCTGCGACACTGGAACAACCATGCCTAAGCCCGGAGAACTCACCTTTGTCGCGCCGCGCGGCGCCAAGCCCCCGCGACACCTCGCCGACCTGAGCCCCGCCGAGCGCAAGGAGGCCGTCGCCGAGCTGGGCGAGCAGCCGTTCCGCGCCAAGCAGCTCTCCAACCACTACTTCGGCCGGCTGTCGAACGACCCGGCGGGCTGGACGGACATCCCCGCCGCCAGCCGGGAGAAGCTCACCGGGAGCCTGCTGCCCGAGCTGATGTCGGTGGTCCGGCACGTCTCCTGCGACGACGACGCGACGCGCAAGACGTTGTGGAAGCTGTTCGACGGCACGCTCGTCGAGTCGGTGCTGATGCGCTACCCCGACCGGGTCACCATGTGCATCAGCTCGCAGGCCGGCTGCGGCATGAACTGCCCGTTCTGCGCGACCGGCCAGGCCGGTCTGACCCGCAACCTCTCCACCGCGGAGATCGTCGAGCAGATCGCCGCAGGGATGCGCGCGCTCAAGGCGGGGGAGTTCGGGAGGCGTGGGGGGTCGTCCCCCCACGATGATCGCGGTCCGGGCGGCGAGGCGCGCCTGTCCAACGTCGTCTTCATGGGCATGGGCGAGCCGCTCGCCAACTACAACCGGGTGCTGGCCGCGATCCGCCGGCTGACCGACCCGGCGCCGGACGGCTTCGGCCTGTCCCAGCGCGGCATCACCGTTTCCACCGTCGGCCTCGTCCCGGCGATGAACCGGTTCGCCGACGAGGGCCTCAGCTGCCGCCTCGCGCTGTCGCTGCACGCCCCGGACGACGAGCTGCGCGACGAGCTGGTGCCGGTGAACACCCGGTGGAAGGTCGCCGAGGTGCTGGACGCGGCGTGGAACTACGCGGAGAAGTCCGGCCGCCGGATCTCCATCGAGTACGCGCTGATCAAGGACATCAACGACCAGGCGTGGCGGGCGGACCTGCTCGGCCGGCTGATCAAGAACCACCGGGTGCACGTCAACCTGATTCCGCTGAACCCGACGCCGGGCTCGAAGTGGACCGCCTCCCGGCCCGAGGACGAGCGCGAGTTCGTCCGCCGGCTCCAGTCGCACGGCGTGCCGACGACCGTCCGCGACACCCGCGGCCAGGAGATCGACGGCGCCTGCGGCCAGCTCGCCGCCGCGGGCTGAGGACTACCGCAGTCCGGCGGCGGCCAGGGCGGCCGTCGCCCCGCCGGTGACCAGCAGGGCCGTACCGACCGCGAGCGTGCGCAGGGCGACCGCGCCGAACAGCAGCCGGGGCGAGGCACCGAGGCGCAGCAGCGCGTCGGTGACGCCCCGGCGATCGGCGCGGACCTCGGCCAGGCGGGCGGCGACGGCCGCGGCCGTGCAGCCGAGCACCAGACAGGCCTCGACGGCGGGCAGGGCGTCGACGCTGTCGGAGGAGCCGATCCAGTAGCGGATCGTGGTGAGCACCACCGCGACGACGAGGGTGAGCACGGCCAGCGGCGGGCCGAGCCGGCGGGCCTGCGCGGTGAGCCCGCGGCCGGCCAGCAGGCGCAGCGGGGTGGGCCGGCCGAGGGCGAGCAGCCGCCCGGTCCAGGCGAGCAGCGGGCCGGTGAACAGGGCGAGGCCGAGGGCGCTGGCGGCCCAGCCGCCGAGCGCGGCGACGCTGGTGCTGCCGAGCCCGGCGGGTAGGTGGACCGGGCGGCCGTCGGCGTCGGCGCCGGGCCGCAGGGCGATCAGTTCGAGGGCGAGGCCGACCACGGCCAGGCCGATCGGCAGGGCGATCCGCAACGGTCCGAAGCCGGTGGGGGTGGTGCGGCGGCCGCCGGGCAGGGTCTCGGCGAAGGGCACCGCGCAGGCCGCGGCGATTCCGGCGGTGAGCGGCACGAGTGCGAGCAGGGTGACCGGGGCCGCGGCCGGCAGTGGCACGCCCATGCCGAGGTCGGGGGCGAGCGAGGGTCCGGCGATGTCGTTGCGCAGCACCAGGAAGAGCAGCAGGGTGAGCACGCTGCCGAGGGTGCAGGCGAGGGCGACCTCGCCGGCGATCAGGCTCCGGATCCGGCCGGAGCTGGCCCCGGCGGCGGTGAGGCCGGCGATCCGCTCGGGCCGCTGGGCGGGCACCGCGCGGGCGGCGACGGCGGCGAACCAGGCGACGGCGGCCAGCGGGGGCAGGCACCACAGCAGCCGCACGACCGCGTCGGCGTCGCCGGGCCGGTCGCTCATCGCCCGGCCGAGGGCGCGCAGCAGGAAGGCGGCGACCACGGCGGAGGCGAGGACGGTGAGCAGCCAGCGGCCGAGGTCGGGCACCCGGTAGCCCCGGGCCAGGCGGAGATAGAACACGTCGATTCTTTCGGCTCTTTCGGCGGCTCGTCGTCAGCGGCGGCCGGCCGAGACGGCCGGGGCACCGGCCGCGCCGCGCGGGACGGGAGCTGCGGGGGCGGTGAGCCGTCCGTCGACGAGGGCGACGGCGCGGTCCGCGAACCGGACGAGCTCGGGGTCGTGAGTGGCCAGGACGAGGGTGAGCTGGTGGGAGCGGGCCGCGCTGGTCAGTATCCGCAGGACCTGGTCGGCGGCCTCGCGGTGGAGCGGCGCGGTGGGGTCGTCGGCGAAGACGACGGGTGGCAGCGGGGCGAGCGCGCGGGCGACGGCGATCCGCTGGCGCTGGCTCTGGAGCAGCCGGTCGGGGCGGTGCCGGGTGATGTCGCCGACGTCGAGGCGCTCCAGCCACTCGTCGGCGGCGGTGTAGGCGGCCTTGTGGCCGGCGCCGGCGAGCAGGAGCGGCAGGGCGACGTTCTCCCTGGCGGTCAGCTCGGGCACCAGGTGGGGTTCGGAGCCGACGAATCCGAAGCGGTCGCGGCGCAGCCGTTCGCGGCCGGCGCGGGTGAGGGTGTGCACCGGGGCGCTGTTGAACCAGACCTCGCCCTGGTCGACCGGGAGGAGGGCGGAGAGGCAGCCGAGCAGGGTGCTCTTGCCGGAGCCGCGCGGGCCGGTGATGGCGAGGACCTCGCCCTCGCGGACGCCGATCGAGATGCCGCGCAGGGCGGGGGTGCCGTGATGGGACTTGACGATCCCTCGGGCCCACAGCACGTCGTTGTCAGGCGGTGCCGCTGACATGAGGTTCCATCCTGGATGGCCGCAGGGATATGACAGTCGTCAGATTAGAACGACTGGGACCTTGTGCGGTTGCGGCGCACTGGGCCATCGCGGGCAAACCACCCGCAATCAGGCATGTTTGGGTGCGAACGTTGACCGGAGGCTTCCGGGCCGACGCCGGCCGCACCGAAGGGCGGCCCCGCGGGGAGCGGGGCCGCCCTTCGGTGGAGGGTGGGGAGAGAGGATCAGCCGATCAGAGCTTCGCCCACGCGTCGGTCAGGCTGGTCCGCAGGATCTGCTCGATCTCGTCGAAGGTCGACTGGTCGGCGATCAGCGGCGGGGCCAGCTGGACGACCGGGTCGCCACGGTCGTCGGCGCGGCAGTACAGGCCGTTGTCGAAGAGCGCCTTCGACAGGAAGCCGTAGAGGACGCGCTCGGTCTCCTCGTCGTTGAAGGTCTCCTTGGTGACCTTGTCCTTGACGAGCTCGATGCCGTAGAAGTACCCGTTGCCGCGGACGTCGCCGACGATCGGCAGGTCGCGCAGCTTGCTCAGGGTGCCCAGGAAGCGCGACTCGTTGTCGAGCACGTGCTGGTTCAGGCCCTCGCGCTCGAAGATGTC
This sequence comes from Kitasatospora sp. NPDC001660, assembly GCF_053596725.1. Taxonomy (NCBI): domain Bacteria; kingdom Bacillati; phylum Actinomycetota; class Actinomycetes; order Kitasatosporales; family Streptomycetaceae; genus Kitasatospora; species Kitasatospora sp. NPDC001660. The sequence goes on along the minus strand of NZ_JBSFGU010000037.1, from coordinate 18,735 downwards.
GAGGTTGGCCAGCGCCACGGCGGAGGACACCGGGTGTCCGGCGAAGGTGTAGCCGTGCAGGAAGGTGTTGTCGCCCTTGTAGAACGGCTCGGCGATGCGGTCGGAGATGATCGTGGCGCCGATCGGGGAGTAGCCCGAGGTCATGCCCTTGGCGCAGGTGATCATGTCCGGTACGTAGCCGAACTTGTCGGCGCCGAACATGGTGCCGAGGCGGCCGAACGCGCAGATGACCTCGTCCGAGACCAGCAGCACGTCGTGGCGGTCGCAGATCTCGCGCAGGCGCTGGAAGTAGCCGGGCGGCGGCGGGAAGCAGCCACCGGCGTTCTGCACCGGCTCGACGAACACGGCGGCGACGGTGTCGGGGCCCTCGAAGAGGATGGCCTCCTCGACCTGGTCGGCGCACCAGCGGCCGTAGGCCTCGGGGTCGACGGTGCCGTCGGGGCCCTCGAGGTAGTGCGGGGCGCGGTAGATGTTGGTGTTCGGGGCCTTGTGGGTGCCCGGCACCAGCGGCTCGAACGGGGCCTTCAGGCCCGGCAGGCCGGTGATCGACAGGGCGCCCTGGGGGGTGCCGTGGTAGGCGATGGCGCGGGAGATGACCTTGTACTTGGTCGGCTTGCCGATCAGCTTGAAGTACTGCTTGGCGAGCTTCCAGGCGGTCTCGACGGCCTCGCCGCCGCCGGTGGAGAAGAAGACCTTGTTCAGGTCGCCCGGGGCGTAGTTGGCGAGCCGCTCGGCCAGCTCGACGGCCTTGGGGTGCGCGTAGCTCCAGATCGGGAAGAACGCGAGTTCCTTGGCCTGCTTGGCGGCCACCTCGGCGAGTTCGGTGCGGCCGTGACCGGCCTGCACGACGAACAGGCCGGCGAGGCCGTCGATGTACTTGCGGCCCTTGTCGTCCCAGATGTACGTGCCCTCGCCCTTGACGATCGTCGGCACGGGGGAGTTCTCGTACGACGACATGCGGGTGAAGTGCATCCACAGGTGGTCGTAGGCGGTCTTGGAAAGGTCCTTCTGCGCCGGGTCGGCTGTCATCGGGTGCCCCAGGTGTAGGTCTGTTTCCGGAGCTTCAGGTAAACGAAGCTCTCGGTGCTCCGCACGCCGGGAAGCGCGCGGATGCGCTTGTTGATCAGTTCGAGCAGGTGCTCGTCGTCCTCGCAGACCAGTTCGGCCAGGAGGTCGAACGAGCCGGCGGTGCAGACGACGTAGTCGACCTCGTCGAGGGCGGCCAGCGCGTCGGCGACGGGCTCGATGTCGCCCTCGACCCGGATCCCGACCATCGCCTGGCGGGTGAAGCCGACGGTGAGCGGGTCGGTGACGGCGACGATCTGCATCACGCCCTGGTCGAGCAGCTTCTGGACGCGCTGCCGCACGGCCGCCTCGGACAGGCCGACGGCCTTGCCGATGGCTGCGTACGGGCGGCGCCCGTCCTCCTGGAGCTGCTCGATGATCGCCTTGGAGGCGGCGTCGAGGGGAACGCTGGCGTTCCGGTCGCGGTTGGCCACGCGGCCACTGTGCCTGATCGTTCCCTTGTTCGCAACCGTGGAAACTGCTGATTTCGTCGCGATCTTTGAAGTCGCCTACGGATTTCATCGCCTAAGTGCGTCGGGTCTGTCGATCCCATCCGTGTAGCGGCTACCCTGGCACGGTACGCGCGTGGCGACGCAGCGCAGCGCGCGTTCCCCCACCAGTGGACCGCGCCCCTTCGGGCCCGGCCACTCGGCACCCTTCGTACGGCGGAACCGCCGACGTACCATGGCGCCGGACTCTGCAATGCCGCAGGCCCAGACCGAGGAGAGACCCCGTGAGCGACCTTCGCACGCTGCGCAACTACATCAACGGTGAGTTCGTCGACGCGGCCGACGGCCGCACGCTCGACGTCGTCGACCCGACCACCGGCGAGGTCTACGCGACGTCCCCGCTGTCCGGTGCCGCCGACGTGGACGCCGCGATGGCGTCGGCCGCCGCGGCGTTCCCGGCCTGGCGCGACGCCACCCCGAGCACCCGCCAGAAGCTGCTCCTGAAGATCGCCGACGCCGTCGAGGCGCGCGCCGACGAGATCGTCGACGCCGAGGTGCGCAACACCGGCAAGCCCCGTGCGCTGACCCTCTCCGAGGAGATCGGCCCGATGGTGGACCAGATCCGCTTCTTCGCCGGTGCCGCCCGCCTGCTGGAGGGCAAGGCCGCCGGTGAGTACATGGACGGGATGACCTCGATCATCCGCCGTGAGCCGGTCGGTGTCTGTGCCCAGGTCGCGCCGTGGAACTACCCGATGATGATGGCCGTCTGGAAGTTCGCCCCGGCGATCGCCGCGGGCAACACCGTCGTGCTGAAGCCCTCGGACACCACCCCGGCCTCCACCGTGCTGCTGGCCGAGATCATCGGCGGCATCCTCAGGGACATGGAGCTGCCGGCCGGCGTCTTCAACGTCATCTGCGGCGACCGCGAGACCGGCAAGCTGATGGTCGAGCACCGCACCCCGGCGATGGCCTCCATCACCGGTTCGGTCCGGGCCGGCATCCAGGTCGCCGAGTCGGCCTCCAAGGACGTCAAGCGCGTGCACCTGGAGCTGGGCGGCAAGGCCCCGGTCGTGGTGTTCGAGGACGCCGACATCGCCGAGGCCGTCGAGGGCATCTCGGTGGCCGGCTTCTTCAACGCCGGCCAGGACTGCACCGCCGCCACCCGCGTACTGGTGCACGAGTCGATCCACGACGCCTTCGTCGAGGCGCTGGCCAAGGCCGCGGCCGAGACCAAGACCGGCGGCGTGGACGACGAGGACGTGCTGTACGGCCCGCTGAACAACGCCAACCAGCTGAAGCAGGTCGCGGGCTTCATCGAGCGGCTGCCCGCGCACGCCAAGGTCGAGGCCGGCGGCCACCGGGTCGGCGAGCAGGGCTACTTCTTCGCCCCGACCGTCGTCTCCGGCCTCAACCAGGACGACGAGATCGTCCAGAACGAGGTCTTCGGCCCGGTCATCACCGTGCAGAAGTTCACCGACGAGGACCAGGCCGTCGAGTACGCCAACGGCGTCGAGTACGCGCTGGCCTCCTCGGTGTGGACCAAGGACCACGCCCGTGCCATGCGGATGTCGCGCCGCCTGGACTTCGGCTGCGTGTGGATCAACACCCACATCCCGCTGGTCGCCGAGATGCCGCACGGCGGCTTCAAGAAGTCCGGCTACGGCAAGGACCTGTCGTCCTACGGCTTCGAGGACTACACCCGCGTCAAGCACGTCATGACCGCGATCTAGCGGGTCATGGCCATTGATCGCAGTATGACCGCGATCTAGCGGGTCATGGCCATTGATCGCAGTATGACCGCGATCTGACGTCACGCCGATCGTGTGAACTGACAACGGGCCCGGGTCACTTCGACCCGGGCCCTGTGTCTTTGCACCCTGTCGGCCGTTCGCGCGACCGACTGACAAGATGAAACTGCACTTCGGGCACGGGAGTCCCTAGCCTTACGACATGAGCATCCCCACCGCTGACTCAGCCGCAGGCCAGGCCGTCAAGGCCGTCGACCGCGCGCACGTCTTCCACTCGTGGTCCGCCCAGGCGCTGATCGACCCCCTCGCGGTGGCCGGCGCCGAGGGTTCGTACTTCTGGGACTACGACGGCAACCGCTACCTCGACTTCTCCTCGCAGCTGGTGAACACCAACATCGGGCACCAGCACCCGAAGGTGGTCGCCGCGATCCAGGAGCAGGCGGCGAAGCTCTGCACGATCGCGCCCGGCTTCGCGGTCGAGCCGCGCGGCGAGGCCGCCCGGCTGATCGCCGAGCGCACCCCCGGCGACCTGAACAAGATCTTCTTCACCAACGGCGGCGCCGAGGCCAACGAGAACGCCATCCGGCTGGCCCGGCTGCACACCGGCCGGCAGAAGGTCCTCTCCACCTACCGCTCGTACCACGGTGCCACCGCCAACGCGATCGCCCTCACCGGCGACCCGCGCCGCTGGGCCAACGACACCGGTGTCTCCGGCGTGGTGCACTTCTGGGGCCCGTACGCCTACCGCTCCAACTTCCACGCCGAGAACGAGGCACAGGAGTGCGAGCGCGCGCTGGAGCACCTGGAGCAGGTGATCGCGTTCGAGGGGCCGGGCACGGTCGCGGCCGTCATCCTGGAGACCGTGGTCGGCACCGCCGGGATCCTGATCCCGCCGCCGGGCTACCTCGCCGGGGTGCGGGAGATCTGCGACCGGTACGGGATCGTGTTCATCCTCGACGAGGTGATGGCGGGCTTCGGCCGCACCGGCGAGTGGTTCGCCGCCGACCACTGGGGCGTCACCCCGGACCTGCTGACCTTCGCCAAGGGCGTCAACTCCGGCTACGTGCCGCTCGGCGGCGTGGCGATCAGTGCCGCGATCGCGGCCGACTTCGACGAGCGGCCGTTCCCCGGCGGGCTCACCTACTCCGGCCACCCGCTGGCCTGCGCCTCCGCCGTCGCGACCATCAACGCGATGGCCGAGGAGGGCATCGTCGAGCACGCCAAGCACATCGGGCAGACCGTGCTCGGCCCCGGTCTGCGCGAGCTGGCCGATCGGCACCCCTCGATCGGCGAGGTGCGCGGCCTCGGCGTGTTCTGGGCGCTGGACCTGGTGAAGGACCGGGCGACCCGCGAGCCGCTGGTGCCCTACAACGCCGCCGGCGCCGCCAACGCGCCGATGGGCGAGCTGGCCGCCGCGTGCAAGCGGCGCGGGCTCTGGCCGTTCGTCAACATGAACCGCTTCCACGTCGTCCCGCCGTGCACCATCACCGAGGAGGAGGCCAAGAGCGGCCTCGCGGTGCTCGACGAGGTGCTGTCGCTCGCCGACGCGCACACTGTCTGACGTAACGATCAGGACGGCCCCGGGCGGCTCCGACCGCCGCCCGGGGCCGTCCCACGCTCCGGAGGCTCCACCATGCCCAGCACCACCCTGCCCCGACGTCCGTTGAACTTCCGTGCGCTGCGCCGACGTTCGGTGCTCGGCGGGGCGGCGCTGCTCGGCGCCGGCGCGCTCAGCGGCTGCGGCATCCCGTCCGCGTACGTGCCCGAGGACCGCCGCTCGGCGCCGGACCGCTCGGAGACCGACAAGCGGATGGCGTTCTCCAACTGGACGCAGTACATCGACGTCGACGACCAGGGCCGGCGGCCGACGCTCGACGCCTTCACCGAGAAGACCGGGATCGCGGTCACCTACACCGAGGACATCAACGACAACGACGAGTTCTTCGGCAAGATCAGCCCGGTGCTCACCGAGGGCGCCGACCCCGGGCGGGACCTCATGGTGATCAGCGACTGGATGGCGGGGCGGTACGTCTCGCTCGGCTGGGCGCAGGCCATGGACCGGGCCAACCTGCCCAACGTCACCGCCAACCTGGACCCGCAGCTCGCCCAGCCGGCCTTCGACCCGGGGCGCAGGCGCAGCGTGCCGTGGCAGTCCGGGATCACCGGCATCGCGTACAACCGCAAGGCGCTCGGCCGGGAGCTGAAGTCGACGGCCGACCTGTGGGCACCCGACCTCAAGGGCCGGGTGACGCTGTTCGCCGGGCTGGACGAGTCGCTCGGGCTGCTCATGCTGTCCCAGGGCGCCGACATCTCGCGGTTCGGCGACGACGACGCGCACCGGGCGATGGACCTCGTGCAGAGGATGGTCGACAACGGCCACATCCGCCGCTTCACCGGCAACGACTACACCAGCGACCTCGCCTCCGGCGCCGCGCTCGCCTGCCAGGCCTACTCCGGCGACGCCGTCCAACTCACCGCCGAGAACCCGGACATCGCGTTCCTCGTGCCGGAGGAGGGCGCCGAGCTGTGGGCGGAGAGCCTGATGATCCCCAACCGGGCCGCGCACAAGCGCAACGCCGAGCTGCTGGTCGACTACTACTACCAGCCCGAGGTGGCCGCCCAACTCGCCGCCGCCGTCCAGTACATCTGCCCGGTGCCGGCCGCGCGCGAGGTCCTGGCGGCGAGCGGGGACAAGGACAAGGCCGAGCTGGCGGAGAACCCGCTGGTCTTCCCGACCGGTGAGACGCGCGCCCGGCTGCACACCATGCGCGACGTCACCTCGGCCGAGCGGCCCGAGCTGCACAAGGTCTGGGGGCGCATCACCGGGGTGTGACCGGCACGTCCTACCGGCGGACGGCGTCGAGCGCGAGCAGGGCCACGTGCAGGGACAGACAGGACTCCACCTGGTCGAGGTCGACGCCGAGGATCCGCTCGACCTTGTGCAGGCGGTCGTAGAAGGACGGCCGGGACAGGTGCGCGGCGTCGGCTGCGGCGGACTTGTTCCGGCCCTGCTCCAAGTAGATCCGCAGCATCTGCACCAACTGGCCGTTGTGCTCGGCGTCGTGGGCGAGCAGCGGGCCGAGCTCGCGTTCGACGTAGGTCTGCAGGCGGGCGTCGTCGCGCAGGAGGTGCAGGAGGCCGCGCAGGCGGACGTCGGGCAGCCGGTAGTAGGACGTCGTCCGGCCGCCCGGTGCGTCGTGCAGGGCCGCGTCGGCGACCTGGGTGGCTTCCAGCAGGGTGCGCCGGGCGTCGCGCACCGAGCCGACCGAGGAGCCGACCGCGACCACCGGCTCCGGCCCGGGGGAGGTGTCGCGCGCGGCCTCCGCCGACATCCGGCGCAGCGCGGCCGAGAAGGCGTCCAGCGCGGCGTGCTCGTCCTGCTGGGTGCCGAGCGCGATCAGGACGCCGACGCCCTCGTCGTCCAGCGCGCCGACCAGGGCCGACAGCCGGCAGGCCCGGACGGCGTCGGCGGCCAGCTCGGTGAAGTCGCGCAGCCGGGCCTGCGCCTCCAGGGCGGCCGGGATCGGCCCGCGCCGCTGGCGCAGCACGACGCCGACCAGCCGGCGGCCCTCCAGCGGGACGCCGAGTGCCTGGGCGCGCAGGGCCGCCTCGGAGACGGTCAGCGCGTGGGTGAGGATGCCGGACAGCAGGGTGCGGTGGGTCTGCCGCTCCAGGCTCTCCCGGTCGCGCACCACGAGCCGGTTGAGCGCGAGGGCGGAGGCGCCGCGTTCCAGCAGCATGGTGTGCGGGTGCGCCTCGCCCTCGGGCAGCTCGCCGGGCTCCTGGACGAGCACGAGCCGGCCCCAGTCCTGGCCGCGGGCGCCGACGGTGGTCACCAGCCAGCCGCTGCGTGGGTCGTGGCCGGTGCGGCCGGGCGGGCGGACCCCGCGCGAGCGGCGTTCCCAGTCCTCCAGCAGCTCGGCCTCCGGGCGTCCGGCGGCGTCGTGGGCCAGCACCTGGTGGGCGAGGTTCTCCAGGACGACGGGCGCGCCGGCGATCCGGGCCACCTGGCGGATCACCTCGGGGGGTTCGGCGCCTTCGACGACCAGCTCGTTGAACACCTGGTGGACGGCCTCGGAGGCGCGCAGCCGGTCGAGCTGGGCGTTGACGACGAGGGCGTGGACGGCCTCGGTGACGGCGACGAAGCGCAGTTCGCGGCGGAGCGCGATCAGCGGCAGGCCGCGCTGCTCGGCGGCGTGCACCAGGGCGCGGGGGAGCGTGTCGAAGTAGCGCCGGCCGAACTCGATGACCAGCCCGGCCACGCCGACCTCGGCCAGCTCGCGGACGTAGCGGGCGAGCCCCTCGCGGTCCTCGGGCAGCGCGATGCCGGTGGTCAGCACCAGCTCGCCGCCGCGCAGCATCCCGGCGACGTCGGGCAGCTCGCTGACGTGGACCCAGCGGACCGGCCGCTCCAGGTGGTCGGCGCCGGCGACGACCTGGGGCAGGCCGCGCCGCATCACCTCGAGGTCGAGCACACGGGCGACGGTGGGGAGCATCGCTGGGCCTCCAGGGCTCCTAGGGGATCCAGGGTGTCAGGTAAATCATCCGGCTCGGCGACGAACTGTTGGGCTCCCGGACACCTTGCACTCTGTAAGGCCCTTCGTGTCGAGACTGCCGGAGTGACCCTTGTCACGCTGCTGCGGCAGCGGGCATGGTCAGCGGACCGGCCGCGGCGAAGATCCGACCATCGGAATCCGTCCCGTCAACAGGGAAGAAACGGCGGAATCCCCCGCCCGGGAACCGTCGCACGGCCGGAACCGGTACTTGGAGGAACCAGATGGACCTGACCGACTTCGGCGCGGGTGCGCAGTACATCGCGGGCCGGCAGAGCCGGGGGAGCGGCGCGCCTTTCCAGGTCGTCAACCCCGCGGACGGCAGCGTGGTCGAACAGGTCGCCCTGGCCACCACCGCGGAGGTCGACGCGGCCGTGGCCGCCGCCCGGGCCGCACTGCCCGGCTGGGCCGCCGCGACCCCCGGCGCCCGCGCCGAGGCGCTGACCCGGCTGGCCGCCGTCCTCACCCGGGCCGGTGACGACCTCGCCCGGGTGGAGACCGCGCAGACCGGCAAGCCCGTCAAGCTGGCCACCGAGTTCGACGTGTCCGGCACGATCGACAACACCGCCTTCTTCGCCGGGGCCGCACGCAACCTGGAGGGCAAGGCGGCGGGCGAGTACTCCGGCGACCACACCTCGTACGTGCGGCGCGAGCCGGTCGGAGTCGTCGGCGCGATCTCGCCGTGGAACTACCCGCTGCAGATGGCCGCCTGGAAGATCCTCCCGGCGATCGCGGCCGGCAACACGATCGTGCTCAAGCCGGCCGAACCGACGCCGCTGACCTCGCTGATGTTCGCCAGGGCCTGCACCGAGGCCGGCATCCCGGACGGCGTCGTCAACGTCGTCACCGGCGCCGGGCGCACGGCGGGGGAGCACCTGGTCTCCCACCCGGACGTCGCGATGGTGTCCTTCACCGGCTCCACCGCGGTCGGACGGAGGGTCGCGGAACTCGCCACCGCGAGCGTCAAGCGCACCCACCTCGAACTCGGCGGCAAGGCCCCGTTCGTGGTCTTCGACGACGCCGACCTCGACGCCGCCGTGCACGGCGCGGTCGCCGCGTCGCTGATCAACGGCGGCCAGGACTGCACCGCCGCCACCCGCGCGTACGTCCAACGCCCGCTGTACGACGCGTTCGTGGCCGGCGTCGCCGAGCTGTACGCCGCGATCCGCGTCGGCGACCCGCTGAACCCCCACACCGACCTCGGCCCGCTGGTCTCGTACACCCACCGCGACCGCGTGGCCGGCTTCGTCGAGCGCGCCCGCGCGTACGCCACCGTCGTCACCGGCGGCCGGATCCCCGAGAAGGGCCACGACGGCACCGACCTCACCCGCGGCGCCTACTACCCGCCCACCCTCATCACCGGCGCCGCCCAGGACAGCGAGGTCGTGCAGGGCGAGGTCTTCGGCCCGGTGCTGGTCGTGCTGCCCTTCGACGGCGACGACGAGGGCCTGCGGCTGGCCAACGACACCCCCTACGGCCTGGCCGCCTCCGCCTGGACCACCAACGTCCACCGCTCGCTGCGCGCCACCCGGGAGATCGCCGCCGGGTGCGTGTGGGTCAACGACCACATCCCGATCATCAGCGAGATGCCGCACGGCGGCTACAAGGCCTCCGGCTACGGCAAGGACATGTCCCAGTACTCGCTGGACGAGTACACCCAGGTCAAGCACGTCATGTTCGACACCACCGCGGTGGCCCGCAAGGACTGGCACCGCACCGTCTTCGGCGACAGATGACCCCTGCCGGAGGGTGCCCCCCCACACCCCCTTCTTCCCCCAGGAGGCCCGTTCCATGGCGTTCAACGAGCTCACCGACGGTCTGCCCGAACCGGTCCGCAGGGCCTGGGAACGCAGCCTGACGAGCGGCAGGGCCGCGATCGGCCGCCGCACCCTGCTGCGCGCCGCCGCACTGACCGCCGGGGCCGGCACCCTGGCCGCCTGCGGCATCCCGGCGGCTCCCCGGGTGAGCGGCGATTCGACCGCGAACGCCGCCAAGGACCTCTCGGACACCGAGAAGGAGGTCGACTTCTCCAACTGGCCGCTGTACGTGGACACCGACGAGAAGGACAAGCAGAAGCACGGCACCCTGGACGCCTTCACCGCGGCCACCGGCATCAAGGTCAGGTACACCGAGGACGTCAACGACAACGTCGAGTTCTTCGGCAAGATCAAGCCGCAGCTCGCGGCCGGCGAGGACACCGGCCGCGACCTGATGGTGCTCACCGACTGGATGGCCGCCCGGCTGATCCGGCTCGGCTGGGTGCAGAAGCTCGACCCGGCCAACGTCACGACCGCCATCACCAACGTCGAGCCGCGCTTCCGCGCCCCCGACTGGGACCCGGGCCGCCTCTACTCCTACCCGTGGGCCGGCATCCAGGCCGTGGTCGCCTACAACCGGAAGGCGACGAAGGGGAGGGAGATCACCAGCGTCTCCCAACTGCTCGATGACCCCGAGCTCAAGGGCCGGGTCACCTTCCTCTCCGAGATGCGCGACACCGTCGGGCTGGTCCTGCTCGACATGGGCAAGGACGCGGCGAAGTTCACCGCCGACGACTACGCCGCCGCCATCGCCCGGCTGCAGAAGGCCGTCGACGGCAAGCAGATCCGCCGCTTCACCGGCAACGACTACGGCCAGGAGCTGTCCTCGGGCGACATCGCCGCCTGCGTCGCCTGGGGCGGCGACCTGATCCAACTCCGGGCCGACAACCCGGACATCGAGTTCGTCATCCCGGAGAAGGGCTACATCGCCTCGACCGACAACCTGTTGGTCCCGGCCAGGGCGCGGCACAAGACGAACGCGGAAAAGCTGATCGACTTCTACTATCAGCCCAAGATCGCGGCGCAGCTGGTCGCGGGCATCGGCTACGTCTCGGCCGTCACCGGGATGAAGGACGAGCTCGCCACGCTCGCCCCGGACAGCGCGGCCAATCCGCTGGTCGTCCCCACTCCCGAGATGGCGGCGAAGGCGCACGTGTTCCGCATCCTGACCGAGAGCGAGGAGAGCGACTTCGAGGAGAAGTTCTCCAAGCTCATCGGCGCCTGACCAGCCCCCGGCCGAGACCGCAGAAACCAGGAAGACACCCCAGATGACAGACCAGCAGCGCGACGCGGCCGGCGGCGACGTCCGCCTCACCGGCATCGGCAAGGCCTACGGCTCCTTCACCGCCGTCCACCCACTCGACCTGACCGTGCCCCAGGGCTCCTTCTTCGCCCTGCTCGGCGCCTCCGGCTGCGGCAAGACCACCACCCTGCGCATGATCGCCGGGCTGGAGGAGCCCACCACCGGAACCGTCCTGATCGGCGGCCAGGACGTCACCGCCCTGCCCCCGTACAAGCGGCCGGTGAACACGGTCTTCCAGAGCTACGCGCTCTTCCCGCACCTCGACGTCTTCGAGAACGTCGCCTTCGGCCTGCGCCGCCGCGGCCGCAAGGACGTCAAGAAGCAGGTCGACGGGATGCTCGAACTCGTCGAGCTCGGCCCGTACGCGCGACGCAAGCCGCACCAGCTCTCCGGCGGCCAGCAGCAGCGCGTCGCCGTCGCCCGCGCGCTGATCAACCACCCGCAGGTGCTGCTCCTCGACGAGCCGCTCGGCGCCCTCGACCTCAAGCTCCGCCGCCAGATGCAGCTGGAGCTCAAGCGGATCCAGACCGAGGTCGGCATCACCTTCGTGCACGTCACCCACGACCAGGAGGAGGCCATGACGATGGCCGACACCATCGCGGTGATGAACGGCGGCCGGGTCGAGCAACTCGGCGCCCCCGCCGACCTGTACGAGAACCCCGCCACCACCTTCGTGGCCAACTTCCTCGGGCAGTCCAACCTGCTGCCCGCCGAGGTCACCGGCGGCGAGGGCGGCGACCTGCTGCTCACCGTGGCCGGGGCTCGGCTCGCCGTGCCGAAGGCGCGCTGCTCCACCGAGGCCAGGCTGGTCCACCTCGGCGTCCGGCCCGAGAAGATCACCATCGAGCACGGCCCGGCCGAGGTCGCCGACGGCCGCAACAGGCTGACCGGCACCGTCCTCGACTCCAGCTTCATCGGCGTCTCCACCCAGTACGTCGTGCGCACCGACGGCGGCCAGGAGGTGACGGTCTTCGAGCAGAACATGGAGCGCGACCCCCGGATCGTCCCCGGTGCCCCCGTCGTCCTGCACTGGAACCCGGCCCACTCCTTCGCCCTGGACGCCGCGCAGGCGATCGACGCGGGCACCGCGGAGGAGGCCGCATGACCACCACCACCCCGGCCGCCGCGATTGCGTTGACGGAACCGGCGCCGAAGCCGAAGCGCAGGCTCACCCCGTACTGGCTGCTGCTGCCCGGCATCGCCTGGCTGGTCGTCTTCTTCGCCGTGCCGATGGTGTACCAGGCGTCCACCTCGCTGCAGACCGGCTCGCTCGAAGAGGGCTTCAAGGTCACCTGGCACGTCTCGACGTACTGGGACGCCCTGGTCGAGTACAAGTGGCACTTCGTCCGCTCGTTCTCCTACGCCGCCGTCGCGACCGTGCTCTGCCTGGTCATCGGCTACCCGCTCGCCTACACGATCGCGTTCAAGGCGAGCCGGCGCCGGCGCAACGTCATCCTGATCCTGGTGATCGCGCCGTTCTTCACCAGCTTCCTGATCCGCACGCTCGCCTGGAAGACGATCCTTTCCGACGGCGGCCCGGTCGTCGGCGCGCTGAACGCGCTGCACGTCCTGGACGTCACCAACGCGCTCGGACTCACCTCCGGCGACCGGGTGCTGGCCACACCGCTCGCCGTGGTCTGCGGTCTGACCTACAACTTCCTGCCGTTCATGATCCTGCCGCTGTACACCTCGCTGGAGCGGATCGACCCGCGCCTGCACGAGGCCGCCGGCGACCTCTACGCCCGGCCGTTCACCACCTTCCGCAAGGTGACCTTCCCGATCTCGCTGCCGGGCGTCGTCGCGGGCACGCTGCTCACCTTCATCCCGGCGTCCGGCGACTACATCAACGCGCAGCTGCTGGGCTCGCCGAGCGAGCAGATGGTCGGCAACGGCATCCAGAAGCAGTTCCTGAACGTGCTCGACTACCCGACGGCCGCCGCGCTGAGCTTCATCCTGATGGCGCTGATCCTGGTCATGGTGACGGTCTACATGCGCAAGGCCGGGACGGAGGAGCTGGTCTGATGTCCCGCATCTTCAAGTGGATCCGCGCCCACCTGGTCGTGCTGGCCGGGCTGGCGGCCCTCGCCTACCTGGTGCTGCCGAACCTCGTGGTGCTCGCGTTCTCGTTCAACAAGCCGGTGGGCAAGTTCAACTACGAGTGGAACGAGTTCTCCACCGACGCCTGGACCAACCCCTGCGGCGTGGCCGACATGTGCCAGTCGCTCTCGCTCAGCCTGCGGATCGCGGTGCTCGCCACCATCGGCGCGACCGTGCTCGGCACCATGGTCGCCTTCGCACTGGCCCGCCACCGCTTCCGCGGCCGCGCCGCCACCACCGCGATGATCTTCCTGCCGATGGCCATGCCCGAGGTCGTCATGGCCGCCTCGCTGGGCACGCTGTTCCTCAACATGCGCATCCCGTTCGGCTTCACCACGATCCTGATCGCGCACATCATGTTCTGCCTCAGCTTCGTGGTGACGGCGGTCAAGGCACGCGTGATGAGCATGGACCCGCGCCTCGAACAGGCCGCCCAGGACCTCTACGCGACCCCCGCCCAGACCTTCCTGCGGGTCACCCTGCCCCTGGCCGCCCCCGGCATCGCGGCGGGCGCGCTGCTCAGCTTCGCGCTCTCCTTCGACGACTTCATCATCACCCAGTTCAACTCGGGCCCGACCACGGTCACCTTCCCGATGTTCGTCTGGGGCGCCTCGCAGCGCGGCATCCCGGTGCAGGTGAACGTCATCGGCACCGCGATGTTCATCGCCGCCGTCGCGCTGACCGTCGCCGGCCAGTGGCTCGGCAACCGTCGGAAGGCCACCGCCTGACGCAGGTTCGGGCAGCGGTGGCCCGCCAAACCGTCATCTATCCGCAGAAAGTGGCTGATAATGCATGGACCCCGCCCACGCACTCAGTGACGCCAGGCCCACCCCCTTCTGGCTGGAGGACCCCGGCCGGCCCGTGGCGCAGCCCGCCCTGGTCGGCGACACCGTCTGCGACCTGCTGGTCGTCGGCGGCGGCTACAGCGGCCTGTGGACCGCGCTCATCGCCAAGGAGCGCGACCCCTCGCTGGACGTCGTCCTGATCGAGGGAAACGAGGCCGGGTGGGCCGCGTCCGGGCGCAACGGCGGGTTCTGCGCGGCCAGCCTCACCCACGGCTTCGGCAACGGCCTGCAGCGCTGGCCCGCCGAACTCGCCCAGCTGGAACGCCTCGGTGCCGCCAACCTCGACGGCATCGAGGACACCCTCAAGCGCTACGGCATCGACGCCGAGTGGGAACGCACCGGCGAGATCGACGTCGCCACCCGGCCCCACCAGGTCGAGGAACTGCACGAGATCGCCGAGGCCGTGCGCGTGTACGGCCTCGACCTCACCGTCCTCGACGCCGACGCGCTGCGCGCCGAGGTGGACTCGCCGACCTTCCTCGGCGGGCTCTGGGACCGCGAGGGCGTGGCCATGGTCCACCCCGCCAAGCTCGCGTGGGGCCTCAAGGAGGCCTGCCTGGGCCAGGGCGTGCGGATCTTCGAGCACACCCGCGCCACCGGCCTGCGCGAGTACGGCAGCGGCATGGCCGTCCGCACCCCGTACGGGCGGGTGTTCGCGCGCCGGGTCGCGCTCGGCACCAACGCGTTCCCGTCGCTGGTCAGGCGCGTGCGCCCGTACGTCGTCCCGGTGTACGACTACGCGCTGATGACCGAGCCGCTCAGCGCGGAGCAACTCGCCGCGGTCGGCTGGCGCGGGCGGCAGGGGCTCAGCGACAGCGCCAACAAGTTCCACTACTTCCGGCTCTCCGCCGACAACCGCATCCTGTGGGGCGGCTACGACGCGGTCTACCACTACGGCGGGCACGTCCGGCACGAGTACGACCAGCGGCCCGAGACGTTCCGGACCCTGGCGCACAACTTCTTCCGCTGCTTCCCGCAGCTGGAGGGCCTGCGCTTCACCCACGCGTGGGGCGGCGCGATCGACACCTGCAGCCGGTTCTCGGCGTTCTTCGACACCGCGTACGGGGGCAGGGTCGCGTACGCGGTCGGCTACACCGGGCTCGGCGTCGGGGCCACCCGCTTCGGCGCCGAGGTGGTGCTCGACCTGCTCGCCGGCGAGCGCACCGATCGCACCTCGCTGGAGATGGTGCGCCGCAAGCCGCTGCCGTTCCCGCCCGAGCCGGTCCGCTGGGCCGGCATCGAGATCACCACCCGCTCCCTGCAGCGCGCGGACCGCAAGGGCGGGCACCGCAATCTGTGGCTGCGCGCGCTCGACCGACTGGGGCTCGGTTTCGACAGCTGATCCCGATATCCACGGTTTTCCGTGCGAGTCGGTGTAAGAGAGACCCGCCGTCCACCTCTCCTCGGTGACGGCGGGTCTCGGTATCCCCGCCGTGCCCTGAACAGTACGAGCGGCACGAAGCGGGGACGGACATGGAGAGCACCGCACTGCACTGGCTCGCCCAGGCGGCACCCGACCCGGAGGCCTTCCGGGCGCAGTGGGAACGCGTCGGACTGGGCCTGATGCTGCTGCCCGCCGGCCGCCGCTGGGACGTGCTGGCCGTCCCGGGGCGGCTCGGGCAGCCGGTCCTGGACATCCTCGACGGCGGCCTCTGCGGGCCCGCGCTCGCCGACTTCGGGGACGAGCACGTCAGCTTCCTCGTCCCCGTCGGCACCGCCGCCCGCTGGGTCGGCACCGGGGTGCGGTGCGCGGGGGAGGGCACCTGGATCGTCGTCCCGCACCCCGGGCGCAGCAGCCGCGGGGTGCGCTGGCTGGTCCCGCCCGACGGGTCCGGACGGCTCAACGACCCGGTGCTGCTGGAGCTGGTCCTGCACGAGGCCGCCGCGGGGCTCAGCGACTGGTGACCGGGCCCGGAGCCCAGGCCGGCCCCGTCGCCGGCCGACCCCGCGCCCGGGCAGGTGGCGCGGGGGCCGGGTCGTCGCGGCAGACTGGAGGCGTGACCACCGCCCCGGACGCGCTCGACACCGCCCTCCGACCGGGCCCGGCCCAGCTGCGGCTCGCCGAACTGGCCGCGCCCGTCTGCGACCGGTACGGGCTCGCGCTGGCCGGCGGCCACGCGCTGCGCGCCCACGGCGTGGCGGCCTGCGCCCAGGACGGGCTCACCCTGGTGGCCGACGGCACGGACCGGGCCGACGCCAGGCTGCCGGAGGTGGCCGCCGCGCTCGCCGCCGCCTACCGCGCGGCCGGTGGCGAGGCCACCGAGCGGCCCGGCACACCGCGGCTCGAACAGCTCGCCGTCCGGCTCGCGCTCGGCGGGCGGACCCACTCGGTCGAGTTGCGGAAGGAGCCGCTCGCCCACCGGCCGGTCCGGCTCGGCCTCAGCGCGCCGGGGGAGTCCGGAGAGCCCGTTGAGCCTGGAGAGCCCGCGGATCCGCTGGTGACACTGCCGGTGGTCGCCCTGGAGGACGCGGCGGCGCTGGCCACCGTGCTGCTCGTCGACCGTGGCATGCCGCGCGACCTGATCGACGTCCACGCCCTCACCGCCAACTACCGTCCGGGTGAACTCCTGTCGCTGGCAAGCGCGTTGGACGCCGAGTTCCAGCCCACGGCGCTCGCCGACCGGCTGGAGACGCTCGCCGAGGCGGCGGACGGCCGGTTCCGCGCCCGGGGCTTCGCGGCTGAAGCGGTGGACGGGCTGAAGCGGTGGGCGCTGGAGTGGGCGCAGGACCTGCGGCTGGATCTCCTGGAGACGCAGGAGGCGGCGGACGGGCTGCACGACCCGTACCTGGAGGATCCGGACCTGATGGATCCGGACCCGGCCGGTCGGCCCGACGAAGGCTGAGTGACGCGCCGGTCCGGCCGAGCTCACCCGTTCGGCCGACCGACCGGACGACCTGTAAGGCTGAATTCCGGATCCCCGTCAGCCTGCTCGTTGAGACAGGGCACGGCGGCCACCAGACTGGGTGATGAGCGCGGTAGCCCCGTGATTCCCGTCGCCCGGCCCACCTGCGGGCGGCGCCAGACAAGGGACCGGTGGCAGGACGCCGCCCGGGACTTCGGAGGCAGACGGACCTTGAGCAAGCACATCACCCACTGGATCGGCGGCGAGCCCGTCGCCACCGCCGGCGCGGCGCCCCGTCACGGCGACCTCTTCGACCCGGCCACCGGCCAGGTCACCGGCCAGGTCGACTTCGCCGGGATCGCCGAGGTCGACCAGGCCGTGGCCGCCGCCGCCTCGGCCTTCGCCGAGTGGCGCACCGCCTCGATCGCCAAGCGCACCACGGTGCTCTTCGCCTTCCGCGAGCTGCTCAACGCCCGCCGCGAGGAGCTGGCCCGGATCATCGTGTCCGAGCACGGCAAGGTCCACTCCGACGCGCTCGGCGAGATCGCCCGCGGCCTGGAGGTCGTCGAGTACGCATGCGGCATCCCGCAGCTGCTCAAGGGCGGCTACACCGAGCAGGCGTCCACCGGCGTCGACGTCTACTCGATCCGCCAGCCGCTCGGCCCGGTCGCGATCATCTCGCCGTTCAACTTCCCGGCCATGGTGCCGATGTGGTTCTTCCCGATCGCCATCGCGGCCGGCAACACCGTGGTGGTGAAGCCGTCGGAGAAGGACCCGTCCGCCGCGAACTTCCTCGCCGGGCTGTGGAAGGAGGCCGGGCTGCCGGACGGCGTCTTCAACGTCGTGCACGGCGACAAGGTGGCCGTCGACCGCCTGCTGGAGCACCCGGACATCAAGTCCGTCAGCTTCGTCGGCTCCACCCCGATCGCCCGCTACGTGTACGAGACCGGCACCCGCTACGGCAAGCGCGTGCAGGCCCTGGGCGGCGCCAAGAACCACATGCTGGTGCTGCCCGACGCCGACCTCGACCTCGCCGCCGACGCCGCCGTCAACGCGGGCTTCGGCGCGGCCGGCGAGCGCTGCATGGCCGTGTCCGTCCTGGTCGCGGTCGACCCGGTCGGCGACGAGCTGGTCGACAAGATCAAGCAGCGGATGGCCGGGCTGAAGGTCGGCCCCGGCTGCAACGGCGACTCCGAGATGGGCCCGCTGGTCACCGGCCAGCACCGGGACAAGGTCACCTCTTACGTCGAGTCCGGCCTCGCCGACGGCGCCGAGCTCACGGTGGACGGCCGGAAGCACCCGATCACCGCCGAGGACGAGAACGGGGCCCCGACGACGGACGGCTTCTGGCTCGGCCCCACGCTGTTCGACCGCGTGCAGCCCGGCATGTCCGTCTACAACGACGAGATCTTCGGCCCGATCCTCTCCGTCGTCCGCGTCGCCTCCTACGAGGAGGGCGTCGCCCTGATCAACGCCAACCCGTACGGCAACGGAACCGCCATCTTCACCAACGACGGCGGCGCGGCCCGGCGCTTCCAGTACGAGGTCGAGGTCGGCATGGTCGGCATCAACGTGCCGATCCCGGTCCCGGTCGCCTACTACTCCTTCGGCGGCTGGAAGGCCTCCCTGTTCGGCGACACCCACGCGTACGGCGCGGACGGCGTCCAGTTCTTCACCCGGGGCAAGGCCGTGACCCAGCGCTGGCTCGACCCGTCGCACGGCGGCATCAACCTCGGTTTCCCCACCAACAGCTGAGCCCCCGCTCCGCAGGACAGCCGGCCGGGCCCTTCCCCCCAGGGCCCGGCCGGCTCTTCTTGCCGCGTTTGCATCCGGGACCGGAAGCGCGTAGAGTCCTTCGAGTTGCCTGGCAGGGAGCACCGGACACGCGTCGGCGCGGACGGTCCCGGGGCAGCCAATCCCCTGAAACACCACTTCCCGGTTCGGGCTGGGTTGCGTCTTGTCGCGGCTCGGTGCGTATTCGGCGTGCACGTTTTATTGGATTGCGGCTGGATTCG
>NZ_JBSFGU010000036.1:0-78858 GCF_053596725.1 Kitasatospora sp. NPDC001660 | reverse complement strand
ACACAACCCACCCCCCCCCCCCCCCCCCCCGGGCCCCCCCCCCCCCCCCCCCACGGCCCCGCCCCCAACACTCTCCCGAGGGGACGGGGAAACCCGTTGGGGGCGGGGCAGGGCAGCGCCGTCCACGGGCAGCGGACCCGGGGGCGGGGCCCTTGTGCGGACGGTCCGAGGCTCAGGGACCGAGTGGCCGCAGGGGCCGCAGGGGCCGAGGGCGTCTGCGGGCCGGGCCGGGGACCCGGGGGCCGCCGGCGCGGGGCCCCGGCCACCGCCCCGGGCGAGCGCCCCGCAGGGGCAGGGGCCCGGGACAGGCCTGGACCGCAGGCCACCCCGAGGAGCGGACGAGCCCGGGGCCTGCCCGGGGCCTGGCCGGGGCGAGGCCGGGGCCTGGCCGGGGCGAGGCTGGGGCGGGGTCAGGTGATCGAGGCACCCGAGTCGATGCTGATGACCTGGCCGGTCATGCAGTCCTGCTCCAGGAACAGGTGGATCGAGCGGGCGACCTCCCGGGGAGTGACGAACCGCGGGATGGGCGCCTTGTCCCGCATCGCCTCGATCACCCGCTGCGGCAGCGTGTCCGTCATCCCCGTGATCATGAACCCCGGGGACAGGGCGTTGACCGTCACCCCCCGGCGCCCGCACTCCGCCGCCAGCGTCCGCGTCAGCCCGATCAGCCCCGCCTTGGACGCCGAGTACGCGGTCTGCCCGGCCGTGGCGATCAGCGCGGAAGGAGAGACGACGTTCACCACCCGACCCCACCGCGAGCGCAGCATCCCCGGCACACACACCCGCGTGGTGTGGAACGAGCCGATGAGGTTCGTGTCGATCACCTGACGCCAGTCGGCCGGGGACTGCATCGCCATCAGCGCGTCCCGGCGGATCCCGCCGTTGTTGACCAGCACGTCCACCGGCCCCAGCGCCGCCGTGATCCGTGCGACCATCGCGACGACCGCGTCGTGGTCGGCCACGTCCCCGCCCACCACCACATGGTCGTTGACGAGCCTGCCCGCCACCTCCAGGGCCCCCTCACGGGAACTGTTGTAGTGGACCGCGACCCGGCAGCCCGCCGCGTCCAGCTCCAGCGCCAGCTCCCGCCCCAGCCCTCCAGAGGCACCGGTCACCAGCGCCACCGGCGCCGCCGGCCGCCGCCCGGACACATCCTGGCCGCTCACGCGCTCCCTCCCCAGGTCAGCAGCATCGAACCCCACGTCATCCCGGCACCGAACCCGGCCAGCAACACCGTCTCACCCTCCCGGATCCGCCCCGCGTCCAACGCCTCCGCCAACGCGATGGGCACCGAACCCGACGCCGTGTTGCCGTACCGCTCCAGATTCGCCACCAGCCGGTCGGCAGGAATACCCGTATGGTTGAGCACCGAATTGATGATCCGGATGTTCGCCTGATGCGGCACCACGTGATCCACCTCCTCGGGACGCACCTTCGCCTGCTCCAGCGTCTCGCGGATCGTCCGCACCGTGTAACGCACCGCGTTCAGGTAGATCTCGTTACCGTTGATCTGCGCGTAGTGCAGACCCCGGCGCACCGTCTCCTCACTGGTGGGCAACCGCGAACCACCCGCCAGGACCTTCAGACTGTCCTTGCACGAGCCGTCCGCACCCAGATTCCACGCCCGCACCCGATCAACCGGCCCCGGGACCAGGACCACCGCGCCCGCACCGTCACCCACCAGAATCGACAGATCCCGGTCCCGCGGATCCGCCGTCAACGTGTGCGTGTCCGAACCCACCACCAGCACCGGCCGCGGATCCATACGCATCAGACCCGCCGCCGTCACCAGCGCATACACGAACCCCGCACACTCCGCGTTCACGTCATGCGCGCTCCCGGCGATCCCCAGCGCCTCGTGCACGAACGCCGACGTCGCCGGCGACGGCTGCTCCGGCGTCGCGGTCGCCACGATCAGATGCGCCACATCCGCCCCCGACAACCCCGCCCGCACCAACGCCCGACGCCCGGCCTCCACCGCCATCGACGCCGTCGTCTCACCCGGCGCAACCGCCCGACGCTCACGGATCCCACACCTGGACACGATCCAGTGCTCATCCACACCGAACCGCTCCGCCAGCTGCGCACTCGTCACCACCCGGCCGGGAACCCACATCCCCCACCCGGCGACATCGAAACCGCTCATCACCCGGCCCCCGCCCCCGCTCAGGAACCCGCCCGGCCCACCAGCGCCAGAATCCGCCCGTGCACCACCCGCAGCGTCGTCGTGTCATCGATGTCCGCGAACAACGACTCATCCGCCGGAATATGCGGATAGGCGTTCTGGAACCCGTACAGCCACTCCATCAGATCCAGCGAATCCACATCCGCGATGTGCTGCAACGCCGCATCCGCATCAATGGCCTGCGCACCCGACACCGCCTGCAACTGCGCGGCCAGGTCCTCAACCGTGGGAATCTCCGACATGACACAACCATCCCTTCCACCACACCCCCCGACACACCCGTGCCGGAACAAAGGGCGCCCAACCACACACCGCACCCCGACACAAGACAGGACACGGCCACACAACCGAACCAGGCACCGCCGGACAACACCCGACACCACCAGGAACAAGCCAGACGAAACACCGGCCCCACAACAGAACCGGACCAAACAACCGGCACCACACGGAAACCGGAACGAACACCACCCGGCGGAACCGGCAGGAACAGCCGGCACCAGGTGACGCCGGAGCACCACCGGACGAAGCCGGGCACAACAACCGGCACCAGACGGAGCCGGGTGACACAGGCCCCGCCAGACGGGAACCAGACGAACCAACCGGCACCACGAACAACCAGGTGATCCAGCCGGCACCACAAGACGCCGGAGCACCACCGGAAGAAGCCGGGCACAACAACCGGCATCAGACGGAGCCGTGGTGGTACGCGGGGCAACCGCCGTACGACACACGGCAGTACCCCAGGCACAGCACCACGCCCGATGCGGCGAGCAGCGGCACCGTGCGGCCGCACCGCACACACACAGCGGTACGACGGCGCGGTCCACGATCACACGGCAGCGCCGGCAACGCGGTACAGCAACCGAGCCCCACAACACCCGGACAACGCACACCGGCCCAGGCCGGCAAGGCAGTACACGGGTGGTGCAACGCGCGGGTACAACACACCGGCCACAAGCCACAGCCGGCCGTACACACCGTCCAAGCAATGCAGGCGGTGCAGCGGTACAGGCGGTGCGGGCGGCACGGCCGCAACCGGCAGCCAGGCAGAGCAGACGAAGCAGCAGAGCCACCCCACAGCCCTACGGCACAAAACCGTCCAGGCAGCACGGGCCCCGCCGGCCGTCCAGAGCGCACCAACCATGCGAACGGCACAGGCCAAACGGATGATGCGGTGGAACAGCCCCGCCCCGCAACAGCCGTACAGCACAAGCCGCAACGAACCGGCCCGGACAGCACGGGTGGTGCAACGCGCGGGTACAACACACCGGCCACAAGCCACAGCCGGCCGTACAGACCATGCAAGCAGTACAGGCGGTACAGGCGGTGCAGGCGGCACGGCCGCAACCGGCAGCCAGGCAGAGCAGACGAAGCAGCAGAACCACCCCACAGCCCTACGGCACAAAACCGTCCAGGCAGCACGGGCCCCGCCGGCCGTCCAGAGCGCACCAACCATACGAACGGCACAGGCCAAACGGATGATGCGGTGGAACAGCCCCGCCCCGCAACAGCCGTACAGCACAAGCCGCAACGAACCGGCCCGGACAGCACGGGTGGTGCAACGCGCGGGTACAACACACCGGCCACAAGCCACAGCCGGCCGTACAGACCATGCAAGCAGTACAGGCGGTGCAGCGGCACCTGCAGCGGCGCTGCCTCGCAGGGCGGCACGAGCGCGCCGGCCACGCGGGCCGTCCGCAGCGCACAAGCCGTGCGAGCGGTACAGGCCGCACGGATGGCGGCGTCGTGCAGCCGTAGCGCGCAACCGCCTTACTGCGTAAGGCCCTACAAACGATGCGGATGCTTCGGACCGCACAGGGAATGCGGACCGTACAAGCCCTACCGGCCGTACAGGACACGGCGGCAGAGCGGACAGTACAAGGTGGTACGGCACAACAGGAGCAGGCGGTACACGAGCGGGCACAGCGGTGGTACAGGAGCGGACGCGCTGCCCCAAGGGGGGGCAGCATCCCGCCCCCGGGGCCTCACAAACGCCCCGCGAGCCGGCGGCCGCGAGCCCGAACCCCGGGACCCCACAGGCCCCGAAGACGGCCCGGGTACACGGACCACGCTGGTGACGTGGACCGCCGGCCCGGGCCCGGGCCACCCCCTCAAGGAGAAGACCCCAGGAGACGGTGCCCGGCAGGCCCCGCAACCGTGCTGCGTTCCGCCAAACGCATGGAACCCGCCCCCACGCAAAGACCCCGCAACCAGGCCACGCACCCACCGCTTGCGCGCCACTTGCGAGGGACGCGCTTTCCTGACCCACGACCGCTCCACAGTTCCCGGCACTCCCGCACGCCCACCCGCCCGGCCACCGCGTACGGCCTCACGGCCACACCCCACAGGCCCGCCCCACCGGGCACCAGACAACAGCCGGCACCAGGCACCCCACAGCCAAACGCCACCCACCACCGGGCAGCGGACAGCGGACAGCGGACAGCGGCACCGAACGACCAAGCGCCGCACACGCGGGACGCACCACGCTCCACCAGCCACAGGCGCCTGACAGCGGCACAACCCACACAAAGACACCACCGCACCACACGGGACACCGGCCACCGGCCGGACACCGAACGCCCCACACCCGACGCACCACCGGGCACCAGGCACCGAACGGCCACGCACCACAAGCACCAACTGGCCAGCCGCCCGGCACCTGCCACCGCACGGGACCCACCCGAACGGAAAACCCTGCCGAACGGCCGGACACCGAACGCCTCACACCCGACGCGTCACCGGGCCACGGGCAGCGGCACCGAACGACCAAGCGCCGCAAGCACCGCACGCACCACGCTCCACCAGCCACCGGCCACCGGTGCCTGACAGCGGCACAACCCGCACGAAAGCCGGCGCCGGCCACCACGCGGCACCACCGCCCGCCACCACACGGGGCACCACCCACCGGCCGGACACCGAACGCCCCACGCCCGACGCGTCACCGGGCCACGGGCACCGGCACCGAACGGCCCGTCACCACCGGGCACCGAACGGCCAGGCACCGCCCGCACGAAGACACCACCGCACCACGCGGGACACCGCCACCGGCCGACAGCCCCACCGAACAGCCAAGCGCCACAAGCCCCGAATACCCGACGCACCACCGGGCACCAGGCACCGAACGGCCACGCACCACAAGCACCACCGGCCGTTCACCGAACGCCCCACGCCCAAGACACCACCGGGCCGCGGGCACCGAACGGACCGTCACCACCCGCCCTCACGAAGGCACCACCGCGCCACCGGGCACCGAAGGGCCAAGCACCGCCCGCAGGAAGGCACCACGGCCCGACCGACCGCCGGCACCACCCGCCGGCACACCGGCACCGTCCCGCAGCTGGCGACCGGACACGACCACACCCGGACACCCCTCACCGGGCACCGGCACCGGCACCGGCACCGGCACCGGCACCGGCACCGGGAACACTCCCGCACCGTCCCCGCCCGGACCAGCCGCCCGGACGACCCGCCCGGCCAAAGCGTGTCAGCGCCCCGCGGGCCCGCCCGCCGGCACCCCCGACCGTCCCCCGACCAGAACAGGACACCCCGCATGACCACCATCGACGCCCGCTCCATCAACCCCGACGTCGAAGCCATCCGCCACCACTACGAGGTCCCCAACGACCTCTACCGCCTCATCCTCGGCCCCACCATGATGTACTCCGGCGGCTACTGGGAAGACGGCGAAGACCTCCTCGACACCCTCGACGAGGCCCAGGAACGCAAGCTCGACGTCTTCACCGACCTCGCCCGCGCCGCGAACACCCCCAAGGTCCTCGACATCGGCTGCGGCTGGGGCACCATGCTCAACCGCCTCACCACCGTCCACGGCGTGGCCCACGCCGTCGGCGTCACCCTCTCCCGCACCCAGGCCGACTTCATCACCGCCCTCGACAACCCCCGCATCCAAGCCCGCGTCGAATCCTGGGAAGACCACAAGGCCGACGGCGACCCCTACGACGCCGCGTTCTGCATCAACGCCCTCGAACACTTCGTCCTCTCATCCCTCACCCCCAAGGAACGCACCCAGCGCTACCGCGTCTTCTTCAAGCAGGTCCACTCCCTCCTCAAGCCCGGCGCCCGCTTCGTCCTGCACACCATGACCGTCGAAAACCCCCCACTGCGCCGCCAACTCCTCGACGACCTCAAGTTCCTCCAGCGCGAAGAATTCGAAGGCTGCCACATCCCCCGCCTACCCGAACTCGCCACCGGCCTCGACGGACTCTTCGAAGTCACCGAAATCCGCAACGAACCCGAATCCTTCGCCCGCGCCTGCCGCGCCTGGCTCGAACTCCTCGCCACCCGCCGCACCGAAGCCATCACCATGACCGACGAAACCACCGTCCAGCGCTTCGAACGCTACCTCGACATCTTCGCCTACACCCTCGAAGACCACATCTTCAACAACTTCCGCATCACCCTCACCCGCCGCGCCTGACAAGAAAGCCACCACCATGACCACCACCACCCCCCACCCCACCCACACCAACGACAACAACCCCAACAACAACGCCGGCACCAACACCAGCACCAGCACCGGCACCGGCAAGAACACCGGCGCCGCCACCGGCAAGAACACCGGCGCCGGCACCGGCGAAGGCACCCACACCGCCACCCACACCGCCACCGCCACCACACCCACCGACACCACCCCGCTGCGCCACCTCAAAGTCGCCGTCATCGGCACCGGCTTCTCCGGCCTCGGCACCGCCATCCGCCTCCTGCAGACCGGCACCGACGACTTCCTCGTCTTCGAACGCGCCAACGACCTCGGCGGCACCTGGCGCGACAACACCTACCCCGGCTGCGCCTGCGACGTCCAGGCCCACCTCTACTCCTTCTCCTTCGCCCGCAACCCCAACTGGGCCTCCACCTTCGCCACCCAGGCCGAAGTCCACGCCTACCTACACCACTGCGCCGAAAAATTCGGCATCCTGCCCTACCTGCGCTACAACCACGAACTCCTCGCCGCCCACTGGAACGAAACCAAACGCCACTGGGACATCCACACCAGCCAAGGCCACTACACCGCCCAGATCCTCGTCACCGCCACCGGCTACCTCTCCGACCCCGCCATCCCCGACCTGCCCGGCCTGTCCACCTTCACCGGCACCCTCTACCACTCCGCCACCTGGCGCCACGACCACGACCTCACCGGACGCAACGTCGCCGTCATCGGCACCGGCGCCTCCGCCATCCAATTCGTCCCCCACATCCAACCCAAAGTCGCCCGCCTCGACCTCTACCAACGCACCCCACCCTGGATCGCCGCCAAACCCGACAAACCCAACACCCCCCGCCACACCTGGATGCTCCGCCACCTCCCCGGCTACCAACAATTCCGCCGCAACTTCAACAAACACGGCCGCGAAATCATCGCGTTCTTCATGTCCCGCCCCTCCCGCACCACCGCCATGAAAAACATGGCCGCCAGCCACCTCAAAAAATCCGTCCCCGACCCCGAACTCCGCACCCGCCTCACCCCCGACTACACCATCGGCTGCAAACGCCTCCTCTTCTCCAACACCTGGTACCCCGCCATCCAACAACCCAACGTCGACATCATCACCACCCCCATCGACCACATCGGCCCCACCCACATCACCACCACCGACGGCCAACACCACACCATCGACACCATCATCCTCGCCACCGGCTTCACCCCCACCAACCGCCCCATCGCCCACCGCATCCACGGCAAAAACGGCACCACCCTCGCCCAAACCTGGACCCAACACGGCATGCAAGCCCACCGCGGCACCACCATCCACGGCTACCCCAACCTCTTCATGATCCTCGGCCCCAACACCACCCTCGGCCACTCCTCCCAAACCATCATCATCGAAGCCCAAATCACCTACATCATCAACGCCCTCAAAACCATCAACACCCACCACATCACCAGCCTCGAACCCCGCCCCCAAGCACAAAAAAACTACAACACCCAACTCCAGAAAAAACTCAAAAACACCGTCTGGAACACCGGCAACTGCCACAGCTGGTACACCGACCAACACGGCAACAACCCCACCATCTGGCCCACCTACACCCGGAAATACCACAACCAAACCCACCACTTCGACCACACCAACTACCAAACCACCACACAGGCGACCCCCGACAACTGACACCGCGCTCAGCAACGGGCCGGCCCCCTGCCGCCACGCAGCACCACGGGGCCCGGCCCACAGCCATCCCGCCCCCCGGAAGGCGAGGTCAACTCGCGTGCACACCATCGACGTCGTCGACGAAACCGTCCTCGACCACCCCACCCACCCCGTCCGGCCCGCCATCCTCGACACGCTCGCCCACCTCAACACCAAGCTCCACGCACACCTCAACAACGCCACCAAGGACACGAACGCGTGATCACCACCGCGACGCCGCCGGCCCTGCCGATGCGCGGCGCCACACGCGGTCCCGTCCGGTGGGCGGAGGCGTTCGGGGACGGGCCGCAGGCGCCGCTCCTCCCGGCCGAGGCCGCGCACATCGCCGGGCGGCCGGAGCGGCGCACCCGGCAGTTCACCGTCGCCCGTACGCTCGCGCGGCGGGCGCTCGAACAACTCGGTTACGCACCAACACCGTTGCTGCCCGGGGCCGGGGGTGCGCCGGTGTGGCCGGACGGGGTGGTCGGCAGCATCACGCACTGCAACGGGTACACCGCGTGCGCCGTCGCGCCGGCCGGGCGGCTCGCCTCGCTCGGGATCGACGCGGAGCCGGCCCGGCCGCTGCCCGCCGGCATCCTGGGGCTCACGGCTTCCGCCGCCGAGCAGGACGGGCTCGCACAGCTGCCTCCGGGCGAGGCACCGTGGGACCGGCTGCTGTTCAGCGCCAAGGAGGCCGCCTACAAGGCCTGGTACCCGCTCACCCGCCAGTGGGCCCCGCTCGCCGAGACGCCCGTGACGGTCCACCCCGACGGGACCTTCACCACCCACCGCGACGGCCGTGCGTTCACCGGCCGCTGGCACCACACCGGCGGCATCCTGATCACCACGATCGCCCTCCCGTGAGCCCGTGCCAGGATGGCCCCATGCTGAACGCGGCGCTGCGCGCCTCCACCTCGCCGTCCTGGTCGGACCGGGCGAACGCCGGCCGGCAACTCGCCGCCCACGCGGACGTCCCTGCCGTCACGGAGGTCCTCCGCCGTCTCCTTCAGGACGGCCGCGACACGGCCGTCACGCAGCAGACGGCGGAGGCGCTGCTCGAACGGCGCGATGTCCTGGGCCTGCGGCTGGTCCTCGGGGCCTTCGCCGGCGCCGACTTCGACACCGCCGACCACCTCAGCGACGCGATCCTCAACGTCTGTCTCCAGTCGGACGAGGACCAGGAGTACTTCGAGGGCCTCACGTCGGAGCTGGCGTCGGACGCGGAGGCCGACGAAGCGGCGCGGACGGAAGCCGTGCACCTGCTCCAGCGCTGGAATCCGCGGCCGTGATGTTGACGTGGATCGCCGAGGTGGCAAAGGAGCCACTGGCGTTGGAGCCGGCCGACCGGCGCGTGGAGTGGGAGACGAACACCTGGTTGCTCGGCGGGTCGGGGGACGACCGGCACATGCCGGAGGCCTCGGAGGTCGTCGCCGTCTTCGAGCGGGTCGCCGATCGCCTCCGGGCCCGGATTCGGGAGAGGGGTCGGTGGCCCCGGACGACCTGCCCTTCGGTGGCGCCCCAGAAGTGGACCTGCGCCAACAACGTCAAGCCCCTGCAAGGACGTCAGGCGTGCTGGTGCCCGCCCGGATCACACCGGGCGGGCACAGAGGCGCTTTTGTCGCTCAGCGCGAGCCACGGCCGTGCAGGAACAGCGCACGGGTGAGGGCCGCCAGGCCCGCCGTGCACAGCAGGGTGCGGAGCATGTTCGTGGCCACCCAGGTGCCCTCGAACTTCTCCCGCACGCCGTGGAAGTCCGTGATGTGCGCCGGGTCGCCGGCGGCGGCCAGCTGGTTGTTCAGCGGGATGTTGACACCCATCGTGACCATCAGCGCGGCCACGTACAGGACGGTCGCGGCCGCCGCCCAGAACGCCGCGCTGCGCCGGCCGGCCCGGTACTGCAGGAACGCGGCGACACCGGTCGCGGCGAACGCGCCGACGAAGACCAGGCCGAACAGCCCGTTCTCGATCGCCTTGTTGATGTTCTGCATCGCCGTCACGTACGTACGGTCGTCGCCCTTGGCCAGCCCCGGCATCACCGAGACGTCGAAGGCGAAGAACAGGCCCGCCATCAGGCCCATCGCGATGGTCGCCGCCACCAGCACGGGCCCGGCGGCCTTGCCCTGGGCGGCGGGGACGGCGGGGGCGCCGTAGGCGGAGTGGAAGGTGGTGGGTGGTGCGGTCCGGTTGGTGCTCATCAGTACTCCTTCGGGACACGGATGGTGCGGTGACCGGTCACAGGACCGGGGCCAGGGTGCGCCGGTAGCGGCGTTCCAGGACGGTGCGGCCCAGCAGCCGCACCGGCGCCGGGATGGTCGCCGCGACGGCGGCCACCGAGGCCGCGTCCGCGCCGTCGAACATCCACGGCTGCAGGTAGGTCATCACCTGGGCGGGGGCGCTCCCGATGATCCGCCGCTCGACCCGGCCGTACTCCGCGACGCCCAGGGTGGCGAGCACCGGGAACACCACTCGCTCCTCGTGCCGCAGGTGGTCGCGGACCAGGTCGGCGAACTCCTGGGCGGCTTCCGGGAGTTCCACGACCCGTCCGGTGGTCAGGACGCCCGCCACCCGGCTCATCGAGCGGTCCAGGGCGCCGTGGTCCTGCTCCAGCGCGCCGCTCCCGTCGAAACCGGGCACGTGCCCGCGCAGGTAGGGCCAGAGGATCTCGTCCTCGCTGTGGTGGTGCCAGTCGATCACCGCGCGGAGCCGGCCGAACCACTCACCCAACGCCCGTGCGCCACCGGGCCGTACGCTCCGGGCCGCCGCGCACAGGCGGGCCGCGTCGCGCCGCATCGCCACGTGCATCAGGCCGAATCCCCGGATGTGCTCCGGGAGGCCGCCCAGACCCTGCTCGCTCGACCACACCATGCTCTCGTTGCCGGACATGACGCTCCATCACCTCCGCTGGTGTACCTGACCGTTGCCCGTCCCGTGCATCGATGGGAACACACCGTCCGAACGCCGGACCACGCATTTCCACTCCTCCTCCAGCCGCCTTCTAGCGATCGGCGGAAATGGCCACCGACAGGACACGGGAACGGCGTTCGGACCAACACGGCCGGGGATCTCCGTCAAACAGCCGCGCATCGGCCGTGTGCCGGTTCCGCCACACGGCCGCCGCCGGGATCGCCTGAAGAAGAACGTCGAGAAGTACGTCAGGCAGTGGCGGAAAAGGGCGAGGCCCCCGGGGGCGGTGCTCCCGGGGGCCTCGTGCTCGGTGGTGGTTCAGCCGGTCGTCAGCCGACCATGGCGGCCAGCACGCTGCGCCAGTCCTCGCCCGGTTCGGGGCGGAGGGGGACGGCGAGGGTCTCGGAGCCGTAGTGCCAGGGGCGTCGGAGCTCCGGGTCGGCGTCCGGGCCGGGCGTGACGGCGCTCCGGGACCCGAGCAGGCGGACGAGCTCGGCCGTGAAGTCCGCCCAGGAGACGTGGCCCGTCACGGCGTTGACGATCCGCCCGGCGGCGGGCGGCTGCTCCGCCGCGCACGCACCGAGGGCTCGGGCGAGCGCGGCCGAGTGCACCCAGCAGGCGCCGGCCCAGGCGGGACCGTCGGGCAGGGTGATGGGCCGGCCGGCCAGGGCATCCTGGTAGAGGGCGCCGGTGGAGCCCCAACGGAGCTGGTCGCGCAGCCGCCGGTGCGGGCCCCAGACGATCGGGGCGCGCACGATGCTCGCCGGGCCCCGGCCGGACTCCAGGAGGATCCGTTCGCAGTCGAGCTTGGCCCGGCCGTAGGGGCTGAGCCCCGGGCCGGACTCGGCGCCCTCGGGGACGTCGGTGCCGGCGGGCCGGCCGTAGGCGTCGATGCTGCTGACGAAGACGAACGGCCCGCCCCGCCAGCCGTCCACCAGGGCGCGCATCGCGGCGACGTCGGTGGCGTGGTCGGTGAAGGTGCACGCGGCGTGGATGACGGCATCGGCGCCCTCCACCGCGCGGCGCAGGCTGTCGGGGTCGGCGAGGTCGCCCTCGGCCAGCTCGACGCCGTTGAGGGCCGGCAGGTGGGCCGACTCGGGGCGGACCAGCGCCCGCACCGGGCGGCCCTGGGCCATCAACTCCTGCAGCACGGCCGCGCCGACCCCGCCGGTGGCGCCGGTGACCAGGACCGTACCGGCGCGAGCCCGCGTGACCGGGGCGCCGGTACGGGCGAGGGCGGCGCGACGCTCGTCGGCCCGGGTGGCGAGGAGCGCGGCGAGGGCGCGCGGGGTGCGCTGTTCCAGGACGTCGAGGCCGGTCAGCGGGAGGCCGGTGCGGGTGCGCAGGCGCTCGGCCAGCTGGACGGCGACCAGGGAGTGGCCGCCGAGGTGGAAGAAGTCGCCGTCGGCGGCCGGAGTGGTGCCGAGCAGTTCGCCGAAGGCCTCGCGGACGGCGGTCAGCGGGCCGCGTTCGTCGGCCGCCGGCCGGGCGGCGCCGGGCAACCGGGCGTGGTCCGGGCTGCCGTCGGGGTGCCGTGGCAGGCGGTCCAGCAGGACGACGGCGGCCGGGAGTTCGGTCGTCCGCACGGCGCGGCGCAGACCGGATTTGAGCTCGGCGCCGGTGGGCGCGACCGGGCCGCGCACGACGGCGTAGCCGAGCAGCGGGCCGTCCGCCGACCGGGCGAGCGTCGCCTCGACGACCCGCGGATCGGCCAACAGGGCGGTGAGCGCCGGGTGTTCGGAGGCGGTGAGCCGCTCGCCGGGAAGCTCGTCGACGCGGCGGTCCCCGTCGGCGGCAACGGCGGCGAGCAGTTCGGCGAACGCGGTGAGCAGGCGTCCGGCCGTCTCCTCGTCGAGGGCGTCGCGATCGTGCTGGACCAGGCAGCGCGGCCGCGGGCCGTCCTCGACCAGCAGGGCGAGGCCGAACTTGGCGAGGCCGAGGTCGAGTTCGACGGTCTCGGCGGCGAGGCCCGGCAGCGCGAGCGGCTCTGCGGGGCGGACGACGTCGCAGCTGACGGAGAGCAGGGGGGTGCCGTCCGCGCCGCGCGCCGAGGCGCCGAGGCGTTCGAGGACCAGGTCGAACGGGACCTCGTGGTGCTCCTGCGCGTCCAGCAACGCGGCCCTGACCCGGCCGAGGACCTCGGTGAAGGCCGCGTCGCCCGCGATCTCGGCCCGCAGGGCGAGGGTGTTGACACTCAGGCCGACGGTGTTCCGCAGGTCGACGCGGTGGCCGCTGGCGCAGCCGAGGACGAGGTCGGCCTCGCCGGAGGCGGTGCGCAGCGTCGCGAAGGCCGCCGCCAGGACGACGCCGAACAGTGTGGCGCCGTGCCGGGCGCCGAGGCGGCGCAGCCCGTCGACGGTGCCGGGGGCGAGCGGGGCGGCGTGCAGGGCGGCGCGGCGCTCGCGGGTGCCGGGTGGGACGGGCCGCAGGAGCGGCAGCGGGCGGGCGCCGGCCAGGTGGGCGGCGCGGGCGTCGGCGGCGGCGGTGAGCTCGGCGTCGCGGGAGCGTTCGCGGCGCGCGTGGTCGGCGTACGCCGGGCCGGGCGGCGGGAGTTGGGCGGGGCGCCGGTCGCGTGCGGCCTGGTAGAGGGTGGCGAGTTCGGCGCCGACGATCGGCAGGGAGCCGCCGTCGACGGCGATGTGGTGGATCGTGAGGAGGAAGGTGTGGTCCTCGGGCGCGTGCCGGAGCAGCAGTGCGCGCAGGACCGGGCCGGTGGCGAGGTCGAACGGGCGGGCGGCTTCGGCGGCGAGCAGGCCGGGGGTGTCCGCCTCGGTGGCGTCGAGGACCGGGAGCGGCACCGGGGCCGTCGGCGCTGCCTCCTGGTAGGGCTGGTCGTCCCGGCTGCCGTAGTGCGTGCGCAGGACGGCGTGCCGCTCGGTGAGCGCGGTGAGGGCGGTGGCGAGCGCTGCGGGGTCGAGCGGGCCGCGCAGGCGGGTGGCGAGCGGGACGTTGTAGAGGGCGCCGCCCTGGCCGAGGTGGTCCATCAGCCACATCCGCTGCTGGGCGTGCGAGAGCGGGGCGGGGCCGGTGGGCTGGGCGGGCGGGGCGGGGCGGGTGGCCGCAGGGCGCGTCCGTCGGCGGGCACGCTGCAGGAGGTCGGCCTGGTCGACGGCGCTCATCGGGCCACCCCCTGCGCCTCGGCGCCCGCGTCGGCTTCAACCTCGCGCAGGGACCGTTCGAGCAGGTCGGCCTGGGCCGCGACGGTGGGGTTGGCGAGGAAGTCGGTGAGCGAGAGTTCGACGCCGAGGTCCTCGCGGAGGTCGTCGACGACCCACATGGCGAGCAGCGAGTGGCCGCCCTCGGCGAGGAAGTCGGCGGCCGGGGAGGCCACCCGGCGGCCGAGGGCGCGGGACCACGCGTCGGCGACGGCCTGCTGGATCGGCGTGAGCTCGGCGGCGTCCTCGGCCGGGCCGGCCGGGCCGGAGTCCTCGGCGAGCGCCCGGCGGTCGACCTTGCCGGTGCCGGTGAGCGGGAGGACGTCCAGCATCGCCCACGCGGTGGGCACGAGGTGGGCGGGCAGCCGCTCGGCGAGCCGGGCGCGCAGGGTGTCGGCCTGCGGGCGGGTTCCCTCGACGGGCACGACGCACGCGGTGAGGGCGGCGTCCGGCCGGCCGGCCCGGCGCACGACGACGGCCGCCTCGGCGACCTCGGCGAACTGCAGCAGCGCGTGCTCGACCTCCTCCGGCTCGATCCGGAAGCCGCGCACCTTCACCTGGTGGTCGACGCGGCCGTGGAACTCCAGGACGCCGTCTGGGCGTTGGGCCGCGAGGTCGCCGCTGCGGTAGGCCCGCCCGACGCCGGGCAGCTCGCGGAAGCGCTCGGCGGTGAGCTCGGGCCGGTCGAGGTAACCGTCGGCGATGCGGGCGCCGGCGATCCACAGCTCGCCGACGGTGCCGGTCGGCACGGGGGCGAGCCGTTCGTCGAGGACGAGCACGCGGGCGCCGCCGAAGGCACGGCCGATGGGCACGGGACCGGCGCAGTCGGCCGGGTCGACGCGGTGCAGGGTGGTGAAGGTGGTGCCCTCGGTGGGCCCGTAGCCGTTGACGAGCTCCAGCCACGGGAAGGCCCGCAGCACGGCGGCGGAGTGGTCGGGCGAGAGCGCCTCACCGCCGACGGCGAGGGTGCGCACGACGCCGAAGATGCGGGACTGGCGGGCGGCGAGGTGGTGGAAGAGCGCGGTGGTGAGGAAGAGCACGGTGACGCCGAACCGTTCGACGTCGGCGGCGAGTTCCTCGGCGGTGGGCCGATCGGCGGGCGAGACGGCCACGGCGGCGCCGTTCGCGAGCGGCGCCCACAGCTCGAGGGTGGAGGCGTCGAAGGTGACGGCGGAGTGGAACAGGACGCGGTCGCGCGGCTCGACGCGGATCCCGTCCCGCGCGGTGACGAGGTCGGCGATGCCGCCGTGCGGGACGCGGACGCCCTTGGGCCGGCCGGTGGAGCCGGAGGTGAAGAGCACCAGGGCGGTCGCGGCCGGGCCGGCGGTGGGCAGGGCTTCGGCGGTGGGCTCCTCGTCGGTGCCGCGCTCGCTGAGGACGAGGGTGCGGTCCTCGGGCAGGCCGGCCTCGGCGAGCAGGGCCTTGTCGCCGAGGGTGAGCTCGACGCCGGCGTCCGCGAGCATGTCGGCGATGCGCGGGCGCGGGTAGGCGGGGTCGAGCGGGACGACGTGGCCGCCGGCGTGCCAGACGGCGAGCTGGGCGACGACGAGGCGGGTCGAGCGGGCGCAGAGCAGGCCGACGGCGCTGCCGGGGCCGACCCCGCGGCCGGCCAGTACGGTGGCCAACTTCAGTGCGGCGTCGGTGAGTTCGCGGTAGGTCAGGACGGTGGTGCCGTCGGTCACGGCGAGCGCGTGCGGGCGCTCGGCGGCGTTCCGGGCGATGAGGGCCGGGACGGTGTCCGCAGCGGACATGTGTGGTTCCCTTCCGGGCGCCCCGGCGTCGGCCGGGGCGCCCTGGGTCAAGGCTTCGAGGACGCGGTCAGGCGGTGGCGCCGGTGCGCCGCTCGTCGACCAGCCGCGCGACGGCGCGCAGGTCGGGCTGGCGCAGCAGCACCGCGGCGCGCAGCCGCACGCCGTACTCGTCCTCCAGTGCGGCCAGCAGGCGGGCGGCGGCCAGGGAGTTGCCGCCCGCGTCGAGGAAGTTGTCGAGCGGGCCGAGGTCGGCGCGGCCGAGCAGGTCGCGGCTGAGCCTCAGGACGGTGCGCTCGGTCGCGGTGGCGCCGTCCTCGGCAGCGGAGGTCTCGGCCGCCTCGGCGGCCAGCAGCGCGGCGCGGTCGACCTTGCCGTTGGTGTCCAGCGGGAAGGTGTCGACCAGCCGGACGAGCGAGGGCACGGCCTGTTCGGGCAGCCACGGGCGGACGGCCTCGATCAGGTCCGCGGCGGCCGGCGGCCGCTCCGACGCGGCCTGGACGAAGGCGAGCAGCCGGTGGCCGCCCGCCGCGGCCGGTGCGGCGGCGACGACGGCGCGGCGCACCCGGGCGTCGCGCTCGAACGCGGCCTCGACCTCGGCGGGCTCGATCCGCACACCGCTGACCTTGACCTGGTCGTCGAGCCGGCCCAGGAACTCCAGCACGCCGTCGGCGCGCATCCGGACCCGGTCGCCGGTGCGGTAGACGCGATCGGAGCCTTCGACGCCCTCGGGCGCGCCGACGAAGCGGCGGGCGGTGAGCTCGGGGTCGAGGTAGCCGGCGGCGAGGCCCCGGCCGCCGATGCGCAGTTCGCCGGCCTGTCCGCGTGGCACCGGCCGGCCGGCCTCGTCGGTCACGATGACGACGGCGCCGGGGATCGGCAGGCCGATCGGCGGCGCGTCGGCGCCGTGGTCACCGCCGGGGGCCATGGTGTGGACGGTGGTGGCGACGGTGGCCTCGGCCGGACCGTAGGCGTTGTGGACGGTGGCGGTGACGTCCGGCCCCGGGGTGCGGCGCAGCCGGTCGCCGCCGATGGTCAGGTGCCGCAGCGCGAGCCCGGCGGGCCAGGGCCGGTCGAGGACGGGCTCGGCGAGCGGGGTGGGCAGCACGGCGACGGTGATCCCGGCCTCGCGCCACCAGTCGGTCAGGGCGCCCGGGTCCCAGCGGACCGCGTCGGGGGCGACGCTGAGGGCGGCGCCGGAGGTGAGGGCGGCCCACAGCTCCAGGACGTGCGGGTCGAAGGCCACGCCGACGAGCAGGCTGTGCCGTTCGCCGGGGCCGAGGCCGGTGACGTCGCGGTACCAGTGGAGCAGCGCGCCGAGGGCGGGCCCGCCGACCGCGACGGCCTTGGGGGTGCCGGTCGAGCCGGAGGTGAGGACGGCGTAGTGGGTGCCCTTGGGGATCTCCACCGTGCTCCCGCCCTCGGCGAAGGCGGCGATGACGGTGGCGGCGGCGTTGGCCCCCTCCGTCGGCACGGCGAGCTTGAGCTGCTCACCGGCCTGGTGGCCGGGCGGCAGCAGGGCCGGGTCGCCGACCAGGCAGGCGGGCCGCAGCTGCTCGGCGACGGCCTGGAGGCGGCGCTCGCCGGGGCGTGGGCCGAGCGGCAGGTGGACGGCGCCGAGCTTGGCGGTGGCGAGGGTGACGGCGGCCAGGGCGGCCGAGTGGTCGAGGCAGACGCCGACCAGGTCGCCGGGGCGCACGCGCTCGCGCAGCGCGTCGGCGACCTGGTCGGCGAGGCGGTCGAGCTCGGCGTAGGTCCAGGTGTTCTCACCGTCGATCAGGGCGGGCGCGTCCGGGGTGCGGTGCGCCCAGGTGGTGAAGAGGTCGAGTACCGCGCCGTCCCGGTGCGGACGGCCGTACGCGATGCTGAGGGGTTCCATCATCGTCTCCCGATTCAAGTGACAGTCTTCTGACGGGGGTCTTCTGACCAGACGTCAGTTCAGGCCCATGGAGCGGGCGATGATGACCTTCTGCACCTCGGAGGTGCCCTCGATGATCGTCATCATCCGGACGTAGCGGTAGAGGAACTCCAGCGGGTGGCCGCGCACCCAGCCGGTGGCGCCGTGCACCTGGAGCGAGCGGTCGACGGCGCGGACGGCGGTCTCGGAGGCGGTGAGCTTGGCGAGGGCCGCGTTCTCGGGCGACTCGGTGCCCTCGTCGACCAGCCGGGCGCACGCGAGGGTGAGCAGCTTGGAGGCCTCCACCTCGGCCCGGGTGGTCACCAGGTGTTCCTGGACGTGCTGGTAGTCGCCGATCGGCCGGCCGAAGGCCTGCCGCTCGCGGGCGTACTCGACGCCGGCGCGCAGCGCGT
The DNA here is from genome assembly GCF_053596725.1 of Kitasatospora sp. NPDC001660. NCBI lineage: Bacteria > Bacillati > Actinomycetota > Actinomycetes > Kitasatosporales > Streptomycetaceae > Kitasatospora > Kitasatospora sp. NPDC001660. The sequence goes on along the minus strand of NZ_JBSFGU010000036.1, from coordinate 60,410 downwards.
ACTCGGCGACGCCGTTGCACATCGCGGCGACGACGAGCCGGCCGCGCGAGAGGCTGTCGATGGCGAGCGCGGTGGCCGCGCCGATGCCTTCCTCGCCGCCGATGACGGCCTCCGGCCCGACGGTGACGCCGTCCAGCAGCAGCTCGAACAGCGGCTCGCCGGACATGCCCTCGTAGCGCTGGCCGATCCGCAGGCTGGGCTGGTCCATCGGCAGGACGAAGGCGGTGGCGCCCACCGTGCTGCCGTCGCCGAGGTCGGTGGCGGCGACGACGAGCACGATGCCGGCCCGGTCGGCGTTGCTGACGAAGGTCTTGCGGCCGTTGAGCACCCAGCGGTCGCCGGTGCGGACGGCGGTGGTGGTGAGCCGGAACGCGTCGGAGCCGGCGTGCGGCTCGGTGAGGGCGAGGCAGCGGGTCTGCTCGCCGCGCACCAGCGGCACGAGGTGGCGCTCGATCTGCTCGGGCGTGCCGTGGCGCAGCAGCGGGCTCGGACCGTCGGAGCCGGCGAGGGCGTACGGCGCGAGCGAGCAGCCGCTGCGGCCGGCGGCGTGGTGCAGCAGGACGACGGCGGTGAACGGCATGTCGGAGCCGCCGAGTTCCTCGGGGTAGTCGCCCGCGTAGAAGCCGAGCGCGGCGGAGCGCTTGCGGACGTAGGCGCGCAGGTCGGCCGGCGGCTGGTCGGCGGTCTCGGGCAACTCGGCGGCCAGTGGGACGAGTTCGCGGCGGATGAAGCTCTCGAACGCGTCGACGAGCTCGCGGTGGCCGTCCTCCAGGACGGCGGACGGGGCGGTCATGCGCCTACCTCGCTTCGTTCGGCAGGGGCATTCCCCGGGGTGCACCTCGTGTTGGTTCGCTCTCCCCCAGCCTTCGGCCGGGGGTACGCCCACCGCTCGTTCACTTGGTCTCTCCGGTCAGGGCGCGGGCCTGGTCGGCCAGGACGGGGTGGCGGAAGAGGGTGCGCAGCGGGGGCCGGGTGCCGAGGTGGGGCTCCAGCCAGGCGGCGACCTGGGCGGCGAGCAGGGAGTGGCCGCCGACCTCGAAGAAGTGCGACTCGGCGGTGAACCGGTCGTGGCCGAGGACCTCGCGCCAGGCGGCGGCGACGAGTTCCTGCCCGGGCCCGTCGAAGGAGGCACCGGTGGCGGCGGGGGCTTCGGCGGGGGCGGTCGCCTCGGCGGCGAGCCGGGCGAGGGCGGCGCGGTCGGGCTTGCCGCCGGGCAGGGTCGGCATCGCGGGCAGGGCCGTCCAGGTGGCCGGGACGAGTCCGCCGGGCAGGCGCTGCGCGAGGGCGGTGTGCAGGGCGGCCTGGTCGGGGCGGTCGGTGCCCTCCAGGAAGCCGACCAGGCGCGGGCCGGTCCCGGGATCGGTGTGCAGGACCACCGCGCAGGAGCGGCCGCCGAGTTCGGCGGAGGCGGCGGCCTCGATCTCCTCCAGCTCGATGCGGTGGCCGCGCAGCTTGACCTGGTTGTCGGTGCGGCCGAGGAAGCGCAGCCGTCCGCCGAGGTCACGGTAGCCGCGGTCGCCGGTGCGGTAGACCCGGCCGAGGCCGGGCAGGTCGCGAAAGCGCTCGGCGGTCGGCTCGGGCAGGCCCAGGTAGCCCTCGGCCAGCAGCGTGCCGCCGACGGCGAGTTCGCCGACGCAGCCGGCCGGCAGCGGGCGCAGCGCCGCGTCCAGGACGTGCATCCGCACGCCGGGCAGCTCGGCGCCGAGCGGCACCTCGCCGTCGCCGTCGAGGTCGGTGGGACCGACCTCGTGGACGGTGGAGGTGACGGTGGCCTCGGTGACGCCGTAGGCGTTGAGCACCGTGGTGGCCGCGGTCAGGCCGGCGAGGGCCCGGGCGGGCAGCCGCTCGCCGCCGAGCACGAGCAGGCGGGGCGTCCAGCGGCCGTCGCGCAGCGCCTCGTGGAGGTCCTCGCGGACGGCGAGCAGGTAGCTGGTGGGCAGGTTGGCGACGGTGACGCCGCGGGCGGCGAGGACGGCCACCAGCTCGGGCCCGGTGGGCACTTCGCGCTGCGGCACGACGAGGGCGGCGCCGGCGGCGAGCGCGGGCAGCACCTCTTCGAGGGCCACGTCGAAGGACGGGCGGGCGAAGAGCAGCACGCGGTCGGCGGGGGTCAGCCCGTAGCGGGCGGTGATCGCGCCGACGTAGCCGGCCAGCGCGTCGCGGCCGACCAGGACGGGCTTGGGCACGCCGGTGGAGCCGGAGGTGTGGATGACGTAGGCGGCGCCGTCGAGCACGGCGGCGGGCTCGGCCTCGGGGAAGGCCGGTCCGTCCAGCAGCGCGGGGGTGACGCCCTCGGCGGGCAGGGCCAGCGCGCTCTGGCGGGTGGCCAGCACGAGGGCCGGGGCGAGGCGCTCCAGCAGCAGGCCGAGGCGGGCGGCCGGGTCCTCCGGGGACAGCGGCGCGTACACGGCGCCGTGGCGCAGGCAGGCGAGCAGGGCGACGACGCTGTCCACGCCGCGCGGTAGGACGGCGGCGACCGGCTGGCCGGGCTCGACCCCGGCGGCGCGCAGCCGCTCGGCGAGCTCGGACACGCGGCGGTCGAGCTCGCCGTAGGTGATCCGCTCGGTGCCGGCGACGAGGGCGACGGCGGTGGGGTCGTGGGCGGCGGCCGGGTCGAGGGTCGTCGGCTGCGGGTGTGCCACGTCGGCGGTCTCGGCCGCGAAGGCCGCCAGGGCGGCGAGGGGCTCCCCCGGCCGGTCGAGGTAGGCGCGCAGCAGGTCCAGCAGCCGCTCGGACAGCAGCTCGGCCTCGGACTCGTCGAACAGGTCGGCGTCGTAGTCCCACACCAGGGTCATGCCGGCGGCGCCGTGCTTCTCGCCCACCACGCGCCGGTCGTCCGGCATCAGCACGAGGTCGAGGTCGAAGCGCGTGGTGCCGGTGTTGAAGCCCTCGTGCAGGAGGACCTCCAGGCCGGGCACCCGGACGTCCGGGAGCGCGGCGTCGTGCGCGCTGAACATCACGTTGAACAGCGGGTTGTCCGCGCCGGTGGTGTGCAGCCCGAGGCGGCGGGTCAGCTCCTGGACCGGCAGGTCCTGGTGCGGCAGGGCGCGCAGCAGGACGTCCGTCACCTCGTCGACGGCCTCGGTGCCCGGCACCTCGGCGTCCAGCCGCAGACGCAGTGGGACGGTGTTCACGAACATGCCGACGGTGCCCTCGAAGCCGGCCGGTCGGTTGCCGACGGCGGTGCCGACGACGATCTCGTCGCGGCCGCTGTGGCGGCGCAGCAGTTCGGTGAACAGGGCGAGCAGCGTGCTGAACGGGGTGTGGCCGTCGGCCTTGCTGCGCTCGCGCAGCCGCTCGGCGAGGTCGGCGCCGACGGCCTGGCGCAGCTGCCCGCCGCGGTGGCGGCGGACGGCGCCGGGCCGGGCGAGCCCGGGCAGCGTGACCTCTCGCGGGGCGTCGGCCAGTTCGCGGAGCCAGAAGGCGAGGGCGTCCTCGCCCGGGCCGGTGGTGGTGCGGACGTGCTGCTCGTAGGAGGGGGCCGGGGCCAGCTCGTAGGGCTCGTTCAGGACGTGGGCGCGGTAGACGGTGAACAGGTCGCGCAGCAGGATCGCGAAGGAGTGGCCGTCGTGGATCAGGTGGTGCTCGACGTGGACGAGCCGGTGGTGGTCGTCGGCGAGGCGGACGAGGTGCCAGCGCAGCAGCGGTGCCTGGGTGGTGTCCAGCGGCTCGGCGGCCTCGGCGGCGAGCAGGGTGCGGAAGGCGGCCTCGGGGTCGGTCTCGGCCGAGAAGTCGCTGGTGCGCAGTCGGGGCTCGCAGTCCTCGGCGACCCGCTGGCCGGGCACGCCCTCCGGGCGGGCGACCAACTCCAGGCGCAGGCCCGGGTGGTGGGCGACGACGGCGGTGAGGCCGGCGCGCAGGGCGTCCTGGTCGACGGCTCCCCAGAGGTCGAGGACGGCGGTGAAGTTGTAGGCGCGACTGCCGGGCAGCATCTGCTCGTGCAGCCAGACGATCTCCTGCGAGGAGGAGAGTGCGAACATGGGCGGCTACTCCCTTGTGGTGGCGGGCGTGTTCGTCCTGCGGTGGCGGGGTGGACGTGGGGTGGGGTTCCATCCCGCCGGGACCGGGCGCGCCGGGGTGGTGGCGCGAACGGCACTGCTTCGTGGGGGAGTTCGTGGTTCCTTGCGGAAGCTCGCGCGAACGGCCCGACGCCGTCGGCGGGTTGGTGGCGGCGCTCGGGTCAGGAGGCCGGCCGGAGGTGGTGGCGCAGGGCGCCGAGCAGGCCGTCGAAGGCGGCTTCGGCGGCGCAGTCCGGGAAGCGGTCCCGGTCCCAGGCCAGGCGGATCAGCAGGTCGTCGCCGTGCGAGGCGGAGACTGCGAGCGGCACGGGCAGGGGCCGCCCGGTCAGGTGGGTCTCGCGGCCGGGGACGCCGTCGAGGGCGAGCGGCGGGCGGCGGTGCAGGTCCTCCAGGGTGAGGAGGCCGTCCTGCGCGCCGTTCCAGGCGGCGCCGGCCGCGCGGGCGGCGCGGACCACCTCGTCGAACGGGGTGTCGGCGTGGTCGAGGTCGTCCCACCAGCCGTCGGCGAGCGCGTCCAGGTCCTCGGTCGGGCCCGGGAGCGCCGGGTGGACGAGGGTGTTGATGAAGCAGCCGAGCGCGGCGGGCGCGCCGGGCGGACGGCCGCCCCACGGGTAGCCGAGGGCGAGCGGGCCGTCGGTGCCGTACAGGCGGTGGGCGGCCACGGCGACGGCGTCCAGCAGGGCGGGGAAGACCGAGCCGCGGGAGGCGCCGGGCACGCGCTCGGTGAGCATGCCGGTGGAGTACGCCGCGCCTGCGGCCGTGGTGGTGAGGCCGCCGAGCCGCTCGCCCCAGTGGGCGTGCGCGGCGGAGGTGGACGCGGCGTCCTCGGCGGCGAGCTGGCGCTCGACGGCCTCGTGGTAGGCGGCGAGGGCGGCCTCCTCGGGGCCGGTGGCGGGCTCGGCGTCCGCCGCGTAGGCGTCCTCCAGTTCGGCCGTGACGGCGCCGAGTGACTGCTCGTCGCAGGCCGCGTGGTCGAGCGCGACGGCGAGCAACTCCTCGTCGCCGTCCGGCTCCTCGACCACCAGCAGGCGCAGTGCGGGTCCGTCGGCCGGCCAGTCGAGGAGAGCCTCGCGCAGCGCCTCGCGGGCGGAGCCGCCGGGGGCGACGGCCACCCGGGCGGCCTCGGCCGACGGACCGCCGACGCGCAGCACGGGGGTGGCGCGCACGTTCGCGAAGGCGCCGCAGAGCGCCGGGTGCCGGGCGGCCACGGTGATGGCGGCGCGCCGCAGCCGGGGCAGGTCGACGGTGCCGCGCGGGTAGGCGAAGAATACCGGTACGGTCTCGGGGCGGCCGCCGGGCGTGAGGCGGCGGGTGATCAGGAAGCGCCGCTGGGCGCCGGTCAGCGGGAGGAGGGTCCCCGGCGCGTCGGCGGCGAGGGTGCGGTAGCGGGCGAGGTAGGCGGCGGTGATGCTGGGGGCACCGGTGGCGGTGCTGCTGGCGTGCACGGGACGGTCTCCGGTCTCCGGGTCTCGGTCTCGGTTCGGGTTCAGGGCGTGGGGCTCACGGCCGCCTCGGGCGCGTCGGACGCCTCGGGCCCTTCCGCCGCCGGCAGGTCGCGCATGCGGCGCAGCGGCGAGAGCAGCAGCGGCACGGGCACGAGCAGGAAGCCCGCCGCGCAGAGCCACAGCGCGGTGCGCGGGCCGGCCGTGTCGGCGACGGCGCCGCCGGTGAGCGCGCCGAGCGGCAGCGTGCCCCAGACGAGGAAGCGCATGGTGGCGTTCATCCGGCCGAGCAGGTCGGGCGGGCAGACGGACTGGCGGAAGCTCACCTGGGCGACGTTGTAGGCGACCGCGCCGAACAGCACCACGGCCGAGCCGGCGCCGAACAGCACGACGCCCGCGCCGCCGCCGGTCAGTGGCCACAGCACGGCGAACGGCCCGGTCACGACCGGGGCGAGCCAGATCAGCCGGGCCTGTCCGACGCCGCGGGCCAGCGGCCCGGCGCACAGCGCCCCGGCGAGGCCGCCGACGGCGGAGGCCGACAGCAGCACGCCGATGGCACCGGGCGGGAGGTCGAGCACGCGCACCCAGAAGACGGTCTGCACGGCCATGAGCACGGCGGCGAACAGGTTGGAGACTGCGGTGGCGGCGGCGATCACCCGCAGCAGCGGGTGCCCGAGCACGAACCGCACGCCCTCGCCCACCTCGGCGCGCAGCGACCGCCCGGGCGCCGGCTCCGGCCGGGGCTCCTCGGCCCGGATCCGGGTGAGCAGCAGGGCGGAGGCCAGGTAGCCGAACGCGTCGGCGACGATCGCGAGCGGCGCGCCGAGCAGTTGGACGAGTCCGCCGCCGAGCCCGGGCCCGGCGATCTGGGCCGAGGAGCGGACGGTCTCCAGCGCGCCGTTCCCGCCCACGAGGTGCTCGCGCGGCAGGACGGTCGGCAGGAAGGACTGGTGGGCGACATCGAAGAAGACCGTCGCCACGCCGGTGACCAGCGCCACCACGTAGAGCTGGGCCATCGTCAGCACGCCGAGCGCGGCGGCCGGCGGAATGGACCCGACGGCCGCGCAGCGCACGAGGTCGGCGCGGATCAGCACCGGCAGCTTGCGCATCCGGTCGAGCCAGGCCCCGGCGGGCAGGCCGACCAGCAGGAAGGCGGCGGTCTCGGCGGCGGTGAGCAGGCCGACCTGGAACGGGTCGGCGTCCAGCACCACCACGGCGACCAGGGGGAGGGCGACCAGGGTCACCTGACTGCCCGTCTGGGCCGCGGCGGCGCCCGAGAGCAGGAGCCGGAAGTCACGGTGACCGAGGAGGCGACTGCGGGGAGGGGAGGGCGTCTTGCTCTTCTCGTTCATCAGTACGACTCTCGGTCACCGATTCGACGCTGGGCAACCGACGGGTTCGTTTCCGGACGAAGCGAGTGCCGACCCGATCCCGCCACCTCCCTGACCGGCGTTGACGCGCGTATCCGCCCCGCGGGCACGCCGACGGCCCGCTGCCCAGGAGAAACCGGCCCTTCGGCCGACCGGCCGCCCCCGGCGCGTCGCGTCCGGACCTCGTTCCGCTATACGGACGCGCCCTTTCCAGCCATCGGACGAATGCGCTCAACTTGGCCGGATTTCAGTGATGTTCTGACGTTTGGCCATCTCCGCGTGAACCGACCCACCTCCGGTTTCCGTTCAAACGACCACGGCGCGCAGCCGCTTCTTGTCGGGCTTGCCCACCGACGTCAGCGGGATCTCGTCCACCACGTGCAGGGCCTCCGGCGCGTACATCCGGCCCTTGCGCGCCGTCACGAACTCGCGCACCTCGTCGAGCTCCGGCCGCTTCCCCGGCGCGGCGACGACGGCGACGTGGACGTGCTCGACCTCCTGGCGGTCGCGCACGCCGAAGACCGCGCACTGGGCGATCGCGGGGTGGGTGAGCAGGAGGTCCTCGACGTCGGACGGGTAGACGTGCCCGCCGACGACGATGATCACGTCCTTGAGCCGGTCGGCGAGGTAGAGGTAGCCGTCCTCGTCGAGGTAGCCGATGTCCCCGGTGTCGAGCCAGCCGTCGCGCAGCACCTCGGCGGTGAGGTCGGGCAGCTTCCAGTAGCCGGCCATGACCGTGGCCGAGCGGACGTGGATCTCGCCCTGCTCCCCCACCGGCAGCTCGGTGCCGTCGGCCGCCCGGATGGCCACCTCGACGCCCGGGAGGGGGCGGCCCACCGAGATCTGGCCGCCGTGCCCGACGCGGTCGTGCTCGTGCGGGAGGAGGACCGCGATGTTCTGCGCCTCCGACTGCCCGTAGCCGCTCACCAGCACCGGGCCGAACACCTTGAGCGCCTCGCGGATCCGCGTCGGCGAGGCCGCACAGCCGCCGTAGAGGACCCGGGCCAGGCTCGACAGGTCGGTGCGGCCGATGGCCGGGTGGTCGAGCAGCCGGTAGAGCAGCGGCGGCAGCACCCACAGGTCGGTGATGCGCTCGCGCTCGACCGCCGCCAGCACGTCGCCCGGGTCGAACGAGCGCTGGAGGACGACCGAACCTCCGTGGTAGAGCGCGAGGTCGGTGAACACCCCGGCGAGGTGGGCGAGCGAGGTGGCGGCGAGGAACCGGGGCGCGGTGCCGCTCCCGTACGGCGACGCGTCGAACATCCGCCGGTAGGGACCGTGCAGGCTGCGGATGCCCTTGGGGATGCCGGTGGTGCCGCCGGTGTGGCGGATGCCCCAGTCGTCGTCCGGGCCGATCCGGACGGCCGGCGGATCGGCCGGCTGCCGGGCGGAAGCGGCCACGACGTCCTCGCCGACGCCGCCGGGCCCGAGCGCGAGGACCGTCGGGACGTCGACCAGGGGCAGCAACTCCTCGGCCACCGCGTACCGTTCGGCGTCGACGAGCAGCACGACCGTGTCGACGCTCGTCACGATCTCGGCCATCGTCGGGGCGCTCATGCCCTCGTACAGGCTGACCAGGCGCGCGCCCGCGAGGCTCGCGGCGTAGCGGGCGCTCATCGCCTCGGCGGTGTTGCCGGTGAGCAGGGTGACGGTGACACCGCGCGCCGCGCCGCGGTCGGCGAGTTCGCGGGCGAGGCGGTAGGTGGCGGCGACGAAGTCGCCGGCCGTGATGTCCGCACCGTCGGCGGTGGTGATCGCCCGGCGGGTGGGGTCGGCGGCCAGGGCGCCCAGGATCAGTTCGGGGGCACTGACGAAGTCCGGCTGGTCCATGACTGCTGCTTCCTCACGTTCTTCCGCGGGGTGGTCCTCAGGGCCTTCTCGATTCCTTCAACGCTGTGCAATCGCACCATAACGCCATGTCCCTGAAGGTTTCCGGGAGTTCGACCACCGTCTCCGGTCGCCCTGGGGATCCGGGTCACCGGACGAACCGCGCCGCGCCGGGGCCGGACAGCAGGCCGGCGGGCACCCGGCGGCCGTAGGCGAGGAGCAGGAGCTCCTGGGCGCGGCCCTCGACGAGGTCCGCGCCGTCGCCGTAGTGCCAGTCCGCGTCGACGGCCCGCAGGCGGACGCCGTCGAGGCTCGCGCCGAAGAAACGCAGGCCACGTGGGGTGATCGCGTCCAGCAGCGCGGTGACGCGCGGGAGCGGGAGGCGGGCCGGCAGGCCGAGCGCCACGGTGATGTCGAGGCCGTGGACGGCGTCGTGCGCCAGGCCGGCGATCCGGCCGCCGACCGGCGGGCGCCACGGGTGCCCGGCGTTGTCGCGGAGCGCGGCCGCGATCCGGTCCTCGGTCAGGGCGGCGGCGTCCCGGCGGGCCACCCGGTCCGCCATGCGGTGGATCGACCCGCCCGCGCGGACGAGGTCCAGCAGCGTCCGGGCGGTGGAGTGGCGGAAGCCGGTACTCATGTGGGCGGCGACCTCACGGACCGTCCAACCGGCGCACAGCGACGGCGAGTTCCACTGGTCGGCGGTCAGGGAGTCGAGCACGTCGGCGAGTTCCCGGCGCTCGGCCGCGATCTGCTCGCGCAGCCACTCGGGACCCTGGTGTCGCAACACGGTTTGCATGCCCCCAGCCTGCGCGCGCAACCGTCCGCACGTCCAAGACCTGGATCTTCTTCCCGCGATAATCGACGGTTATGGAACTCCGGCAGCTCATCTACTTCGTCACCGTGGCCCGGGAGGGCAGTTTCACCCGGGCGGCCGAACTGCTGCACCTCAGCCAACCCGGCGTCAGCGCGCAGATCCGGCAGCTGGAGAAGGAGCTGGGCCAGCAGCTGCTCGACCGCTCCGGCCGCCGCGTCGGGCTGACCCCGGCCGGCGCGGCCGTCCTCCCGCACGCCCGGGCCGCCCTCGCCGCGGCCGAGGCCGCACGGCGCGCGGCGCAGGAGTTCGGCGGCCTGCGGCGCGGGCGCGTCCGGCTCGGGACGGTTGCCGGCGCCGCCCTCTCCACCTCCGGCGCCCTCCCGGCACTGCCCGGTCTCGCGACGACGCTCGCCGCGTTCCGCCGGGAGCACCCCGGCATCGACCTCTCCCTCACCGAGGACACCACCGGCCACCTGCTCGCCGAACTCCGCGCCGGCCGCCTCGACCTCGCCGTCGCCGGACTCCCCGCCCCCGCGAGCGGCCGCCCCGACGACGACGGCTGGGACACCCTGGCCGGCCTCGCCCTGAATCCGGTCCTGGAGATCCCCCTCGCCGCGGCTCTCCCCCACGATCACCCGCTGGCCGGCGACGGCCCGCTCCCGGTCGCCGAACTCGCGGGCCACGCCCTGGTCAGCACCCCGCGCGGCACCGGCCTGCGCGCCGCCCTGGAACGCGCCTGCGCCGAGGCCGGCACCACCCCGGCCATCGCCGTCGAGGCCGCCGCCCCGGCCCATCTCGTCGAACTGGCCGCCCACGGCATGGGCGTGGCCGTCCTCCCCGCGCCGGCCCACGAGACCGACCTGCTCATCCGCCCCCTGACGTCCCCGGTCCCCCTCGCCCGGATCGCGCTCGTCCACCCCACCGACCGCCCACCCGCACCCCCGACGGCCGCCTTCCTCGCCCACCTGCGAAGGGCGTACGCGCCCGTGACGAACCCGGCTCCGGGCGGGGTGATACCCGCGTGACGACCGGCTGATCATCGGCGATGCCACAGAACTGCCAACGCCTGCGGCGGTCCTCCGTAATGGAGGACCGCCGCAGATCCTTGTGCACGGCGTCGGGTTCCGAGCTCAGCAGGGCCGCCTCGGCCGCGGCCTTGACCGCAGGCCCGCCGTCCTGCCAGAACGCGACGACCTGGCCGCGCTCGGTCAGCGGAACCACCGCGTGACCGGGCACGGGATCCGCCGCAATTGCGGGCGTGCTCCCCACCAGACCGGCCACCAAGGCCAGCGGCAGAAGGCGCAGGCTGAGCACCGCGGATATCGAATGCCCACCCCGCCTTCGCCGCCTGGGCCGGACAATCAATCCATCCACCAGAGACCCCTCCGAGATCATTCCGGGCACAGTTCGGCCGCCGAGCACAGCCACACATGATCGATCGCCAGAAATCGGTCGAACGCACCCGACCTGACGTGGCGCCACCTCGATCGATCGACTCCACCCCAGGTCAGCGCCTCGGCAAAGTCGGGCAAAGAGCAACCAATGCCCCCATGTCCGCAAATGCGGCTCATTGCAGCGCGACACAAACGGGCACCCCGTCGGCGATTCCTGCTCCGGCAATGCTCTAGACTGCGGCTCGCAAATGCGTCAGGGGGGACGCAAAATGACGGGCAGCCAACTGCTTCGTCCGCTTCCCGCGCATCGAGCCACTCCGTTTCCGGACCCGCCGGCCCTCTACGCGAGGGAACCGGCCCGTCCGGTCGGAGCCTTCAAACGCCTTGAGAGGAATGCGAGATGAAGAGCGCCATATTCCGTTGGCTGGTCGCGGGCGCCGTGACTGTCACGACCACGGTCGGCGTCGCCACACTGGCCTCCGCCGACAGCACCGCATCCGCGGGAAGCAGCGCCGCCGCGCCGCCCGCCGTGGAGGACTTCTCCTACCCCGGCACGTCCCCCTACCCGCAGCTCAAGCTCGTCCGTGGCGACGGTCACATCGTCCTGGCGGACTGCAACACCGCCACTCAGATCCAGCTGTGGAGCCGCGCCGTCCCCAGCCCCAGCGGCGGCCCCGGCGTGTGCTTCCGCGTCACCGGCACCACCGGCTACCTGGCCCTGGAGCTCCCGCAGACCTTCATGATCCAGACCGGTGACAAGGCCGTGCGCGCCAACCTCACCTCCGAGGGCATCGGACAGAGCGTCGACGTCGCCAAGAACAGCGCCACCCCGGTCGGCGAGGCCCTCGGCCAGAAGCCCACCATGCTCGTCGAGCTGCGCATCACCGGCTGACGGCCCCGCCGGCCCGCCGAACAACCGCTGCTCGACCACCCACCGACCCGACACGGGATCACCCAATGAAGCACCGCATACGCAACTGGACCGCGGTCCTCACCGTCGCCGCCGCAGGCGTCCTCGGCCTGAACGCACTCGCCGCGGCCGACACCACACCGCCCCCGCCCCCGGGCGGCTCCTCCGAACCACCTGCGGCCGTCGAGGACTTCGCCTACCCGGGCGCGGACGCGGTCACCCGCGTCAAGCTGCTGCGCGGCGACGGCGGCGTCACGCTGACCGACTGCACCAAGTCCTCCCAGATCCAGCTGTGGACCCGCGCGCCGGACAACCCCGACAACAAGGTCTGCTTCACCGCGACCGCCACGAGCGGTTTCCTCACCCTGCAACTGCCCGACGTGTTCGCCGTGCAGACCAACGGCCGCGCACTGCACGCCAGCCTCACCGCCGACGGCACCACCCAGAGCCTGGACGTGCCCAAGGACGGCTTCCAGGCCGTCGGCGAAGGCCTCGGCCAGAGCCCGACCACGGTGGTCGAGCTGCGCGTCACCGGCTGACCACACCGGCCCCATTTTCCTTCCTGAATCACTGACTTGCTGACGGGAGCTCACAGAATGCTTCGTACCACCTCCACCCGGCGACGGGCCGGCGTGCTGGCGGCGGCTGCGGCCGTCGGCGCGCTCACGACCTTCTCCGGCACCCCGGCCGGCGCCGTCGTCGGCGACCAGGCCGCCGACGGCTCGTACGCCTACACCGCCAAGCTGACCATCGGCGACTCCGTGCGCGCCTGCACCGGCACGCTGGTGGACCCCTACTGGGTGCTGACCGCGGCGTCCTGCTTCTCCGACGACCCCGCCCAGCCCGGCACCCTCCAGGCCGGAGCGCCGAAGTGGAAGACCACCGCCACCATCGGGCGCACCGACACGGCCGGGCGGGTGCGCGACGTGGTGGAACTGGCGCCGCGTCAGGACCGCGACCTGGTGCTGGCCCGCCTTGCCTCTCCGGTGCAGGGCGTCGCCGTGCTGCCGCTGGCGACGGCCGCGCCGATGACCGGCCAGACGCTGCGCGTGGCCGGCTACGGCCGCACCAAGGACGACTGGGTGCCCACCCGGGCGCACACGGGCGTCTTCAGCCTGGACGCGGTGCAGGCGACCGGCATCGACACCACCGGTGTGAACGGCGCCGCCGTGTGCAAGGGCGACACCGGCGCCCCCGTCATCCGCGAGACCAACGGCAAGGCCGAACTGGCGGCCGTCGCCTCCCGCTCCTGGCAGGGCGGCTGCCTCGGCAGCACCGAGACCCGCACCGGCGCCTACGACGTGCGCGTCGACGACCTCGGCGCATGGGTGAAGTCGGTGACGGCCCGTCCGCTGCCCGCGCCCACGCCCGGGACGCTGCGCTGGTTCCAGTCCGACGACGCGATGTCGAGCTTCGCGACCCGGGCGGCGTTCGACTACGGCAACGCGCCGATGATCCCGCTGGCCGGCAACTGGAGCGGCGGCCCCGGCGGTGACACCGCGGGCGCCTACGACCCCACCACCGCCCACTTCTTCCTGACCGACGACGCCGGCAGCTCCACCAGCACCCGGGACATCTACTTCGGCGACCCCGGCGACCAGCCGGTGGTCGGCCGCTGGGACGGCGGGCGCACCACCGAGATCGGCGTCTACCGGCCCGCCAACGCCACCTTCTACCTGCGCCACCACGACGGCTCGGTGACGTCGTTCGTCCTCGGCGACGGCGGCAACTGGAAGCCGGTGGCCGGCGACTGGACCCACAAGGGCTACGACACGCCCGGCCTGTTCAACCCCGCCACCAACACCTTCTACCTGGTGAACTCCAACCACGGGGGCAACGCCGACATCACCATCCCCCTCGGAGACTCCGGCGACCTGCCGATCGCCGGGGACTGGAACGGCAGCGGCACCACCCAGGTCGGTGTCTACCGGCCGGGCAACAGCACGTTCTACTTCCGCGCCGCCGACGGGAGCGTCTCCAAGGTCCCCTACGGCGACACGGGCATGCTGCCGGTCACTGGTGACTGGAACGGCGACGGTCGCGCCACCCAGGCCGTGGTGGTCACCGGCCGCTGAACCAGCACCCGTGCGGCCCCGCCTCGCCCCCCGGGCGGGCGGGGCCGTCCGCTTGCTCAGGCGTACCGGAGGTACTGGTAGGTGCGGCCGCCCTGGGTGACGGTGCCCGTGATCGTCCAGCCGGCGGGGACCCCGGGGGCGCAGTGGGGCACGCGGTGGCGGACGGCTGCCGTACGTCACGCCCCGGGTTCAGCGCTCCTTGCCGATCAATGGAACGGGAGGGGAACCGGAGCGACTCCACGCGAGCCCGGCGGAAACTGCCGCGACACCGTGCGCAGACGGGTGTTAGCTTCCGTGCCATGCAACCCCTGAACGAGAACGAGATCCGCGGATCCTTCGTCAACTGCTCCAAAGGCGAGGCCCGCCGGCTCAACCTCCCCCGGGGGCTGGCCGAACTCCCCTGGGAGCAGCTGGACTTCCTCGGCTGGCGGGATCCGGGTGCGCCCGACCGCGCCTACCTGGTGGCCCACAGCGGCGGCGAACTCGTCGGCGTCACCCTGCAGGTGCCGTCGGTGCGCCGAAGCCTCACCAAGAGCAACGTGTGCTCGTTGTGCGTCACCGCCCACGCCGGCTCCGGCGTCGCACTGCTGGCCGCCCGCCGGGCCGGTGCCGCCGGGCGCGAGGGCGACTCCGTCGGCAGCTACATCTGCGCCGACCTCGCGTGCTCGCTGTACGTGCGCGGGTTGAAGAAGTCCACGCTGGTCACCCGCCCCAACGAGTCGCTGCCCGTGGAGGAGCAGATCGCCCGCACGGTGGGCAACCTCGACGCGTTCCTCGCCAAGGTTCTCACCGACTCCGCCGGGTAGTACCGACGGCGTACGCGACGGCGCCCGCCGCCAGGACGGCGGCGCCGGTGGCCACCGACGACAGTGGCAGCGCGAACGCCAGGGCCAGGCAGCCGGCCAGGCCGAGCGCGGGAACGACCAGCGGCGGGCGCCCCTCGGCCCGCGTCAGCGTCCACGCGGAGGCGTTCGCGATCGCGTAATAGGCCAGCACGCCGAAGGACGAGAACCCGATCGCCCCGCGCAGGTCCACCGTCGCCGCCGCGACGGCCACCACCGCGCCGACGGCGAGTTCGGCCCGGTGCGGTACCTGGAAACGCGGGTGGACCGCCGCCAGCGCGTGCGGCAGGTGGCGGTCCCGGGCCATCGCGAGCGTCGTCCGGGACACCCCGAGGATCAGCGCCAGCAGCGAACCGAGCGCCGCCACCGCCGCACCCACGCGCACCACCGGGGCCAGCCCGTCGGCGCCCGCCACCCGCACCGCCTCGGACAGCGGCGCGGCGGCGGCCGCCAGCCGCTCGGGCCCGAGGACGGCCAGGACGGCAACGGCGACGAGCGCGTACACGACGAGCGTGATGCCGAGGGCGAGCGGGATCGCCCGCGGAATCGTGCGGGCCGGGTCGCGGACCTCCTCCCCGAGGGTGGCGATCCGCGCGTAGCCGGCGAAGGCGAAGAACAGGAGGCCCGCGGCCTGCAACACCCCGTGGAACGACGCGTCGGCGCCGACGTCCAGCCGGGCCGCGTCCGCATCACCCGACGTCAGAGCCGCCACCACGACGGCCGCGAGCACCGCGAGCACCACGGCGACGATCGCCCGGGTGAGCCACGCGGACTTCTGCACGCCGGCGTAGTTCACCGCCGTCAGCGCCACGACGGCCGCCACCGCCACCGCGTGCTCCCGGCCCGGCCAGACGTAGCCGCCCACGGTCAGTGCCATCGCCGCGCACGACGCGGTCTTGCCGACGACGAACCCCCACCCGGCCAGGTAGCCCCAGAACTCCCCCAGCCGCTCGCGCCCGTACACGTACGTCCCGCCCGACTGCGGGTACCGGGCGGCCAGCCGCGCGGACGAGGTCGCGTTGCAGTACGCCACGACCGCCGCGAGCGCCAGCCCGAGCAGCAGCCCGGACCCGGCCGCCCCTGCGGCGGGCGCCAGGGCGGCGAAGATGCCCGCCCCGATCATCGACCCCAGCCCGACGACGACGGCGTCGAACACCCCCAGCTGACGCCTCAGTCCACCCGAGGCGTTCGCGGCCGGTGGCTGTCCCATGGCTGGCTCCCGTGTCGATCTCCGATGCCGGGGCACCCTACCCCAGCCTGGGAAACGGACCTCGCACCCGGCCTCGGCTCAGGCCCGTCGCCCCGTCAGCGAACGGGTCGGCCGTCGCGGCGGATGACGTGCGGGAGCAGCCCGCCGACCTCTTCGGCGACCGCGTCGAGCAGGTCGGCGCCGAACACGCAGATGGACTTCTCCGACGGGTGCCCGAAGATGCCGAAGCGGAGGTCCTCGGCGAGCTGGACGGAGTAGTTCCCGTCCGGGTACGGGCTGAGCGGCCAGCCCTGCCACGCCTGCCCCTCGACGACGCGGGGCTTGGACGCGTCGGCCGGCACGAGGTCCGGGCGGAGGCGGTAGGACGTGTGCGGCTGGTCCAGGAGCCAGAGCGACTCGCCGGGCCGGCAACATCGGGCGAGGCCGTCCTGCACCACGCCGACGAGGCGGTCGAGCTTCCGGTACCCCGGGTCGTCGTCCAGCGATTCGAGGCTCCACGTCACCGACGGCGTGGGCTCCGAGATGCCGGGAATGACGGACGTGTCGGGTCGGAAGTCGAACGCGGCCTGGAAACGGTTCCAGATCTCGCCGTGCTCAGGGTCGTTGAGTCGCCGCAGGGCCTCGGTGGTCATGGGGGTGAACTTATCAAGGTCTGTCGCCCGTGTTACCACCCCCGCAGCTGTCGGGGCCTCACCGCCGCCTCTGCTCATACCACCTGGTCAGTGGACTCCGCCGGTCGGCGAACAACCCATGGGGTGGTCCGTCGCGACGACCGTGGGCCGACTGGGACGACGGCGGCCAGGAATCCGTAACTCGCCGGCTCCTGGCCGCACTTCACGAGTCGCCATTCGGCGACGGATTCGGACCGCCGCGGCGGCGACGGCCCGGCGGTCGATCTTGCCCGAGGCGAGGCCTTCATCTCCCTCACGCGCACTCTCTGACCCGACACTCACCCGACAGTCGGGCCTTGTACAGGTTGGCCGGCCGCCTCGAAGAGCAGCTTCGCGGCCACCGTCGCCCCGTCCGTCCGGATCGTGCGCGCCACAACCTTCGCCCGTTCACGGGTCTCCGACGTCAGGACCACCTCCAGCGCCGCCGACAGCGACTCGACCGTCGGCGCCGGTCCCGCGTGCGCCACGCCGATCCCCAGCTCGGCCACCCGCGACGCCCAGTACGGCTGGTCCGCAATCAGCGGAACGATCACCTGCGGCGCTCCCGCCCGGGACGCCGTCGTCGTCGTGCCCGCGCCACCGTGGTGCACGACGGCCGCCACCCGCCGGAACAGCACCTGCTGGTTGACCTCGCCCACCACGAAGCAGTCCTCTCCATCGTCGACCAGCCCCAGCCCGGCCCACCCGCTCCCGACGACCACCCGACGCCCGTGCGCGCGACTCGCCTCGATCGCGACCCGGGCGACGTCCTTCGGCGCGTACGACGCCATGCTCCCGAAGCCCACGTACACCGGCGGCTCGCCGGAGTCCAGGAACGCCTCCAGGTCGTCCGGCAGCGGACGGTCGTCCGGCAGGATCCACGCCCCGGTCTGCAGCAGCTCCAGGTCCGTCATGCCCTCCGACGGGCACAGCGTCGGGTCGGCCGCCAGCCAGGGCCGCTCGCCGAAGACGTGATCACGGACGTTGTCCACCGGCGGCAGCCCGATCGCCGCCCGTCCACGGTTGAGCGCCTCGCGGTACAGGCCGTTCACGCGCTCGCCGTCCTCCTTCCACAGCACCCGGAGGTCGGTCTCGTCCTCCGACGACGGCGGGCCCGGGCGCCGACCGGGACGGAAGTGCCGCGAGGGCATCCCGGCGATGTGGAAGCACGCGAACACGTACGGGATGCCCAGCTCCTCCGCCACGTCCCGCACGCCCGCCGGCATCAGCCCGGTCGCGAGCAACACGTCACACCCGCCCTCCGCCGCCGCGGCGAGGGTCTCGAACCGCGCCTCGACCAGCGCCGGGGCGAGCCGGAACGCGTCCTGCGCCGTCGGCGGCTTCGGGTTGGAGACGATCGACTTCACCGTCGGGCCGAGCGGCACCAGCGGCACGCCGGTCCGCTCCAGGAGCGCCACGAAGTCCTCGTCCGGCGGCGCACAGACCGCCGCCTCCGCCCCGAGGTTCTGCAATTCCACCGCCAGCGCCACCAGCGGTTCGACGTCTCCGCGCGATCCCCAGCTCGTCAACAACGCGCGCATTTTTCGGCTCCCGTTTCCGCAGGTCAAGGCCTTCAGGCCGACGATTGTGCGGCACAACGGGGGCCTTGCCGCAAGCCCCCCGGGGCGTTGTATTCTGATAGCGGCAGGGAGAGCTTTCTCCTTGCCTTTCCTGTTTTTTAAAGTAGTTGCCCAGGGCCGGACGCCCGTGCTCGAATCGCCGCCGTGAACGTCCTCCTCCGCACCGAGCGCATGACGCTCCGCCGCTTCACCGCCGCGGACGGGCTGTCGCTGATCCGCACTTTCTTCGAGGAGTGGCCGGAGTACATCGAGGGCGCCGAGCAGGGCGACGTCGAATACGCGATCACGCGCGAGACCTGGGCCCATCGAAATCCCCGGACGTGAAGCGTCCCCCTCGATAAAGCCGCGAGAACCCGGAGGTCCCCGAGCCCCGAGGCTCGGGGACCTCCCTTGTGCGTCACGCGTCCACGGGCTGCCAGGCCGGGCCGTTCCCGTCCTGCTGGACGCGTCCGAACACGACGTCGGCGAAGTGCACGCCGAAGCCGATCGTGCCGGGCTCGGCCAACTCGGCGACGAGGCGGCGGCGGTGGTCGGCGGTCCGGGCGAGGTCGTGGTCGAAGCCCGAGGACCAGCCGGGGTGGTCGATCTGGATCGGTGAGTGCACCGCGTCGCCGAAGGCGATCAGTCGCCGCCCGCCCCCGGTGATGACGTACTCGGCGTGCCCGACCGTGTGGCCGGGGCTGATCCGCACGTGCACGCCGGGGAAGACCTCCTGCCCGTCCGCGATCGTCCGTACGTGCGGCGCGAGGGCCGCGACCTGCTCGGCCATGCCCTGGGCCGCCAGGAGGTCCCGTCCCTCCCACTCCGGCTCGGCGATCAGGTAGTCGGCGTGGGCGAAGGCGGGCCGGCCGCCGCCGGGGGCAGGGTGGCAGGCCCAGCCGAGGTGGTCGGTGTGGAGATGGGTGAAGGCCACCGCCTCGACGTCCTCGGGGCCGCGGCCGAGTTCGGCCAGGTTGTCCAGGAGTGCGCCGCCCTGGATCACGCCGAGCGGGCCGTCCGGGGCCTCCAGCGTCTGCGGGCCGAAGCCCGCGTCGATCAGCAGCGCGCGGTCGCCGTGCTCCACGAGCAGAGCGCCGACGCTCCCGACGAGGTGGCCGGTGGCGTCCAGGTACTCCGGGTGCGCGGCCCAGACGGCGTCGGTGGTGTCCGGAAGCATGGCGAGCGGCCGGAGCCGCACGTCGCCGTCCGGCACGTACGACACCTTGGTGTCACCCAGCCGTATCGAGCGGACGCCCGCCGGCCGGCTCAGCCGCTCGTTCTGCTTCGTCCTCAAGTCCACAGTGATCCCTCTCCCCTGATGGCCGGTCATCGGCATGGCGCCGCGCTTCCCGCGGCGACGAAGATCACCATAAGCATCAAGTTCGAATCATTCAAGCTCGAAATATTCTGGCTGGACGGACTTGCTAGGGTGAGGGCATGACGACGTCCCGGGCCCAGGAACCGCAGGCCATTGCCGAGCGGCAGCTCTGCGGCATGGTCAACGGACTGGCCCAGCGGATCGGCGAGCACGTGCGCGAGCGCGCCGCCACCCTCGGCCTCACCGAGGCACAGGCGACCGCGCTGCGGGAGATGACCGGGCCGATGACCATGCGCGAGCTCGCCGAACGCATGAGCTGCGAGCCGTCCAACGCCACCTTCGTCGTCGACAAGCTCGAAAAGCAGGGCCTCATCGGGCGCCACCCGCACCCCACCGACCGCCGCGCCAAGCACCTCGTCCTCACCACCGAGGGCACCGCCCTGCGCGACCGCCTCCTCGAACTCCTCGCCGTGGACTCCCCGTTGGCCGCCCTCACCCCGCAGGAACAGCGCGCGCTCCACGGCCTGATGGAGCAGATCATCACCCGGTCGTAGCGCGGCGCCCTCGACCCGAGTCGCCGACGCCGCCTCGTGCCGTCACCTGGCGGGCGGGTCCTCCGGCCCGCTGATGACGAGGGTGTCGAGGCGGGGACCTCGCCACTGGAGGAACGATCGGGAAGTCCGTTCGTCAGGACACCCGACCGCCGCCGAACGCGGGATATCCCGGCAGCGGTGCGACGTCCCACTCCCCCGCGACGTACCGCAGCAGCCGCTCCGCCGTCTCCGCGAGCGCCGGGAAGTCCGTCAGCCCGCTCGCCATCTCCCAGCGGTGGCGCAGCAGTTGCCGCGCCGTCGGGCAGGGTCGCCGGGTGGGGTGGAGGGGCTTGTCCTCCGCGGTGCGCGGGAGCACCCACACGGTGACGGCGACCGTCCACGCCGCGAGCGCCTGTTGCATCCCGGCTTCCCACACGGCGTCCTCGGCGAGCGCCGGGTAGGCCGCGACGATCTCGGCGCGGTAGGCGTTCTCGATCACCTCCGCCTGCCCCGGCGGGAGTCGGAAGACGCACCAGCAGGTGGAGAAGGGCATCCGGCAGTAGGCGGCGGTCAGGAAGACCGACTGGTAACAGGCCGCCTCGAAGTCGATCAGCCGCAGGCCATCGGGGGTGAGCAGGTTGTTGTCGGGGCAGGTGTCGCCCGGCGTGAACGCGGGATACTCCTCCCCACCCGCCGTGCCGATCCGCGCCAGCTCCCCGGCCAGGTCGGACGGCACCGCGATCCCGGCCTCTTCCAGCAGAGGCAGCAGTTCGGCGGCGGTCTGCTGGATCCACGGCTCGGCCGGCGGCACCCCCGGGCCGGACTCCGCCACCAGCCGGTCGAATTCGGCCCGCCGGTGCACGGATCCGGCGCCCAGCCGCCCGAGCCCGCGCGCCCAGGCCGACAGCCCCTCCTCGGCGGCCTTCGGATCGTCCCCGAGCAGCACGTCCGCCAACGTCGGTGCGGCGCCCAGGTCCGCCATCACCAGCAGCGGCACGATGGGGTCCACGGCGAGCAACTCCGGTCCGCCCAGCCCGAGCGAGAGCCCGGCGGCCTCGGACGCGAAGCGGCGCACCGCGTCCCGCCCGCCCTTGAACGCCTTGACGATCACGCTCCCGCCGGACGCCGTCCGGCAGCGCAGCACGGCGCTGCGCTTGCTGCCCCCGAGGTCGACGGGCTCGGTGAGCCCGGTGCCGAGCACGTCGCCCGCCGCGCGCAAGATCTGCTTCATCCGGCCATCCTGCGCCACAGGCCGCCGAATTCGGAGAGTACCGATTCCCGTTCGGGCCACGACAACGTGTGCATGGCGGCCCGCCGGATGACAGTTGACGGAACCGCCCGTGGGGGCACACGCCTTCCTGAGCGATCAGCCCAGCACGGCCCGGACGGTGGGTTCGACGAGATCGACGAGATCGGCGAGATCCGCGCCCCGCTGGTGCCACGCCCACCGCAGGAGGCCGAGCGCGACCTCGTCCTCCAGCGGCTGCGGCAGGACGGCCGCGCACAGAACCGGATCCAGGCCCTCCAGCAGCCGACTCACCAGAACGCCCTCACCCGACTCGGCCTCGACGGGGTACGGCAGAACGCCCAACCAGCGCAGCAGCGCCTCGGACCGGCCGACGGGATCCGGGTGGTCGGCGGCCAGTTGCTCCCGGAACCCGCTCACCTCGGCCTCCGGCAGCTTGCCGGCGTCCGTCCCGGACACCTCGGCGAGTGCCCGCCGGAGGGAAACGGGGACCTGTCGGCGCGCCAACTCCCGGGAACCGTACCGCCCGTGGCCGGCCTGCCGGGTCTGCGGTCGCCCCTCACGGAGCCCCATGGCGTACGACAGCTTCGAGTTGAGGTGCAGAAGGCGGCGGGACGGTCCGTGCTTCGTCAGGAACAGCGTCAGGCCGACCGGGTCCGCGACCGTGAGGTTGTCCCGGAACCTGGCACGCTCCCAGGCGACGTCGTCGCCGTGGATGGTTCCCCGCCCCACCGGTTCACCATCGGCGTCGTGGAGACTCAGCGTCAGGCTGCCCGGACACCGGCAGATGTCCCCGGTGAAGCCGCCCGCCGACGTGAGGACGCGAAGCTCCGCCAGTTCGTCCGGGCCCTCGACCCACCCGAGCACGTCCCGCTCGGAGAGCGGTCGATCCTCTTCCCCGCCCTCGATCACCCGGACGAGCCGCGTCCGTGCCCATGCTTCGTCGAGCCATTCCCGTACCGGATGGCGCATGTCCGTCCCTCTCCCCCGCGTCGGGTCAGCCGGCCGACAGGCCGTGCAGTGCGTCGGTGACCTGCTGGGCGAGGGCGGGTGGCAGCGGGACGTAGCCCAGCTGGGTCGCGCGGGGGTGGCCGGCGTCGCTCACCGCGTGGGACACGAGGCCGGCCAGGGCCTGAGCGGGGCGATTGCCGCGGTTGTCCGGGGCGGTGGTGGCGCAGAACACCGCGTAGCCGACCTGGACGAGCGGGTAGACGCCGGGGCCCGGGTTCACGTAGTCCACGTCGACCGTCAGGTGGCCGAGCCGGTGGACCTGGCGGCGACCACGGCGGCGGTGGCCGACTCCGCCGTCGCGGCCACCGGGCCGGAGCCGGCGGACAGCTTGGCGGCCCGCAGGCCGTCGGCGTCGTCCAGGGGCAGGAAGGCGGTGTCGCCGTGGCGGAACTGCTCCGGCGCCATGAACGGCGGCGTGCCGACGGCGACTCCCGTGCTGGTGAGCCGGGTGCCCTCCAGGGCGCGGGCGATGCCGAAGTCGATCACGCGCGGGCCGTCGTCGGCGAGCAGGACGTTGCCGGGCTTGAGGTCCCGGTGCACCAGCCCGGCGCGGTGGATGTCCCGCAGCGCCTCCGCGAGCCCGGTCGCCAGCCGCCGCACCTCGGCCGGTCCCAACGGCCCCTGCGCGGCGACCCGTTCGGCCAGGGACGGCCCCGGGATGTACAGCGTGGCGAGCCAGGGGGCCGGGGCGTCCGGATCCGCGTCCACGACGGGCGCGGTGAACGCGCCGCTCACCAGGCGGGCGGCCTCGACCTCGTGCCGGAACCTGGCCCGGAACTCGCCGTCCCCCGCCAGCTCGGGCCGGATCACCTTGAGCGCCACCTGCCGCCCGGACACCGACCGCGCGCGGGACACGACGCCCATCCCGCCCGCGCCGAGCCGCCCCTCCAGCCGGTATCCGCCGATCTCGCGCGGATCGTTCTCCAGCAACGTCACGTGTCCCCCGTCCCCGGGCATCCGCCCTCGGCACCCGTCGGCACCCCTTGACTCCCTGTCGCCACAACGGAGTCAGCAAAGACGGAGTCAGCCTAACCGCACCGCCGATGACGTGGATCGACGCCCCCGCTCGGGCCGCCTCGAAAGCCACTGACGGGCGCTCCGCGCGCCGGTGAACGCGGTGAATGTCCGCCGTCCCACTGGGCAGCATGGAGGTTGAGCCGAGCCTGCCAGAGGAGCTGCCCGTGTCCGCGCCGTCCTACCTGCCCGCGATGACCCTGGAGCAGTACCTCGGGCACCTCGCCGCCCGTCATCCGCGGTGGCACCGGACCCTCGACCCGAGACGCCTCGCGTCCGCCGGCACGATGCGTCGGCTCTGCTCCCAGCCGGACGAGGATGCCCCCGACGGCACCGGCCACGGCGACTCCTGCCGGCGCGACTCCTGTTGGGGCGCCCACCAGGACCCGCTGGCACGGTGGACCGGTGCCCGCCGACTCCTTCACCTGGCGGCCGGCCGTCCCGGAGCGGACGCCAAGGAGACGCTGGTCCTGGACGTGCTCGGCGGTGACGGCCACCTCGCGCGCGCCGCCGCCGTCCGCCCCGGGCAAGCGCCGAGCGGGCTCGCCCTGCTCACCGGCGACCCCTCCGGCCCCCTGGTGGCCGCCGCGCTCGCCCACGGGCTGCCCGCCGTACGGCAGGCCGCCGACCGGCTGTTGCTGGCCGACCGCACAGTGGACGCCGTGCTGCTGGCGTACGGCACCCACCACATCCCGCCCGACGACCGGCCCGGCGCGGTCGCCGAGGCCGTCCGGGTGCTGCGGCCCGGCGGCCGGGTCGTGCTGCACGACTTCGAGCCCCACAGCCCGACGGCAGCCTTCTTCCGGACCGTCGTCGACCCCCACGCCGCCGTCCGCCACCACCACTCGCACTTCACCCGCACCGAGTTGCTCGACCTGTTCGCTCCCCACCCCGTCGCGGTACGCCTGCTCGACGTCTACGACCCCTTCACCGTCCGCGCGGCCTCCCCGGACGAGGCGAAGGCCGCCATGGTCGCCCACGTCGCCGAGGCCTTCGCCCTGACCCACCATTTCACCGGCCTCGGCACCAAGAAGGCCTGGGATGTCCTGGTCACCGCCTTCGACCACACCGCCCACCTCGCCGGTCTCTGCACCCCCCTGGCCGCCCCCACCCGTCCCCTGGTCCGCCCGGTGTCCGACGGTTACGTCGCGGAGGTCCCGAGGGTGGCGGTCGTCGCGGTGGCCGAGCACCGGACGAAGTGACCCCCCGTCCATCGAGTCCGGCCGGACGGGTGGCAGGATCGGCCGCATGGCACTGCCCCGACCCGACGACCTGACCTCGCTCGTCCTGCGCACCGACTTCAGCAGCGACGCCGCATGGGAGGTGGTGCGCACGACGATCGACAGGAGCTCCGAGGACCGCACCGCGACGTACGTCAGCGATCCCGCGTTCAGCGGCGTCGGCCTCCAAGCGCTGGTCGCCGCGGACGCGGCCGCAGACGAGGACGACAAGATCTGCCACCTGTTCCTCGCGGACACGATCACCATGACCGACGAGGAGCACCCCCTCCTGGCCGTCGACCTGTACGACGAACCCGGCCGGACGTTCCGGGTCCCGCCCCGCTGGTACGCCGACGTCTCCGCGAACCTGTCGATCGCCAACCTGGACTTCGCCGATTTCGCCGACGCCGTGGACGCGTCGGGAACGTTCCGGGACTTCGAGGACGGCTGATGGCCGCCACACGGTTCCCGACAGCCGTCATCGACGCGTGCCGGCGGCGGGGCCGGGGCGGCAGCCCGACCGCCGTCCTCGACGACGGGCCGTTCACGGACGACGAACGACGCCGGATCCCCGGGGAGTCGGGGACGTCCCACGCCGTCTTCGTGCGCTCGGCCGGCACCGGCCACGCACTCCGGTTCTTCACCGCCCGAGGCGAACTGCCCGCCTGCGGCCACGGCACCGTCGCCGCCCTCGCCCTGCTCGCCGAACGGGCGGGCGGCGACGAATTCCGCACCGTCCTGCACACGGCGAGCCGCACGTTCGAGGGCCGGGCCACCCGCCGCGGGGCCACCCTCACGGCGTCGTTCGACCCCGGCCCGGTGAGCCTGCGGCCCGCCCGGGCAGCCGAGTTGAGGACGATCGCGGAAGCCCTCGGCCTGAACGACGCGCCCCGGGCCGCCGTCGTAGCCTCCAACGGCCGTCCGAGGCTCCTCCTCCCCGTCCCGACCCGCACCGAACTCGCCGCCATCACACCGGACTTCCTCCGCCTGCGAGCAGCCTGCGACCGCCACGCCCTGCTCGGCTGCTACGCCTACGCCGTACCGGACGGGCACGGCTGGACGGCGGCCCGGATGTTCGCCCCGTCCATCGGCGTCCCCGAGGACATCGCCAACGCCAACAGCACCGCCTGCCTCGCCGCCCACGCCGCCCGGACCGCCCACGACGGCACCGCCCACCTCAGCGTCGACATGGGCGACCACCTCGCCAGCCCGTCCACCATCACGGCCACCGTCGACCGAACCGGCCGCATCCACCTCGGCGGCGAGGCGACGACCACGCGAACCGTCCGACGCTGAGCCTTCGTCCGGAGCCCGACACCCGCGGCCCGTGGACGTGCTCAGCGGATGGGCCCTCCTCAACCACGGCCCCTACCGCCTCATCGCCCACTGGGCCACCATCCACCACCTCCAGACCCACCAGGGACTGTGCATGGAGGGCTCAGTGGGTGGCGCGCAGGCCGTCGAGGACGACGCGCAGCAGGTGGTGGGCTCGGCGGTGCCAGTCTTCGTCCCGGTCGGCGCGCCACAGGAAGCTCACCAGGAGCAGGACGTCGGGGCCGTCCACGTCGGCGCGCACCTGCCCGGCCCGCCGGCCGGCGTTCAGCAACCGGTCGATCGCGTCGACGACCGGTTGGTAGTACTCGGCGGAGAGGTCCTGCCGGGTGGCCGCGTGCAGGACCTCGGCGAGGCCGTGTTTGACCCGGCCGAAGGCGGCCAGCCGGTCGAACCACACCCGCAGCGCGTCCCACGGTTCGTGCTCGGCGAGCAATTCCGTCACGGAGTCGACGAGTTCGCCGACGTCGTGCCGGTAGACCGCGAGGACGAGGGCTTCGCGGGTGGGGAAGTGGCGGTAGAGCGTGCCCTGCCCGACGCCCGCCCGCTGGGCGATCGACTTCATGGTGACGTCGCCGGAGCGCGCGAGCGCGTCGCGCGCGACGTCGAGGATGCGCGCGCGGTTGCGTTCGGCGTCCGTCCGCCGTGCCGCGTGGGGGTCCTGGGTCATTGCGGGCCTTCCCTGTCGTCGTCCTCGCCACCAAAGCGGACACGTGTCCGGTAGTCTGTCCGCAGTACCGGACACATGTCCGGTTCGAGTGTAGGGGGTTCACCATGCCCGGAGTCACCATGTCCGGAGTCACTGCATCCGGGGTCACCACGCCCGGAATCGACGGGAAGGTCGTCGCCATCACCGGCGCCAGCAGCGGAATCGGCGAGGCCACCGCCCTGCTGCTCGCCGGGCGCGGGGCGAAGGTCGTGCTCGGCGCCCGGCGCACCGAGCACCTGCGGAACCTCGCGGCCCGCATCACGGAGAGCGGCGGTCAGGCGGCCTGGGCCGCCGTGGACGTCACGCGCCGCGCCGACCTCGCCGCGCTCGTGGCGCTCGCGCGTGAACGGTTCGGCCGTCTGGACGCGCTCGTCAGCAACGCGGGCATCGGGCCCGTCTCCCCGCTCGACGACCTGCGCGTCGAGGACTGGGAGGCGATGGTCGACGTCAACCTCAAGGGCGTGCTGTACGGCATCGCCGCCGCCCTGCCGGCCTTCCGGGCGCAGGGCGGCGGGCACTTCGTCAACGTCGTCTCCACCGCGGGCCTGCGGGTCGTGCCCAACCAGGCCGTCTACGCCGCGACCAAGAACGCGGTGCGCACCCTCTCCGAGGGCCTGCGGCAGGAGGCCGGGGACAGCGTGCGGGTCACCGTCGTGTCCCCCGGATTCGTCCGGACCGGCTTCATCGACTCCGTCCCGGACGACCGGGTGCGCGCGGAACTCGCCGCGTCGAAGGAGAAGTTCGCCATCCCGCCGGAGGCGGTCGGGGAGGCGATCGCCTTCGCGATCGCCCAGCCGGCCGCGGTCGACATCAACGACCTCGTCGTCCGGCCGACCGCGCAGGGCTGAGAACCGCCGGGGCGCGGAACCCGACGCCCTCTGCGAGAGCCGACGCCCCCCGCGCGTCATGCGTCGGCCGGTTCGTGCGGCGCGGGCGGCGCGGCACTCGCCCGGCACCGGCCGGCCGCCGCCCACCGGCCCAACGAACGGGCTGACGGGCCGCTTTGTCAACTCCGTACCGGAGCCGTTCGTTCGGCAGTAGCCTCGGGCCTCGGCAACGACGACTGTGGCACGGAGAATTGGAGGCGCCGGTGGCCGCAGAGGAAGCCCGGCCCGGAGGCGACGGCGGGATCGGCGGGATCGGCGACGGCACGGACCGGCTGCACGAGCGCGAGGCCGAGATCCGGTCGGCCGGGCGGGCGATCGAGGCGCTCACCCGGCCTGCCGGCGCCGGGACCGGGGAGCTGCTGCTCTACACCGGCGCGGCCGGGCTGGGCAAGACCGCGATGCTGGGCGAGGTGCGGCGGGCGGCGAAACGCGCCGGGTGCACGGTGCTGTTCGCCCGGGGCGGCGAGCGGCAGCGCCACGAACCGTTCCACGTCGTGCGCCAGTTGGTGCGGCCGGTGCTGGCGGCCCTGCCCGACGAGGAGCGGGCACGGGTCTTCGGGCCGTGGGAGAACGTCGTCGGCCCGGTCGTGGGGCTGATGCCGCCCGGCGGGCAGCTCGACCCGCAGGGAGTGCGGGACGGCCTGGACTTCGTCGTCACCCGCCTCGTCCAGCACCGCCCGCCGGTGGCCGTCATCGTCGACGACCTGCACTGGGCCGACCCGGAGTCGCTCGGCTGGCTGGCGGGCTTCGCGGTGCGCGCGCGGGAGTTGCCGGCCCTGCTGGTGCTCGCCTGCCGCGACGAGTTCCCCGACGACGCTCTGCCGGTGCAGCGCGGCCTCGTCGCCGCGGCCGACCGCAGGCACGAACTGCGCCCGCTCCAGCCCGCCTCGGTGGCGCACCTGGTCCGGGCCGCCCTCGGTGCGCAGGCGGAGGACGCCTTCTGCCGCCACGTCTGGGCCGTCACCGCCGGGAACCCGTACGAGACCACGGCCCTGCTGCGCGAGGTGCTCGACCTGCGGCTCGACCCGGTCGAGGAGAGCATCGGCCAGCTCGGCGAACTCGCCGCGAACGCGAGGGGCATGACGCTGCGGCACTGGCTCGACAAACTCGGCCCGACCGCGCTGCACTTCGCCTGGGCGGCGTCGATGCTGGGCACCGACATCCGTCCCGCCCTCGCCGCCGCCATCTGCGCCCAGGGCCCGGAGACCGCCGCCCAGTCCGTCCGGGAGCTGCGCCGGCACCGGGTGCTGACCACCACGCCGGGAGGCCGACTGGAGTTCGTCCACCCCCTGGTCGCCACCTCGGTCTACCGGTCGATGCCGCCCGCCACCCGCACCGGGATGCACGGAGTCGCCGCCGTCGAGATCCAGAACGCCGGGCTCGGCCTGCTCACCGCATCCCGACACCTGCTGGAGATCCTGCCCGAGGGGGACGGCGACCTCGTCGGCCAACTGCGCCGGGCGGCCCGCGAACACCTGGCCATCGGCGCTCCGGAGGCGGCCCAGCGCTGCCTGCGCCGCGCCATCAGCGAGCCGCCCGCCGACGAGGACCGGGCCGCGGTGCTCTACGAACTCGGCTGCTCGGCGCTGCTCACCGACCCCGCGACCACCGTCAACCAGCTGCGCCTGGCGCTCGCCGACCCGTACGGTCTCGGCCCCGAACTGCGGGTGGACGCCACCGTCCGGCTCGCCCAGGCCCTCGCCCACAGCAACCGGCTCGGCGAGGCCGCCGCGGTCTGCGCCGAGGAGGCCGCCCGCACGTCGCCCGGTCCGGGCCGCCTGCGCCTGGAGGTCGCCCACTTCATGTTCGCCGCGTTCCGGTCCGAGGAGGAGGACGGCCCCGGCCGCTCCCGGCGGCTCGCCGAGTTCGCCCGGATGCTCGACATGGTCGGCCTGGCCTTCACCGACACCCACGCGGACCACGAGGACGGCAAAAGCGGCAAAGCCGATGAACCGGTCACCGGCGACCGGGCGTTCGAACAGGACGGCCTGATCCACGCGGTGGCCGTCCTGCGCTGCTGGGACCTCACCCTGCGCGGCACCGACCGCACGGAGGCGATCGCGCTGGCCGAGTCCGCCCTGCCGAACGGCCGCCTGCCCCGCAGCCTGGGCTGGACCAACACCACCTGGGGCTTCGAACTGCCCGGCATCCTCGGCATCAGCTACCTGTACGCCGACCGGGTCGACCGGGCGGAGGAACTGTTCACCGAGGCGGTCCGCGCCTACGAGATCGCCGGTTGGAGCGGCGGCCACCTCGGCTTCGCCCACCTGCTGACCGGCATGCTCCGCTTCCGCTGCGGCGCCCTCGCCGCAGCGGAGGACCACCTGCGCCGGGCCCTGCGCATCGCCGAGCGGATCGGCCCGGGCATTCCGCTGCACTGGGACGCGGTCGGGGCGCTGGCCGAGACCCTGGCCGCACGAGGCCGGCTCACCGAAGCCCTGGAGCTCGCGCGCGACCACGCCTTCGGCCCGCCGTACCCGACGGTGATGGTCCTGCCCGACGCACCCACCCTGTACGGGCGCCTGCTCCTGGCCCGGGGCGACGCGCCGGGCGCGGCGGCCGTCCTGGCCGCCGCGGGCGCGGCCCTGGACGCGCGCGGGTGGCGCAACACGGTGTGGGCGCCGTGGCTGGCGCACCTGGCACGCGCGGTGGCCCCCGACCAGCCGGACCGGGCTCGCGACCTCGCCGCCGAATCCGTCCGCCGGGCTCGGGAATCCGGGACGGACTCGGCCGTCGGCAGCGCCCTGCGGCTCTGCGCGGCAGTGCACGAGCGGCCCCGCGCAGCCGAGTTGCTCACGGAGGCCGTCCACCACCTGGAACGCTCCCCCGCCCGCTACGAGCACGCGATCGCCCTGGTCGACCTCGGGGAGGCGCTGGGCGCCACTCCAGCCGCCCGCACCGCGCTCGCCCGCGGCCTGGAGCTGGCCACCCACTGCGCCGCCGACGGCCTGGCCACCCGCGCCCGGAACCTCCTGCACGCGAGCCCGACGGGTTGAGCGGGTACCGGCGGGCGGACAACCAGGCCACCGGCCCACCCGGCCGGGACCCGCACCCCGCGTCCGGGCGTCGGCGTCGTCGCCCGCGTAGCAGACGACCCGGCGGCCCGCCGATCCACCGCTACGGCCGCAACGGCGTCCACGGCCGCGCCGCCCGCAGGGCGCGCGTGGCCATGCGCTGACCGCCCACCTTCCCGATGCGGCCGGGGCACCTGATCGGCGATCATCTCCTCTGATCCGGGCCCGGGGCGAGCGCAAACGAGCATCCGGGCTCCGGGCGGGGTGCGCCGCGCCGCGGTCGTCCGTGACGGCACCTCCACAGCGGGCGGGCGGTCAACAACTCGCCCCGGGCCGCATCGGGGCGGGCTCGACGAGGTAGGCGTCGACGGCCCCGGTGATGCACGCGTTGCTGCGGCGGTAGGCGGCGTGGCCCAGGCCCCGGTAGGTGAGCAGCATCCCGCCGGGCAGTTGGGCGGCGAGGCGCCGCCGGCCTTGACCTCAACCGCGCTTGAACTTCTAGGGTTGCCCGCATGATCTTCACCGAGAGGGAGCGCGAGTACCTCACCGCCCAGCCACTGGCCCGACTGGCCACCATCGGCCCCGACGGCCGTCCGCAGGTCCGCCCGGTGGGCTTCAGGCTCAACGGCGACGGCACCATCGACATCGGCGGGCCCGCCATGGCCCGCAGCCAGAAGTACCGCAACGCGCAGGCCCACCCCGAGGTTTCCGTGCTGGTCGACGACCTGGCTCCGGCCGATGACCCGGTCGCGGGCGGGTGGGGGCGCGGGGTCGAGATCAGAGGCCAGGCCGAGGTGCTGGCCGTCGACCTGCCCCCTGTGGCACCCGACCACTTCAGCCGGGACATCATCCGCGTCCACCCCCGGAGGGTCGTCACCTGGAACCTGGAGGAGCGGGGGTCCGCCGCCCGCGACATCGGGTGACGCAGGGCCGGATGCGTCGCCGCCGGACCCGGCTCTTGCTGACGAAAAGTCAGCAACTTTCGCGCACTGCCTTGACGGTGCACGAACACCGGCCTAGAACGTAGTCAGCCGCCCGGATCCCCACCCTCCGGCGGCAGCGAAAGTTCGTCTTCTCGATCCCCCTCACCGAGGAAGAGGCTTTCCCATGCGTCTTCGCCGCCACCTCGCCGCCACCACCGCCGTCGCCGCGGTCGTCCTGGGCGCGGCCCCCGCGTCCGCGATCCATGTGCCCGACGCCGCCGCCGTGTTGACCACGGACAGCGCGGGCACCACCGCCGTCGCCGCGGGCGACGCGCTCGCCGCGCCGCTCGCCGCGAACACCAGCGCCACCTTCTACTCGACCGCGACCAGCACCACCGGCGTCACCTGCGCCACCTCCCAGCTCTCGGCCACCGTCCTGACCAACCCGGGGGCACCCGGCACGGCGACGGAGTCCCTCACCGGGCTGACCTTCGACTCGTGCACCAGCAACGTCACCGGTGTCACGAACGTCGAAAGCCTGACCGTCGGCAACCTCCCCTTCACCCTCTCCGTCGACGACGGCGCCGGCCTCCCGCTCACCCTCACCGCCGGAACCGCCGGGCCGATCCAGGCCAGCGCCGTGCTCGACACCTGGTTCGGCACCATCACCTGCACCTATCAGCTCAGCGGCGCGTTCACCGGCAACGCCGACAACGGCGCCCACGGCCTGACCTTCACCAACGAGCACTTCGCCAAGAGCGACGGCTCCTCCCTCTGCCCGGGCGACGGCTACTTCTCCGCCACCTTCGGCCCCGTCACCGACACCACCGCCCCCGGCAGCCCCACGGTCTACGTGAACTGACCCGACCCCGGCCCGAGGCGCTGACGGTCCAACCCGGCCGTCAGCGCTCCGGCGCCGGCCCGCGTCACGTCCAGTCGACGGTCAGCCGGCCTGCCCGCTCGCCCACGGTGGTGCCCAACTCGGCGCAGGCGGTGGTGAATCGGTCGCGGATCCACTCCCACTCCGCGCCCCGGGCGAGGCGGGTGTGGCAGTAGTCGAGGCGCAGCGGCACGGCCTCCAGCCCGACCGCCGCCAGGGGAGCACCGTCCAGGGTCAGCAGGAAGAGCAGCCCGAGGTCGTTGCGCAGCGCCGGGTCCACGGCGTAGTCGTCGACGAAGTCGCCCAGGTCGTAGAGGAGGTGGTCGGCGACGCCGTGGAAGACGTGGGCCGAGTGCCCGGCGACCAGGGTCGCCCCCGCGGCCAGGAGTCCGCGGGCCGCCGCGCGGACGTGCGGCGGCGGGCGGGAGGTCATGTTGGGCCCCCAGTGCGGGGTGACCAGCACGGCGTCCGCGCTCCGGGCAGCCCGGGCCACGAGGGTGGTGAGCCAGTGGGGCACGCCGCTGCGGAGGTCGGCCCACGCGACGCCCGGACGCCGCTCGCCCGCCGCGTAGTCCTCCGGGTGATCGGTGACGCCCACGACCGCCAACCGCGTCCCGGCCGCCTCCAGCACGGCGCACTCCCGGGCCGCCGACACGTCCCGCCCGGCACCGACCGCCCGCACGCCCGCCCGCTCCAGCAGGTCACGGGTGTCGGCGAGGGCGTCGAAGCCGTAGTCGAGGGCGTGGTTGTTGGCCAGCGTCACGCAGTCCACCCCCAGCTCGGCCAGGACGGCGGCGGCAGAGGGCGGAGCGCGGAAGAAGTACGCCTTGAACGGGTCCGGCCAGCGCTCACCCCGGCCGGAGACGCAGCACTCCAGGTTGAGCACGACGAGATCGGCCTCCGCGAGCGTGTCCCGCACCTCTGCGGACAGCAGTGTGCCGGGCGCCGACGAACGCCGCAGTTCCTCGGCGACACCTCGCCCGAGCATCGTGTCGCCGGCCAGAGCCACCGTGAGCGCCATCGTCCTGTCCCCTGCCGCTCCTCCAGACTCGACCCGCGCGCCGCCGGGGGCAAACCCGGCCCGGCGAAGCTCCGGAAACGGTCTCTTGTCCGGCGACACGACTGGGTAGGCGCGTCGTCACCCTAAGGAATCTCGCGGGTGCGCCTCTCGCCGCGCCGAAGTTCCGGGAGGCTCGTGACACCTCCGGCCTCCGCGCGTCCGCGGCGGCGAGCGTGGAGGCCCGGAGTCGGTTCCGTCACTCCTGGGTCACGCCGATCGCCCGGGCCAGGGCCTCCAGGCCGTAGCGGGAGACGTGGTCCGCGTTGGCCAGGTCGATCTTCCGGATGCCCTCGGTGGCCAGGCGTTCGTTGATCTCCTCCAGGTGCTGCTGGACGAGCTGCTTCTCGGCGTCGGTGGTGCGGCCCTTGTGCGGCTTGCCGGCGTGGTCCAGGCTCGCGTAGTTCACCCGCTCCCGGGAGCCGTCCGGCGCCGCGCTCTGGCCCGGGCGCGACCGGCCGACCGGCGCGGCGCCGCGCAGCACCTCGGCCATCGGCGCCGCCGAGGCCAGTCGGTTGAATGCCCCGGCCTCCATCACGACCGTCCGGGGCTCGTCCGAGCCCGGGTGGTGCAGCTCGATCGTCACCAGGTCGAGCGCCAGTTCCTCCACCGCGTCCAGCTCGCCGGCGAGCGCCTCGATCTCGACGGGCCCGTCCGCCAGGTCCGGGTGCCGGCGGACCACGATGCGTACCAGGTCGTCGTCGTCCTCCACGTGCTTGCCGGTCAGGTCCGAGAACCGGATGATCTTCTGGCCCATGTCTCCCTCTCTTGCCTTGTCGTCCGCGACGAGACTACGCCCAGATGATCTTCGTCCGGCGCGGCGCTGCTTCGGGCAGTCCGGCGAGCACCGGGGCGAGGGCGCGCGCTGCGGGCGACGGCCGCCGGGCCGCGTACGGAGGCCTGGCGGCAGCCCGTCGACAGTCCGGCCTCCCGGGCACGGGATTCCCGAGGGGAACGTCCGCCCCGTCAGGAATTGAGTGTCGCACTTCAGTTCGGGACTGGTAGCGTCCTCGCCGTGGCAAAGCTGAACCAGATCATCGCCGTTGAAAAGGGCGTCAAGTCCAAGTCCTTCCAGGAGCTGACCCAGGCCCACCAGGACCTGCAGAAGCCCGCGCTGCTGGCCGGGATCTCCCGCACCTACCAGCCCAAGGACGAGGAGGGCGAGCAACTGCCGCCGGAGTCGACCCGGGTGCAGCTGAAGGCCGAGGACATCCTGCGGTCCACCGCGGCCACCCTCACGCGGCTGTTCGACGTGACGGCCACCAAGGACTGGGCCAACATCGACGCCCGCGCGGACGTGGTGGTGGACGGCCAGGTGCTGCTCGCCCAGGTGCCCGTGCCCTACCTGCTCTTCCTGGAGAAGCAGCTCACCGACCTGTTCACGTTCGTGAAGAAGCTCCCGGTGCTGGACGCCTCCGAATCGTGGAACCTCGACCCGTCCACCGACTCCTGGAAGACCGAGCCGGTGCGCACCATCCGGACCAAGAAGGTGCCGCGCAACCACGTCAAGGCCGAGGCCACCGAGAAGCACCCGGCCCAGGTCGAGGTCTACTACGAGGACATCGCGGTCGGCTACTGGACCACGGTGAAGTTCTCCGGCGCGCTGCCGGCCCGCCGGGTGAACGAGCTGGCCGAGCGGGTGGAGAAGCTCCAGCAGGCCGTCAAGTTCGCCCGCGAGGAGGCCAACGCCGTCGAGGTCACCGACCAGCGGGTGGGCGACGCCGTCTTCGGCTACCTGTTCCGGTAGCCTCATGATCGCCCGTCCGGGGAGCCGGGCGGGTGCACCGGGCGCGCCGAGAACCCTCCGGGAGACCGGATGGGGGCTGCTGCGCGGTGCGAAAAGCTGACACTGATGTTGAAGCTGACCAGGGGTCACAGTGGAGGTTCAAATCCTCCCCCCGGCACCACCGGCCGGGGTAGCCCAAGCCAGGCAGAGGCGGGCCCCATCAAGCTCAGACTCTCGCTCCAGTCTCAGCATTCGCCGCCGAACGCCGGATCGACCGGGTGTGGACGCATGTCGACGAATGCGGGTTCAAGTCCCGTCTGTGCCGCTCCGTGGCACGGTAGTTCAAAGGCAGAACGCGTCGATTTCAATCTGATCCGCAACCCTTAAACGTGCCGGTGTGCGCAATTGGGCGGCAAACAGGGGCCCGGGGGCAGGCTACGCTCCCGGGTCCTCTCGCGTTTCCGGTCGGGTCGGCCGCTGGCGGAGGGGAGCAAGGGCCGGCCGGGTCGCTCCCGCCGCGCCCCGGTGTGCGCCCGGCGGCTCCCCCGCAGGTCGGGGCGGGGTCAAGCTCAGGTCAAGGGTTGTGCTGGGGGGATGACAAGGCCCTATCCTGTCAAGGATTCGAAAAGACACCTCGTTCGGTGAGGCGTCTTCACGGACACAGGCCACTGATCCCACCCGTCGAGAGACGCTCCGGATCAGGACAGGTCTCCCCGGCCCAAGGGGTGACCCCAAGTGGCTTCCCCGCCGGACCCGACCGGGGACACGCCGTGGAGTGCCAAAGCTCTGACGAGTCTGGGGTGCGCCGGGCGGTGACGTCGGTCCGCCCCTGCCATGCTGCCGCGGCACCGGATCGCGGCCGAGATCGGGAGGGGGGCGTGATGGACGGAAGTCCTGGCCATAGTCGGCCTTTCCCCGTGTCGTCCTCGCCGTTCTCCTGCCGCCCGAGGCGCCCCTTCCTTCCCTGACCGACACCGGTCCGCTGCGCTCCGCCCTCCCGTCCCCCGTGGCGTGGGAGGCCCCGGCGCGTGCCCGGAGCCGGCCCCGCGGTCAGGGTTGGCGATGGCATGCCACCGGGCGGCCCGATGCCCCGTCCTGCCGGGGCGAGGGGGTCTTCTCCGTGGCTTCCACCACGCTGTTCTCGTCCGCCACGGCGCGTCTTCGCGACCGCACCGACGCCGCCGAGCGCCGCACCACCGTCACCAAGGCCGTCCGGTCCTCACTCGTCTCCCTCGCCGGGCTGGTCGGCGGCCCGGTCGCCAACCAGGCCGGCGAGGAGGTGGGCCGCGTCGTCGACGTGGTCGCCCGCCTCTACGGACCGGAGCCCTACCCGCCCGTCACCGGCCTGATCATCCGCATAGGCCGCCGCCGCGCCTTCATCGCCGCCGACGCCGTCGACCGGATCCTCACCGGCCAGGTCCGGCTGCGCACCTCCCGCGTCGACCTGCGCGACTTCAACCGCAGGCCCGGCGAGGTGCTGCTCGCCCGCGACGTGATGGACCACCAGCTCGTCGACGTCGACGGCGTCCAGGTCACCCGCGCCGCCGACCTCTACCTCGCCCCGCTGGCCGCCCGCACCGTCCTGGTCGGTGTCGACGTCTCGCTCCCCACCCTGCTGCGCCGGCTCGGCCCCCGCCGCTGGCAGGTCCGCCCGACCCCGGACAGCGTCCTGGACTGGCAGTCGATAGCCCCGTTCGGCGAGCAGGCCACCCACGGCCCCGCCGAGGTGCGGCTGCGCGCCTCCCGCTCCGCGCTGCACCGGCTGCGCCCGGCCGACCTCGCCGACATCCTGGAGGACCTCGGCCGCCACGAGCGCCAGCAGCTGCTGGGCTGGCTGGAGCCCGAGCACGCGGCGGACGCGCTGGAGGAGATGGAGCCCGCCGAGCTGGAGAACCTCCTGCGCGAGGCGCCACCCGAGCACGCCGCCCGCCTGGTCGACGAGATGGAGCCCGACGAGGCCGCCGACGCCCTGCGCGACCTCAAGCCGGGCGAGCGCGAGAACCTGCTGGCCCGGATGCCCGAGCCCGAGGCGGCCGAGCTGCGCTCCCTGCTCACCCACCGCGAGGGCACCGCCGGCGGCGCGATGACCACCCTGCTGGTCACCGCCGGCCGCGCGGACACCGTCGCCCAGGTACGGGCGGAGCTGGCCGCGCAGGCCGAGCACCGCACCGACCTCGACGCGGTGACCGTCCTCGACGACGACGGCGTGCTGGTCGGCGACATCCCGCTGTTCGACCTCACCGTCGCCGAGGACACCACCGTGGTCGCCGACCTGGTCGCCTGGCGGGCCCAGTTCGGCCCGCCCGTGACCGTCCGGCCGGACACCCGTCTCGCCGAGGCCGCCCACCACCTGGTCGCGGCCCGGGCCACCTCCCTGCTCGTGGTCGACGACACCGACCGCCCCCTCGGCCGGGTCCTGGCCGACGACATCCTCGACTCGCTGCTGCCCGAGCGCGGGCGCCTGCACTTCCGGAGGCTCCTCAAGTGACCCGCGACCTCGACACCCGCCCGGACGCCGGCCCCCCGGCGGCCACGTCGGCGCCGTCGCCGTCCGACCCCGGGACGTCCGCGCCCGGGCCCGGGCGCCGAAAGGGCCTGCGCCGGCTCGCCGCCGTCGCGATGGTGGCGGGCCCCGGCCTGGTCGCCGCCAACGCCGGCAACGACGCCGCCGGCATCGCCACGTACGCCAGCGCCGGCTCCCAGTTCACCTACGGCACGCTGTTCTTCATGGTGCTGGTCACCATCGCCCTGGTGATGGTGCAGGAGATGGCCGTCCGGCTCGGCGCCCACACCGGCAAGGGCCTGGGCGCGCTCATCCGCGAGCAGTTCAGCCTCCGCCTCACCGCCCTCGCCGTCTTCTGCCTGCTGCTCGCCAACACCGGCCTGGTCGTCAGCGAGTTCGCCGGGATCGGCGCCGCCTTCGAGCTGCTCGGCGTGCCCAAGTGGGCGGTCATCCCGCCGGCCGCCGTCCTGCTGTGGTCGCTGGTGCTGTTCGGCTCGTACAAGTGGGCCGAGCGCATCTTCCTGGTGATGTCGCTGGCGTTCTTCGCCTACCCCGTCGCCATGATCATGGGCCACCCTGACTGGGGTCAGGTCGGCGAGCACCTGGTCGTCCCGCACCTGGAGCCCAGCAAGGACTTCATCCTGCTGGCCGTCGCGCTGATCGGCACGACCGTCAGCCCCTACATGCAGTTCTACGCGGCGGCCGGCGTCGTCGACCGCGGCGCCAAACCGGCCGACTACAAGCTGATCCGGGCCGACGCCGTGCTCGGAGCGGTGTTCGCCTGCGTGATCAGCCTGACGATCATCATCGCCACCGCCTCCGCGATCGGCGGCACCGGCCCGCTGGAGTCCGCCGCCGAGGCCGCCGAGGCCCTCAAGCCGGTCGCCGGGCACGGCGCCGAGCTGCTGTTCGCCTTCGGCCTGATCGGCGCCTCCGCCCTGGCCGGCGCCGTGGTGCCGCTCTCGGCCAGCTACGCGATCGGCGAGGCCGCCGGCGTCGAGCGTTCGGTCTCCCGCAGCTTCCGCGACGCGCCGCTGTTCCTCGGGCTGTTCACCGCGCAGATCGCGCTCGGCGCCATCGTGGCGCTGACCCCGGTGGACCTCATCCAGCTGCTGATCGGCACCCAGGTCCTCCAGGGCCTGATCAGCCCGATCGTCCTGGTCTACCTCCTCGTCCTCACCAACCGCCGCTCCGTCCTCGGCGACGCGGCCAACAGCCCCCGTTACCGCGTCGTGGCCACCGTCGCGGTGGTCGGCGTGGCCGCGATGTCGACGATCCTGCTGGTCCAGACCGTTCTCGGCTGGTTCGGCATCGGGTGAACCCACCCGCCCCACCGGGCACGCCGACCGCGGTCGGCGTGCCCGCTGGCGTCTCAGGAGGCCGTCACTTCTGCTTGATCGCCGAGACGTCGAACTCCAGCACGACCTTGTCGCCCACCAGGACTCCGCCGCCCTCCAGAGCCGCGTTCCAGGTGACGCCGAAGTCCTTGCGGCTGATCGTCACCGAGCCCTCCAGGCCCACCCGCAGATTGCCGTACGGGTCGACGGCGTTGCCCGTGTACTCGAAGTCGATGGTGACCTGGCGGGTGGTCGCCTTGATGGTGAGGTCGCCGGTGACCCGGTAGGAGTCGCCGCCGGCCGCCTCCACCGCGGTGGTGCGGAAGGTGATGTCGGGGAAGTTCGGCGCGTCCAGGAAGTCGTTGGTGCGCAGGTGCTGGTCGCGCTGATCGACGCCGGTGTCGATGCTCTCGGACTTGATCACCACCTGCGCGGTCGAGCGGGACGGGTCCGCACCGTCCAGGTGGGCGGTGCCCTCGAACGTGTGGAACGCACCACGGACCTTCGTCACCATGGCGTGGCGCGCCACGAAGCCGATCCTGCTGTGGGCGGGGTCGAGGACGTAGTCCCCGGTGAGCTCGGCGATTTCGGTGCTCATGACCGGTGTGCCTCCGTGGGTCCCTGACCCGGGAGACGGTCCGCCCGGGTCGTTCGCGGATCACGCTAAGGCCTCTGCGGCCCGCCCTCCGGCCCGGACGCGCGGAAGATCCGGCCCCGTGGAGGGGCCGTCGAAACCGCGCGCGCCTGCTCCCCCTCCTCGACCGCGCCTTGGCCGACGGCTGACCGCCGACGCTCAGCGGGTGCTGACGGAGCGCCCGCTCGTCCGGCGCAGTCACCCTGCCCGCGCAGCAGAACGGCCAGCAGCTCCGCCAGGGTCGGACCGCTGTCGGCGGGATGGCGCAGTTGCTTGCCGTCGATGACGCGGTACTGGTTGGCCCGGCCCACCCGGTGGTGGGCGAGGTATCCCGCCTCTTCGAGATCGACGATGATCCGCTGGACGGCGCGCTCGGTCAGCAGGCACCGCGCGGCGATGTCGCGAACCCTCATCCCGGGGTCACGGGCGATCTGCACCAGCACGCGAGCGTGGTTGGTCAGGAACGTCCAGCGACGCCCGGGCGACGGTTGTTCCTCCACCCACCCAGCATAGGTCTCGGCATTCCGTTGAGGGCGTCACCAAATACACGAAAACGAATTCGTGCGAGCCGGGCATGGAACGGCCCGGGCCGGGCACACGCGGGGTCCGAACGTCCCGCTACCCCACGAGGGGGCAAGTCCCATGCTGCTACTCATCCTCGTCCTGCTGCTGGCACTCATCCTGGGCGGCGCCGGCTTCGCCATCCACATCCTGTGGTGGATCGCGCTGGCCGTCCTGGTCATCTGGATCCTCGGTTTCGTGTTCGCCTCGGGCAGTGGCGGAGGCCGCGGCCGCTGGTACCGATGGTGATCACCGCCGGTGATATTCCCCGCCGGGCCCGGCCGTGACCGGCCCCGGCCCGAACTGCCCGCCACCGGGCCCGTCGGGTCCGCGCCGCACCGAGAGCGCGGCCACGAGCCCGGTGGCGGGCAGCCCGGCGACCGGGCCGGTCCGTTCCGGCCTCACCTCGCTGATGCTCGCCGACCTGCCGCACTTCGCCCGGGCCTGCCTCCAGGACGCCACCGGCTGGCCTTCCGATTACCGTGCCGTGCAAGGGAGTTGTGGAGATTTCGCTCCTGCTGGCTGCCTGTCGACGCACCGGGTAGGCACCTTCACGTACACCGCCCCGCCCCGGGGTGGTGCGTTGCGATCGCAGGAGGCCGATTCGATGCAGATGTCCACGGTCCGCCCGATGCCCGTCACGTTCCCCGACAGTGCGCTGCCCGACGTCCCGGTCGACGCGGAACTCCGCTTCGACACGAGCCTTCCGTACGCGGCGTGCCTGGCATTCCCGCTGGCTCCGTGCGCGTGCACGGACCGCGACACCCGGGTGTGCTGGTACTTCAGCCGCGAGCTGCTGAACGAGGGCCGCCACGGTCCCGCCGGGAACGGTGACGTGAAGGTCCGCCCGGGGCCGGAGGGCGAGGTCCTCATCACCCTGCGGGGGCCTACCGGCAAGGCCGTGCTCAGCGCCCCCGAGGACGTCGTCACCGCCTTCCTCTCGGACTCCTTCGCGCTGGTGCCCGAGGGCTCGGAGTCCGGCCACCTCGACATCGACGCCGCCCTCGCCCGGCTCCTCGCCTCCGACTGAGCCGACGCGGCCCTGCGCGAACCGTCGGCAGGTGAACGTGCCCCCACCACAAAGGAACGGGACACTTCGTCGATGTTCGGAGGCTGCCGAGCACCTGCGCATCTGACGCAAGGTCTGCGGACGGCGCGTCGCGGCAAGGCCGAACAAGGGCTTTCGGCCCCGGCCGCCCTCGAAGGCGGTCAGCGGCCGCGACTCCGGGAAGCTGTGGACGTGTCGCTCCGCGACGCCGGGAGCATCCCCGGTGCGGACGGCCGGCGCCCCGGGCACAACGCCCGGGGCCCGGTCGCGACAAGGCGGTAACGCTTGGCCTTCTTCATGGCCGGTCCCTCACTGTCGGTCGTCACCCGGATCTCCGTACCGCGCCCGCCATTCGCGGGCCCGGGCGTTGTGCCATTCGACGCCTCGCGCGGCTTGTCGCACGGAAAGACCGCTCAGCGCGGCGACCATGCTGAGCGGGACGGCGTCGTCATAGTCGGCGAGCGCCCGGCAGACCTTGCCGGCCCACTGCTCCTCGGGGACGAACGGACGGTGGCGGTACTGCTCGGTCAGGGCTGCCAGGTGGTCGACGGTGCAGGCCGTCAGCACCCGCTCGCCGTCGAGCTCCGGGTCGGTGGCGTGCAGCGCGGACGAGTCCGGCACGAGCGCGCTGAGCAGGTCGCCGTGGGCAACGGCCCGGCCGCACAGATCGCAGAGGTCGAGCGTCTCGGAAATGCCGCCGGACAGGTCGTCCGCCGGGGGTCCGTAGTCCTCCATGCCGCGCGCGTACCCCGTGCACCCGGGGCCAATCGGGCCGGTGCGGGTGACCTCGGACGGGCGGCGCGGCGCGGCCCCGGTCGCGGGGACCGGGGCCGCCGTACCGCGGGCGAGCCGGGGCTCAACTCGGAGTGATCCGTCCGCGCCGGCCGTCCTCCGCACGGCCCGACGGGGTGACCACCACTGGTTGTAGACGGTGTGCGGCGGCACGTCGACGTCGACCGACTCCTTCACCATGCTCGTCCGGGGCCTCCTCGCGGGGAGCAGCGGAGCGGGCAGGCGCGCGGCCGGGAAGGACCCGGCCGCACCCCGCAACCATCCCGGTGCACCCGGCCGGGTGGCCGATCGGAGCATCACGGGTTTACATGGATCGACCGCGCCCCAGCGATCCGGAGGTTCTGCCGTGTACGAGATGTGGGCCGAGTTCGACCCGGCGGTGTCCCCGCCCGCCGTGGTGTGGCACGTGGTGGCCAAGGACGACACGACGGCTTCGCTCTGCGGGAGGTTCCTCGAACCGTCCCACCGTGTCGTTCCGGCCACGGACGGTTCCGGACCGGCGATGCCGGACCGGTACTGCGATCCCTGCCTCGGAACCGTTCGCGAGGCGATGGCGACAGCTGACCGTTGACGCTCCGCCACGGCAGCGGCACGGCCTGCAAACAGGGGTGTCGGCTGCCTCCCTCGGGAGCCGAGTGACGGTGGCCACCTCACCGATGATCTCCACCCGGAGGTCACCGTCCGTGCTCTCCCGGCCGAGGCCCCGTCCCGCCCCACCTCGTCGGGAGCCGACCCCCGCGCCAATGGCGATCTAGCATGAAAGGAACGCTTCATCTCCAGGTCCGCACAACAGCGGCGAGGAGGCCGACATGGCGTTCGACACGACTGGTTTCGAGCCTGCGGACAACGGCCGCTACCTACCGATCTCCGAGCACGGCCTGATCGGCGATCTGCGGACGGCCGCCCTGGTCGGCACGAACGGCACCGTCGACTGGTACTGCTGTCCGCGCTTCGATGCGCCCAGTGTGTTCGGGTCCCTCCTCGACGCCGACCGGGGCGGATCGTTCGAGCTGGCCGTCGAGGTCCCGACACGCAGCCGGCAGTTCTACTTCCCCGACACGAACGTCCTGATCACGCGGTTCTTCGCCGCGGACGGGGTGGCGGAGATCCAGGACTTCATGCCCGTGGTCGACGAGGCCCCCGAGGTGGCCCGGCACCGGCTGATCCGGCGGGTGA
Source organism: Kitasatospora sp. NPDC001660 (assembly GCF_053596725.1). Lineage (NCBI taxonomy): Bacteria > Bacillati > Actinomycetota > Actinomycetes > Kitasatosporales > Streptomycetaceae > Kitasatospora > Kitasatospora sp. NPDC001660. The sequence goes on along the minus strand of NZ_JBSFGU010000036.1, from coordinate 17,377 downwards.
TCTGCGTCCGGGGAGTCCTCCCGTTCAGGGCGCGGATCGCCCCTCGCTTCGGCTACGGCGCCGAAGCGCACACCACGCACCTCGAAGGGCACGAGGCGGTGTTCCGCTCCCCGTCCCTGACGCTCGCGCTGACCGCCACCGCACCCCTGGAGAGCGACGGCCTGGACGTGTGGTCGCACTTCAAGCTCCTTGAGGGCGAGTCCGTCGTGTTCGCCCTCGATCAAGTGGGCGACGACATCCCGGCCCGGTCGTGTCCGCGCGCCGAGGCGGAGGCACAGTTCGAGGCGACCGTCCGGTTCTGGCGCCGCTGGCTGGCCGGGTCGCGCTACCACGGGCGGTGGAGGGAGATGGTGCACCGCTCCGCGCTGGTCCTGAAGCTGCTCACCTACGCGCCGACCGGCGCGATCGTCGCCGCACCCACCACCAGCCTGCCCGAGCAGGTCGGCGGCGAGCGCAACTGGGACTACCGGTACGTGTGGGTCCGCGACGCCGCCTTCTGCGTCTACGCCCTGCTGCGCCTCGGCTTCACCTCGGAGGCCGAGGCGTTCATGGGGTTCCTCTGCGAGCGCATGCGCAGCACCACGGCGACCGGCCCGCTGCAGATCATGTACGGCATCGACGGGCGCTGCGAGCTGCCCGAGTACGAGCTGCCGCACCTGGAGGGCCACCTGGGCTCCGCACCGGTGCGGGTCGGCAACGCCGCCACCGGCCAGCTCCAGCTGGACATCTACGGAGCCATGATCGACTCCATCTACCTGTACGACAAGTGGGGGCAGCCGATCAGCAGCGAGGGCTGGGAGGACATCGGCGCGGTGGCGGACTGGCTCTGCGAGCACTGGGACCAGCCCGACGAGGGAATCTGGGAGACCCGTGCGGGCCGCAGGAACTTCGTGTACTCGCGGCTGATGTGCTGGGTGGCGCTGGAGCGGGCGATCCGGATGGCCAACCGCCGTGGCCTGCCGGCCGACCTGCCCCGCTGGCGGCAGTCCCGTGACGCGATCTACCGGCAGATCATGCAGCGCGGCTGGTCGGCCGAGCGGGGGGCGTTCGTCCAGTCCCTGGACGACGGTGAGCTGGACGCCTCGCTGCTGATGATGCCGATGGCCAAGTTCATCTCGCCCACCGACCCCAAGTGGCTCTCCACCCTGGACGCGCTCACCACGGACCTGGTCTCCGACTCGCTGGTCTACCGCTACGACCCGACCACCAGCCCGGACGGCCTGCGCGGCTCGGAGGGCACCTTCTCGATCTGCTCCTTCTGGTACGTGGAGGCACTGGCCCGCGCGGGCCGGCTGGAGGAGGCCCGGCTCGCCTTCGAGAAGATGCTCACCTACGCCAACCACCTCGGTCTGTTCGCCGAGGAGATCGGCCCCACCGGCGAACAGCTCGGCAACTTCCCCCAGGCCTTCACCCACCTCTCGCTGATCAGCGCCGCCTTCAACCTCGACCGCGCGCTCGGCTGACGCGGCAGCGCCGTCCAGAGGGCGGGGCGAGGAACAGCCCACGCGGTCAGGACGGTGAGCGGACCTCGGTGTCGAGGGTGCAGAGCTCGATGATGACGCCGTCCCCGCAGTGGGCGGTGTCCATTCCGCTCACGACCGACGGTCGGCCCGAGGGCCCGTCGCGGGCGCCGAGCGCGGATCCCTCGTGACCGTCAGGCCGTGAAGCGCCCTGTTCGGCAGTCCAACAACGGTTCGCCACAGGCTCCATGTGCGAACGTCATGCGCGCGGGTGCGCCGACAGCGGCGCCGCACGAGACGGTCGGCAGCCCGGCACCGGCCGGTGACCACCCGTCGGTTCCGATGCGGAGTGGACTGCCAGGCCCCACCATTGACGAGACAGATCTGTCTCGATTAGAAAGGGCCGCATGAATGAAGACCGATCCGTCGTGTTACCTCGCCAGGAGACACCCGTGGCGACGCTTGAGGAACCGATGACGCGAGAATGCGCGATCGACATCGTCCGGCGGCTGGCCACCGTCAAGAGCCGCCAGGATGTCCAGGCCGCCATGGCGATCTACCACCCTGAAGCCGTGCTGGAGTCACCCACCCTCGGCTCGCGCCACGAGGGGCCCGCGATCACGAAGGCCCTGGAGAACTGGTTCGCCTTCGCGCCGGACTACCGGGTGGACCTGGACGGCTACGCACTGGACGGGCAAACGCTGTGCTGCTGGGGGCACATCAGCCTCACGCCGGCGTTCACCGCCGGCGGCGCCGTACCCAACGGCGAGTCGGCCCGGCTGAACGCGTTCATCCTCTTCCACTTCCGGGAGGGCCAAGTGCTGTGGGAGAGCTTCCACTTCGATGTCGCGGCCCTCGCACGGCAGTGCGGCGTCGCGGCGACCGACCTCGTGGTGGGGTCATGATCGTCGGAGCTCGCCGACCCGGCACCGCGACCATGAGGGCGGCGCAGCACGTCGAGTGGGGCTCGCCGCTGCGGATCGCACGGGTCGATCGGCCCGAGCCGATGGCCGGCGAGGTGAGGATCCGGGTCCGCGCCACCAGCGTGAACCCCATTGACATGCATACCGGTCGGAAGGCCGGTTACGAGCAGTCGATGCGGCTGCCGTTCGTTCCCGGCTGGGATGTCGCCGGTGTCGTCGATGCCGTGGGGTACGGCGTCACCCGCCACGCGGTCGGCGACCGGGTCTTCGGGCTCGCCTGGTTCCCCTACCCCGCCGGCACGTACGCCGAGTACATGACCGTCCCCGCCCACCAGGTCGTGGCGATGCCGGCCTCGGCTTCGTTCAACGAGGCCGGGTGCCTGCCCATGGCGGCGCTGACCGCGGGGCAGATGCTCGACGCCGCGCACGTCGGGCCGGGCGATCGGGTCCTGGTCAGCGGAGCGTCGGGCGGGGTCGGGCACCTCGCCGTTCAGGTCGCCACCGCCCGGGGTGCCGAGGTCGTCGCGCTCGCGCGGCCGGGTCACCACGCGACGCTCCTCGCCCTGGGAGCTCACACGTGCGTGGACTACACCGAGCCCGAACGGATCGCCTCGACGGGGCCGTTCGACGCCGTCATCGATCTCGTCGGCGGTGAACTCGGCCGTTCGCTCTTCGACCGCGTCACCCCCGGCGGGTCGATCGCCCTCGCGACCGCCTGGTCGATCCCCACGCACACCGCCGATGCAGCCGACCGCGGGATCCGCGTCGCCTCGTGCCTCGTCGAGCCCGATCCCCAAGGACTCGGTGCCATCGCGTCCCTCGTCGACGCCGGCCGACTCCGGGTCGTCATCGGCGCCGAGTACGAGCTGGCCCATGCGGCTGAGGCACAACAGTGGGTGTCGGATCGACGTGGCTTCGGCAAGGCCGCCATCGTGATGCACACCGAGGAACTCGACCGTGACTGACAAACCCAAGCAGTTGCGCGGGATCGCCGTGCGCGACCATCTGGTCGACACGGCGGCTCGGCTCTTCTACGAGAACGGCACGCACGCGGTCGGCGTCGACGAAGTCGTGCGCCGCTCCGGCATGGCGAAGGCCAGCCTGTACCGATGGTTTCCCAGCAAGGACGACCTGATCCTCGCCGTCCTCCAGCGGCGCGATGACGACTTCTGGCAGCGATGGGACGCTCGGGCCGCCGCACACCCCGGTGATCCACGGGCCGAACTGGAGGCCCAGCTCGCCTGGATCGAGGAGCTCGCCACCCGGGACGGCTACCGGGGTTGTGCGTTCGTCAACACCGCCGCGGAGTTCGACGCGGACAAGGCCGACATCCGCCGGCGCTGCCTCCAGCACGAGCGGGAGCTCGGCCGCAGACTCCACGAACTCACACAGCGCCTCGACGTCGCCGACAGCGCCCTCCTGGCCGACCAGCTTCACGTCGCCATCGTCGGCGCATTCGCCGTCGGCGGGATCTACCCGTCCGGCGGCCCCGCCACCCGCCTGCGCCAGCTCGCACACCGGCTGATGGCGGTGTGACCGGAATTTCTGCGGTCTGACGGTGCCGCAGTTGTCCGGATCGTCCGCCGCCGGGGAGGAGCGCGGGAGGAGTAGCGGTGTGATGTTCCAAATAGTCGTGTTCCGTTCAAGCCCCGCTTACCCCATCATGGGACGGTGTCCCGCGCACCTACGCGCGTAGCACCGCCCCCTGCACCCCCACGGAACAAGGACATTGACTCATGCTCAGACGCACTGATGCCCTCCGCCCGCTCGCCCTGGGCGCCGCCGTCCTGACTGTGCTCGCCGGCGCGAGCGCCGCACCCCACCGGGCCGCCGCGGCAACCGTGACGTCCACCGCCACGACCACGCAGCACCGCGTCCTGTTCGACAACAGCAAGGCGGAGACCGCCGGCAACGCGGACTGGATCATCAGCACCAGCCAGCCCGACCCGCTCGGCGAGAACGCCGACCCGCAGTCCGAGACCGACTGGACCGGCGCCATCTCCAGCTGGGGCGTCGCTCTCCAGAAGACCGGCCAGTACAGCCTCAAGACCCTGCCGAGCGGCTCCACCATCACCTACGGCACCGGCGGAGCGCTGGACCTCGCCAACTTCGACGAGTTCGTCCTGCCCGAGCCGAACGTCCGGCTGAGCGACGCCGAGAAGACCGCGGTCATGACGTTCGTCAAGAACGGCGGCGGGCTGTTCCTGATCTCCGACCACACCGGCAGCGACCGCAACAACGACGGCTGGGACTCCCCCGCCATCATCAACGACCTGATGACCACCAACTCGGTCAACAGCAACGACCCGTTCGGGCTCTCGGTCGACCTGCTCAACATCCAGACCGACAACCCGACCGCCGTCAACGACGCCACCGACCCCGTCCTGCACGGCCCCTTCGGCACCGTCACCGGCAGCATCATCCGCAACGGCACCACCTTCACCCTGAAGCCCGCCGACAACCCCTCCGTCAAGGGCATCGTCTACCGCACCGGCTCCTCGGGCACCACCGGCGCCTTCTTCGCCACCAGCACCTTCGGCAAGGGCCGGGTCGCCCTCTGGGGCGACAGCTCGGCCATCGACGACGGCACGGGCGAACCCGGCAAGACCGTCTACGACGGCTGGAACGACCCGGCCGGCACCGACGCCGCGCTCGGCCTCAACGCCACCGCCTGGCTCGCCGCCGGCAGCGGCGGCACCACCACCGGCAGCGTCACCCTCACCAACCCCGGCGCCCGCACGGCCACCGCCGCAACCGCCACCAGCCTCCAGCTCTCCGCCACCGACACCGCCGGCGGCAGCCTGAGCTACGCCGCGTCCGGCCTGCCCGCCGGCCTGAGCGTCAACACCACGACCGGCCTGATCAGCGGCACCCCGACCACGGCCGGGACCTACTCCGTGACGGCCACCGCGACCGACTCCACCGGGCCGTCCTCCTCCGTCACCTTCACCTGGACCGTCCAGCCCGCCGGCAGCGGCAGCTGCACCGCGGCCCAGTTGCTCACCAACCCCGGCTTCGAGGCCGGTTCGACGGCCGGCTGGACGGAGACCAACACCAGCGGCACCAGCACCATCAACAGCAGCTCCAACGAGCCGCCGCACTCCGGCACGTACGACGCCTGGCTCGACGGGTACGGCACCACCAACACCGACACGCTCTCCCAGACGGTGACCCTGCCGGCCGGCTGCGGCACCTACACCTTCAGCTTCTGGCTGCACATCGACACCGCCGCGAGCGCTACCACCGCCTTCGACACGCTGGCCGTGACCGCGAACGGCACCGCCCTGGCGACCTACTCCAACGTCAACGCGGCCACCGGCTACCAGCAGCACAGCTTCGACCTGTCCGCCTACGCCGGCAAGACGGTGACCCTCAAGTTCACCGGCTCCGAGGACTACACCAAGCAGACCTCCTTCGTCCTCGACGACACCGCCGTCAACGTGGCGTGAACCAACGCCGGTTGACCTCCCCCGCGCGGGGGAGGTCAACCGGCGTGCGTGTCATCTGAACCTGGAACCGCCCGCTCCGGCAGCAGGGCGGTTTCGTCCTCCTGCCGAGTGTCGACGGTAACCGGGGCTGTTCATCACGACCTGGTGGCCGGTGTTGACCAGCCGGTCCAGGAGGGAATCGGCGACACGGGTCGTCGCCTCCTTGCCGGTCCTTGGCGGGCGGACAGTGCGGCCGGCGTCGCGGGGCGGGCTGGCCGCCGTCCTGGGGGGTGCTGGTCAGGGACGGTCTTCGTGGTGTCCGCAGAGCCAGGCCAGCGCCTGGTAGGCGCCGAGCGCGTACGCGGCGTCCGTACTCGCCGCCAGGACATCGCGCAGGCGGACGGCAGCGGCCTGGCACTCGGCCAGCAGCTGTGCCCGGCAGGGCCCGGCGGCCCCGAGTGCGGCGGCAGCGGTGACGGGCGCCGCGACCTGGGCCCCGGCGGCCCACCGGTAGGCGCCCAGGAGTCCGTGGTCGAAGCCGGTCCACGGCTGCGGGCGTTGGTTGGCCGCCTCGATCGCGTCGAACACCTCGTCCAGCGGGCGCACCCCGACGGCCGGGATCGTCGTCTCGTCACTGGTCATGACCGCAACCTACGTCCACCCGCCGCCACCCGCCCCCGGGCGCACCTACCGGGCGCGGTCCGGCAAGGCCCCCGCACGGTGGACGCCGGGCGATCGGGTGAACGTCGGCTCACCGCCCGCCTGCCCCGGCCCGCAGCGCTCCCCCGCCACGCCGACAGCGCCGCGGCCCCGGGCTGACGGCGCTTCGCGCCGCGGCGGCAGATCGGAACACGACCGCGGGTCCACCACCGGTGAATCACGCACTCGACGCGGCCAACGCGATCCGGCTCACCCGGCCCGACTCCAGCTCGACGACCACGGCCAGCACCGGATGCAGCCAGCGCACCATCGACCGCGCACCCGGATGCGGCTCCCGAAGCCGCCCGGCGACCGGTGCCCCCAGCTCCGCCCGCTCCTGACCGGAAAGCTCCCCGGTGACCAGCCTCCGACCGTCGACGAGCACCACCAGCAACCGCTCCGGCCCGCCCGGTTCGCCGACTGCCCCGACCACCCAGCCCCTCACCACAACCCGCCCGGGTCCCTGTCCCGCACGGGCGGCACAACCATCAGCGGACTCCCGTCGTCTACGAAGTGCGATCATCAGAGCATGCCACCAGGCTTCGCCGGATGCGATCCTCGCGGCCGTCCGCAGGCGCGATCCGGCCCCCGCCGGGCGAGAAATACCGGCACGGCGCCATCGGCGACCGGCTCATGACCCGTCTCGCACCCTCGGAAGGCGACGACCGCGCCAGGCTCGGCCACGTCACCGACGCCGAGGACGGCGGCGCCCCCATCAGCACCGATCCCCGACGCCTGGCGAGGTCCACTGCTGCGTCCCGGGCTTCATGCACCCGAGAAGCCCAGGGACGGACGAGTTGTTCTCGCCCCGAACGGCCCACTTCCGGGTGTGGGCCCGTCGGCGGTATCCCAGGCTCGGTGCATGGGATCGATCATCGTGCTCTTCGAACTGGAGCCCGAGGGCGCCATCGGTGCGGAGGGTGTTGAACCCGCCGTGATCGCGGTCCACGCCGCCGGGGCCGATCCCGACGTGCCCGAGGACCCGCAGCCTTACACGCTGTGCGGGGTGGAAACCGGCCCCATGGAGCACACGCACTACCGGCCGACCCGGCCCGGCGAGCCCTGGTACCCGCCCCCACTGGCCGACCAGCGGTGCCAGGAATGCGAGCGGGCCCTGCACGCGCTGTGACCACGTGCCAGTGTGCCCGGCCCGATTCCGAAGCGGGCTCTTCCGGTGGTTTACCTGCGGCTGTCCGGGCAGACGCCGGACAAAGGATCGCACCGTGAAGGAGGCCACCATGATCGTCCTCGGAGTCATCCTGCTGATCGTCGGTTTCGTCACCGGCATCGGCATCCTGTGGACAATCGGAATCATCCTCGCCGTCATCGGACTCATCCTGTGGGTCCTCGGGAGCGTGGGACACGCCGTCGGGGGCCGACCCCACTACTGGTGATCGGACGCAGGTGACCGGCACCGCGCTCGGCCTCAAGCCGGTCCGTCCAGGCATGTCCCGCGCGAGCGCCTGCCGCGGACTCGGGGCGACTCATCACGATCCGGCGGGCCGACACGACGATTCAACGATCCGGCCGACGCAACGACGCAACGAATCCGGCGGGCCGACGCATCGGCCCGCCGTGCGCGGGCGCCGGTCAGCTGACGGGCAGCCCGCGGGCGCCGGTCAGCTGACGGGCAGCCGCAGGTCGCACCAGACCGTCTTGCCCGTCGCCAGTCGCCGCCATCCCCACTGCAGGGCGAGCCGGCCCAGCAGGAGCAGCCCGAGGCCCCCCGACTCGCTCGGACCGTGCGGCGGCCGCGGCCGCGGCGGATGCGGGCTGGAGTCGCTGACCTCGATCCGCAGCAGACCGGGCGTACGGATCAGCAGCAGCACCCCTGCCCCGCGGGTGTGCCGCCTGACGTTCCCGACGAGCTCGGAGACCAGCAACACGGCGTCGGCGACCGCGATCGGATCGGTCACGTCGGCCAGGAAGTCGCTGGTGAAAGCACGCGCCTCGGCGACGGCCCCGGGCCTGGCCGCCAGTGCCAACCACCGCGCCGACAGCTCCGTGGGGGCGGGACGCGTCGAGGGGATCCGGGCCCCGTTCATGCGGTTGATCCTCCCTCGTCCTCCCCCGTCTTCCGGGCGTCCGTCATCGTCGGCCCCGGGCCGGTCGCCCCCCACAGCATCGCGCCTACCCGGGCTGGCCCGGCCCTAACGCTCCGCGACGGGGAACCGGGCCGTCCGCGTCGCGCCGGCGGACCGCGAACGGCACCCGGCGAACCGGGTTCACGCAACGCGGTGCGGGCCTCACTCGACCTGGACGGCGACCAGGCAGGTGTCGTCGTCGGTGTCGGCCGGGCTGAGCTCCAGCAGGCGGTCCAGGTACTGCTCCAGGTCCGGGCCTGGGGCTCCGGCGGCCTGGAGCAGCTGGTCGACGGACTCCTCGACCGGGCGGTCCCGGCGCTCGACCAGGCCGTCGGTGTAGAGCAGCAGGACGTCGCCCGGGGCCAGCCGGGCGGTGTGCTCCTCGTACTGCGCGTCCTCCAGGGCGCCGAGCAGCACACCGTGCGGCAGCGGCAGGATCTCGGCGCCGTCCCGGCCGAGCCGGATCGGCGGCAGGTGGCCGGCCCTGGCCCAGCGCAGCTCGCCGGCCGCCGGGTCCAGCAGGACGCAGACCACCGTGGCGGTGACCTGGCCGGGCTCGCGCAGGGCCACGGTGTTGACCCACTCCAGTAGTCGGCCGGGCCCGGCGCCGGTGACGGCGAGCCCGCGCAGCGCGTGCCGCAGGGCGACCATGCCGGTGGCCGCGCCGACGCCGTGCCCGGCCACGTCCCCGACCGCGAGCAGCACGCACTTGTCGGGCAGTGGCAGGACGTCGTACCAGTCCCCGCCCACCCGATCGCGCTGGGCGGCCGGACGGTAGCGGACGGCGGCGTGCAGACCGGTGGCCCCGAGCGGGGGCGGCGCGGCGGGCAGGATGGCCTGCTGGAGCCGCAGGGCCAGCTGCTCGCGTTCGGCCGACTCCTGCTCGCTGTCGGCCAGGCGCTCCCGGGTGGCGCCGAGCGCGACCTCCGTGCGGCGCTGGACGGAGACGTCGTGGTAGGCACCGCGGACGGCGATGAGCCTGCCCTTGTCGTCCAGGACGGGCTCGGCGACCACCCGGGTGTAGCGGTGGGTGCCGTCCGGGCGGGTCAGCCGGACGACCGCAGCCGCCGTCCGGTGGCGGTGCCGGACGGTGTCCAGCAGGCGCCGCACGGCGGGCGCGTCGTCCGGGTGGGCGTGTCGGGCGAGCTGCTCCAGCGGGACGGGGTCGGCCTCGGGCGGCAGCCCGAAGAGCTCGCGCAGTCCGTCGCTCCAGCGGACCCGGCCGCCGGCCGGCCGCTCCTCGAACCCGGCCACCCCGGCGAGCCGCTGCGCCTGGTGCAGCAGGGCGGCCTGCTCGGCCTCGTCGGCCCATTCGGGCTCCTGCTGCCACTCGACCAGCAGCCGCCCGCCGAGCGGGGCGATCGCGAGCAGCATGGTGGCCGGGATGGCGGACCCGCCCTGCTGGAAGTCCAGCGCCACGCGCTCGGCGGGCAGCGGGGTGCCCGTCCCGTGCACCTGCAGGAGCCGCTCGAAGAGGCCGGTGGCGCAGGCGACCGGGTACGTCTCCAGCAGCGAGGTGCCTTCCAGCGCCTCGCGGGGGCGGCCGAGCGGGTCGCGGAAGCGCGCGTTGACCCGCAGCAGCGTGAAGTCCACGAGCTGTCCGTCCCGGAGGACGGGCTCCAGCAGCAGCGCGGAGCCGAGCAGTCCCTCCAGGAGCACGGCGGTGTCGTCGGCCGGTGCGGGAGGGTACTCATCGGTGAGGAGGGTCGCGAAGAGGTCGGCGATCGTGCCGAGTTGACGGCGCTGGGGCCCGCCGAGCACGGGGGCGGGCTCCGGCCACAGGACTTCGAGTGCGCCCCGGCGGCGGCCCGCGTCGTGCAGCGCGAGGACGGCCCGTGCCGAGCCGGCACCGACCGAGGGGTCCGCCGTCCCCGGATCGCCGGGCCACAGGTCGCCCTCCCCTGCGACGACCCGGTGCGCCGGGGTGGTCACACCGGGAGGAACCCGGCTCCAGGCGGCGGCCTCGGCGGCGGACAGCCCGGCGTGCGCGGCGAGGGCGAGCGCGCCGCCGGGCAGCCGCTGCCAGACGGCGACGGCACGGGCGCCGAGCGTCCCGCCCGCCTGGTCCAGCACGGTTTCGGCGCCGCGTTGGAGGTCGGGAACGGTGGCGAGCGCGGGAATGACGGCCGCGGTGACGTTCAGGGGCGCGGCGGGTGTGGCGGGCCCGGCCTCGGGCAGCCCTGCGATGTCGGCGGCCAGTGCCGCGACCGGCACGCCCGCCTCCCCGGCGAGCCGGGCGAGGTGGACGGCGGCCTCGGCCGGGAGGATGCCGAGCCGTTCGCTGAGGATGCCGGTGGCGAGGTCGACGACGGCGCGGGTGCGGGCCTCGTCCCGGCCCCGGTCGGCCGCGTCCTGGAGCCGGCGGACGGTTTCGGCGAGGGCCCTGGCGGTGGGGTCCGGGTGCTCGTGCCCGGCGGTCATGGCGTGTCCAGCCAGTGGCGCAGCCGGTCGAGCAGGTCAGGGACGTCAACGGGCTTGGAGACGTGGTCGTCGGCGCCGGCGGCCAGGCTCTTGTCCTGGTCCCCGGGCATCGCCTTGGCCGTGACGGCGACGACCGGCAGGCGGGCGAAACGGTCGTCGGCGCGGATGGCGGCGATCGTGGCGTAGCCGTCGAGTCCGGGCATCATCACGTCCATCATGACCAGGTCGGTCTCGGGGTGGGCGTGCAGCAGGTCGAGCCCGGCGCGGCCCTCAGCGGCGTGCAGGACGGTCAGACCGTGTTGTTCCAGGGCGGCGGCGAGCGCGAAGACGTTGCGGACGTCGTCGTCGACGATCAGGACGGTCCGACCGACGAGGGTGTCGTCCGGGGGCGCGGCCGCCGGTCCGGGCCGCGGCTCGACGGCCGAGGCGGCGTGGTGGGGGCCGCCCAGCAGGTTGATGACGCGCTGCCGGAGGTTGTCCAGCCCGCGGGCGAGTTCGAGGCCCCCGAACGCGGTCTCCGACGGACCGCCGCCGCCGTGGTACCCGAGGACGGGGGTGCCGTCCGCGAGGCCGTCCAGCAGGGCGGGCGCGAGGTCGCCGCAGGCGGCGAGGTCGAGCACGACGCAGCGGTAGGGGCCGTTCGCCAGGGCGTCCCGCAGTGCCGCGCCGTCCCCGGCACTGCTCACCCGTACGGGCGGTGCCGGGTCGCCGAGGGCGGCCACGGCGGCGCGGGTGAGGAGGGTGAGCAGCGCGGGCGGGGCGGGCTCGACCACCAGGACGTGCGGCTCGGGTTCCGGTGCGCCGTCCGGCCGCGCCGGCCGGTCGAGGGGCAGGTAGAGGGTGAAGCGGCTGCCCGCTCCGGTGATGGAGCGGACGGTGAGGGTGCCGCCGAGCAGCCGGGCGAGCTCGCGGCTGATCGACAGGCCGAGGCCGGTGCCGCCGTAGCGCCGGCTGGTGGTGCCGTCGGCCTGCTGGAAGGCGCCGAAGATGCTCTCCAGGTGGGCGGGTTCGATACCGATCCCGGTGTCCTCGACGTGGAAGGCCACCATCCGTTCCGTCCGGCCGAGTTCGGGGGGCAGGCCGGGGCCCTCGGCGGGCTCGATGCGCAGGTCGACCCGGCCGGCGTCGGTGAACTTGACGGCGTTGGAGAGGAGGTTGCGCAGCACCTGGCGCAGCCGTGCCTGGTCGGTGACGAGCCGGTCCGGGACGGCGCGGTCGACGGCGATTTCGAAGGCGAGGCCCTTCTGGTCGGCGAGGGGCTTGAAGGTGGATTCGACGTACTCCAGCAACTCCCGTACGGCGAAGGGTTCGGGGGTCAGTTCCATCTTGCCGGCTTCGACCTTGGAGAGGTCGAGGATGTCGTTGATGAGCTGGAGCAGGTCGGTGCCGGCGGAGTGGATGACGCCGGCGTACTCGACCTGCTTGGGGGTGAGGTTGCCGGTGGCGTTCTGGGCGAGCAACTGGGCGAGGATGAGGAGGCTGTTGAGCGGGGTGCGCAGTTCGTGGCTCATGTTGGCCAGGAACTCGGACTTGTACATCGAGGCGAGGCTCAACTGCCTTGCGCGTTCCTCCAGTTCCTGGCGGGCCTGTTCGATCTCCAGGTTCTTGGCCTCGATGTCACGGTTGCGCTGGGCGAGCAGGGCGGCCTGTTCCTCCAACTCCGCGTTGAAGCGCCGCAGTTCCTCCTGCCCTTCCTGCAACTCGTCGGAGCGGGCCTGGAGTTCTGCGGTGAGCCGCTGGGACTCGCCGAGCAGTTCGTCGGTGCGGGCATTGGCGAGCAGGGTGCCGATGTTGACGCCGCAGGCCTCGGCGAACCGCTCCAGGAAGTCGCGGTGGACCTGGGTGAACGGGTGGACGGAGGCGAACTCCATGACGCCGATCAGCCATTCCTCCAGCGCGATGGGCAGCACGACGAGTGAGCGGGCGTCGGTGGCGCCCACGCCGGAGGCGATGGTGGCGTAGCCGGGCGGCAGGTCGTCGACGGTGATGATCTGCCGGCTGCGGGCGGCCTGACCGACTAGGGATTCGCCCAACTTCAGCCGCCGGTCCGCGAGTTCGTCCACCGGGCGGCCGTAGGCGCTGATCAGGGCCAGCTCGGTGCCGCCGTCGTGCTCCTCGGCGAGGAAGAAGGAGCCGTACTGCGCACCGACCAGCGGCGTCAGCTCGTCGGTGATCATCTCGGCGACGGCCCGGATGTCCCGGCGGCCCTGGATGGCGGCGGAGAAGTGGGCCAGGTTGGTCTTCAGCCAGTCCTGCTCCTGGTTGGCCCGAACGGTCTCGCGCAGGGACTCGACCATGGCGTTGATGTTGTCCTTGAGGTCGGCGACCTCGCCGGAGGCGTCGACGCTGATCGAGCGGGTGAGGTCGCCGGCCGCGACGGCGCTGGTGACCTCGGCGATCGCCCGGACCTGCCGGGTGAGGTTGCCGGCCAGTTCGTTGACGTTCTCGGTGAGCCGCTTCCAGGTGCCGGAGACGCCCTCGACGCGGGCCTGGCCGCCCAGGCGCCCCTCGGTGCCGACCTCCCGCGCGACCCGCGTCACCTCGTCGGCGAAGGAACCCAGCTGGTCGACCATCGTGTTGATGGTGGTCTTCAGCTCCAGGATCTCGCCGCGCGCGTCGACGTCGATCTTGCGGGTGAGGTCGCCCTCGGCGACGGCGGTGGTGACCTGGGCGATGTTGCGCACCTGGCTGGTGAGGTTGTGCGCCATGAAGTTGACGTTGTCGGTGAGGGCCTTCCAGGTGCCGGAGACGCCCCGGACGGTGGCCTGCCCGCCGAGGATGCCCTCGGTGCCGACCTCGCGCGCGACCCGGGTCACCTCGTCCGCGAACGCCGACAGCGTGTCGACCATGGTGTTGATCGCGGCCGCGAGGGCCGCGACCTCGCCCTTGGCCTCCACGGTGATCTTCCTGGACAGGTCGCCCCGCGCGACGGCGGTCGCCACCTCGGACATCGAGCGGACCTGGCCGGTGAGGTTGGAGGCCATCACGTTGACATTGTCGGTGAGGTCCTTCCAGGTGCCGGAGACGCCCCGGACGGTGGCCTGCCCGCCGAGGTTCCCGGCGGTGCCGACCTCCCGGGCCACCCGGGTCACCTCGTCCGCGAACGCCGACAGCTGGTCCACCATCGTGTTGATGGTCGTCTTCAGCTCCAGGATCTCGCCGCGCGCGTCGACCCGGATCTTCTGGGTCAGGTCGCCCTCGGCGACGGCCGTCGTCACCTCGGCGATCGACCGGACCTGGGCGGTGAGGTTGTCCGCCATGAAGTTCACCGAGTCCGTGAGGTCGCGCCACGTCCCGGACACGTCCCGCACGTCCGCCTGGCCGCCCAGGCGCCCTTCGGTGCCGACCTCCCGGGCCACCCGGGTCACCTCGTCCGCGAACGCCGACAGCTGGTCCACCATCGTGTTGATGGTCGTCTTCAGCTCCAGGATCTCCCCGCGCGCAGCCACGTCGATCTTGCGGGTCAGGTCGCCCTCGGCGACGGCCGTGGCGACCTGGGCGATGTTGCGCACCTGGGCGGTGAGGTTGCCCGCCATGAAGTTCACCGAGTCGGTCAGGTCGCGCCACGTCCCGGCGACGCCCTCGACCCGGGCCTGGCCCCCGAGCCGCCCCTCGGTGCCGACCTCCCGGGCCACCCGCGTCACCTCGTCCGCGAACGCCGACAGCTGGTCCACCATCGTGTTGACGGTGTTCTTGAGCTCCAGGATCTCCCCGCGCGCGTCCACCTCGATCTTCTGGGTGAGGTCGCCGCGGGCCACCGCCGTGGTCACCTGGGCGATGTTGCGCACCTGCCAGGTCAGGTTGCCGGCCATCGCGTTCACCGACTCGGTGAGGTCCAGCCACGTCCCGGTCGCGTCCGGCACCTGCGCCTGGCCGCCGAGCCGCCCGTCGGTACCGACCTCCCGGGCCACCCGGGTCACCTCGGAGGTCAGGCGGGCGAGCTGGTCGGCCATGCCGTTGAAGACCGTGGCGATCTCCCCGAGGACACCGGGCCCCTCGGGGGTGAGGCGGATGCGGAAGTCCCCGTCGCGCACGGCGGTCAGCCCGGCGAGGAGTGGCCGAAGCGCCTGCTCGGCCGGGTCCGCCGGCTGCGCGCCGGTCACGGGGTGCTCGTCCATGCGTTCCACCGTCCGGATCGGCCGCACGGTCGGAGTGCGCCGACGGGCCACCCCGGCCCCGAGGGCGGCGGGAGCCGCCCTGCTCCCACTGTGCCACCGGACGGCAGAGGGTGACAGGCAGGACGGGTGCTCGGCCCGGCGACCGGGCGAGCAGGCCGCCGTGGGGGCTCCTCATCCGGGCACGGTGTCGCGGATGGGGAAGGCGTCGACGGCGCCGGTGAGTTCGAGCATCCGCAGGATCAGCGGCCGCGGCCGGGCCAGTTCGATCCGGCTCCCGTCGGGCACCGCACGGGCCTGGGCGCGGAGCAGGGCGTTCAGTCCGGTCGAGTCGCAGAACTCCAGCCCGGCGCAGTCGATCACGACCACGGTGCCGGGCACGGACAGTGCCGGATCCAGGGCGGCACGCAGGGCTGCGAGAGAGTCGAGGTCGAGGTCGCCGTACACGGCGACGACGATGCCCTCGGCCCAGGGCTCGGCGTGCACGGTGACCCCCCCTGCCTGGTCAACAGCGCCGTTCGGGGGCTTCGGCGGGTGGTGTGTCATGACTTCGGGCTCCTTTCGTGCCGTGCAGCAGATGGATCGCACCCGGCCCGGGCCGAGAGCAGCCCGTTGATGCCATCGCCCGGGTGTCCGAAGACGTGCCCGACGTCCCGGTCGCGCAGCCGTTCCAGGGCGTGATCGGGAACCCCTTCGGGGACACGACGTTCCTCCTCCCTGACGAAGCCCCCGCAGCGCGACTTTCCGATACGAGAGGCCGGAAACGTCCTCACGGACGCGCAGGCCCCACGACTTCCGGCCACGGTCGCAGGCTCTGCGCCGACTTCGGCAACGTGGTCGAGCGGCCCTGCGCCGTCGAGGGCATGATCGAGGTACGACCGGTGGTCACGGCCACCCTGTCCGCCGACCACCGAGCCGCTTGGGCACCCTGGCCAGGAGCGCGGACCTCCTGGCCGAACGGACACGGCCCGCAGCCACCAACCCGCCGGCCGGGCGTCCCGGACCCGGGGAAACCCGGCCGGCGCGCAGGAGGTCACGGTGAACACAGCACGACGGGTACCGCGGGAAACCGAGGCCTGGGTAGTGGCGCACCCGGGTCCCGTCGGCACGGCAAGCCCGGCGCCGTTGGTGTGGGAGCGGCGCACCCTGTCCGCCCCCGGGCCGCGGGAGATCCTGGTGGAGGTGGAGGCGTGCGGGGTGTGCCGCACCGACCTGCACCTCGCGGAGGGGGACCTCGCGCCCAGGCTGGCGAGGTGCACACCGGGGCACGAGGTGGTCGGGCGCGTTCGGGCGGCCGGTCCCGCCGTCGATGGGTTCTCGGTCGGGGACCGGGCCGGGGTGGCCTGGCTGGCCCGCACGTGCGGCGACTGCGCCTACTGCCGGACCGGACGGGAGAACCTCTGCCCGGATTCGCGCTACACCGGCTGGGACCGGCACGGCGGCTACGCCGGGCACGTGACGGCGGACGCCCGGTTCGCCTACCGGCTGCCCGAGGGCCCGCCCGCCGAGGAGCTCGCCCCGCTGCTGTGTGCCGGGATCATCGGCTACCGGGCCCTGGAGCGGGCCGAACTGCCGGCGGGCGGGCTCCTGGGCATCTACGGCTTCGGCGCGTCCGCGCACCTGACCGCCCAACTCGCCCTCGCCCGGGGAGCCCGGGTGCACGTGTTCACGCGGGGCGAGGACGCGCGGCGGCTGGCGCTGGAGCTCGGGGCCGGCTTCGCCGGCGACTCGTACGACCCGCCACCGGAGCCGCTGGACGCCGCCATCCTCTTCGCCCCGGCCGGCGAACTGGTGCCGGTCGCCCTCGCGGCGCTGGACCGCGGCGGCACGCTCGCGGTGGCGGGCATCCACCTCAGCGACATCCCCGCGCTCGACTACCAGCGGCACCTCTTCCAGGAGCGCACGCTGCGCAGCGTCACCGCCAACACCCGGGCCGACGGACAGGCGTACCTGACGGAGGCCGCCCGCGCCCGCCCGGCGGTGCACGTCCGCCGCTACCCCCTGCGCGAGGCGAACTCGGCACTCGCGGACCTCGCCGCGGACCGCGTGACGGGGGTGGCGGTGCTGGTCGCGGAGTAGTCGCGGGCGGCCCGCACACCGGCAGCGCCGGCGCGGCCACGGCCGGTGGTCCGTGGAGTCGGCCGACAAGCTCAGCTTGACGTTTAACCTCGCAGGTCACCCGACCTGCTGATCTGCGGTTCTTCCCGAGACAGCGGAGGCGGCCGTTCTCCACGCTTCGAGATGTCG
>NZ_JBSFGU010000035.1:0-79850 GCF_053596725.1 Kitasatospora sp. NPDC001660 | reverse complement strand
CCGCCCAGCGCTTGGCCGTGGTGGGCGAGACCTGGAAGCGCTCGGCGGCCCTACGCAGCGGCCAGCCGTCCTCGACCACGCAGCGGGCCAGGCGCAGACGTCCGGTCTCGGTCAGCGGTGCGTTACGGTGTGGCATGAGGGCCTTTCTGGCTGTAGGTGCAGATGTCGCAATCCACACCGAGCCAGAAGGCCCTCACTCATTTCAAGATCACCCGGCCGTGAGCCCTGTCACCAACCTCCGTGGTCAGTACACCTAGTCCTGGATGCGCCGCCAGGGACGGTCGGCCTCCAGGGCGTAGGCGAGTTCCAGGAGGAGGCGTTCCTGGCCGTGGGCGGCGGAGAGGTGGACGCCGATCGGGAGGCCGCTCGGGGCCGCGCCGGTGGGGAGGGCGATGCCGGGGCCGCCGGTGACGTTGTTGACCGGGGTGAAGGCGACGTAGCGCATCAGGCGCTCGATCAGCTCGTCGTAGGCCACGTTCGGGCTCAGGTGGCCGATCGGCGGCGCGACGTGCGCGAGGACCGGAGAGAGGATCGCGTCGTGGGTGCGGAAGATGCCCGCGTACGCGGCCTCCGCCTGGCGCAGGCGGCGCAGCACGCCCGGGGTGCGGCGGAACTCGCGCCGGTAGCTGCGGCGCAGACCGGTGGTCAGGCCGTCCAGGTCGCGGGCGCGGAAGCCGGGGTCGAGCATCAGCTTGCCGGTGGCGGCGATGACCCAGGCGATGTAGCCCCAGTACGAGACGAAGTCGCGGGAGAACTCCTCGCCGAAGGGCAGGGTCGTCGGCTCGACGTGGTGGCCCATCGCCTCCAGCCGGGCGGCGGTCTCCTCGACGGCGCGGCAGGTCGGCTCGTCGGTCTTGGCGATCGGCGAGTCCACCACGAGGCCGATCCGCAGCTTGCGCTCCCCCGGGCCCTCGACCAAGCCCACGGGCGGCAACTGCGGGTTCGCACGGTGGCGTTCGGCGGCGGCGAAGAACGCGGCGGTGTCGCGGACGGACCGGGTCAGGACGCCGTCGGTGACGATGTCGAGCGGCAGCTTGCCGCCCTGCGGGTTGGTGACCAGCCGGCCGCGGGTGGGCTTGAGGCCGACCAGGCCGCAGCAGGCGGCCGGGATGCGGATCGAGCCGCCGCCGTCGTTGGCGTGCGCGATCGGGACGACGCCGGAGGCGACCAGCGCCGCCGCGCCGCCCGAGGAGGCGCCGGGCGAGTGCGAGGGCTTCCACGGGTTGCGCACCGGCTGGGCGGTGGCGAACTCGGTGGAGGCGTTCAGGCCGAACTCGGGCATCCGGGTCTTGCCGAGGACGGCGAGGCCGGTGGCGAGGAACTGGTCGGCGAAGCGCGCGTTGCGCCGCGCCGGCCGGGCCCGGTAGGCGGCGCTGCCGTTGGCGGTGGGCAGGCCGCGCAGGTCCACGTTGTCCTTGAGGTAGGTCGGGACGCCCCACAGCGGCCCGCCGATGCCCTCCCGGCTGATCCGCGGCCGGTCGTAGGAGGCGTGCGCGACGGGCAGCAGCGTGTCGTCGATCCGGGCGGCGCGGGCGACGGCCGCCGCGACCAGTTCCCGGGGGTTGACCTCGCCGGCGCGCACGAGGGCGGCCAGCGCCACCGCGTCGTGCTCGCCGAGGGCGTCGTCGGTGAACGCGTGGATCCGCTCGTCGGCCATCCCGACTCCCCATTCCCTACTGACCGGTAGTCTCGCGAGAGGTTGGCAGTCTAAGCACGCGACGGCGCCCGCGGATAGCCCAGGGCCGTCCCCGTCACCCGACTGGAGGCCCGACCCCCCGCCTTTGCGCGAATGTTCGGCATGCGCCCCCGTGTTCGACCACCTGCCGCCCGGCGCTCGTCTCGCCGACTCCCGCCGGGGAAGCCTTCGTTCGCCGCCCCCTAACGCGGCGGCTCCGGGGGGCGGTTGGCGGCCAGCGACACCAGCAGGTGCTCGATCGCTTCGAGGCGCCGCTGGAGCTCCTCGACGTCGCCACGGGTGGCGCTCTGTTCGGCGGGCTTCAGGGTGACGAGGAGCTGTCCGTCGGGCTCCAGGCGGGCGCGGGCGACGCCGCTGACGTTGTCACCGTTCTGGACCCGGATGGCGTGCTCAAGTTCGGACGGGCGCAGCGCGAGGTCGTGCAGGGCGCCCGGGACGAGCGTGCCGTCCCGGACCACCGTCGTCGCCGTGCCCTCCAGCAGCCGGGCGGCGCGCGGGTCGCGGGCGAGCCAGCGGGTGACGGCGGAGTTGACCGCGATCAGGGTGACGGCACCGATGGCGCCGCCGAGCAGGCTGTTGTCGTTGCCGATGATCGCGTTCTGCACGACGTTGGAGAGCAGGAAGACGACCACCATGTCGAAGGTGTTCAGGCCCGCGAGCCCGCGCTTCCCGGCGACCCGGAAGAGGACCAGGATCAGGGCGTAGACCGCGATCGTGCGCAGGATCTTCTCGACGATCGGAATCTGGACGACTACCAGGTCATGCCACACGGCCGCGCTCCTCCACCCTCGGCTCCGCCCTCGACCGGACGGGGACCGACGGTACGCGCCCCGCCGGGGCCCGGCCAGCAGCCGCGGGCTACCTGCCGCGCCTGGGCTTGCCGCGCTTGGCGGCGGCGGCCTTCGGCTTCGGCTTCTGGCCCGTCTTCTGCGGCTGCGGCTTCCGGGCCGGCGCCGCCTTCTTCCTCGGCTCCGCCTTCTTCGCCTCCGCCGGCGCCGCCGCACCGCGCCCGCGCGAGCTGTTCACCGTCCGCCCCCGGACGATGCCGATGAACTCCTCGACGAGGTCCGTCGTCCGCTCCTGCGGCCACGACAGCGCGACCTGCGACTGCGGCGCGTCGGCGACCGCCCGGAACGTGAGGTCGCGCCGGTGGTGCAGCCGCGCGAGGGACTGCGGCACCAGCAGGACGCCGACGTTGGCCGCGACGAGCTCGATCGCGTCGCCGGTGGTGGCCGGGCGTTCGATGGCGGGGCGCCCGGGCAGGTCGGTCCAGCCGAGGGTGTCGTCCAGGGGGTGGAAGACGACGTCGTCGGCCAGGTCGGCGAGGGCGACCTCGTCGGCGGCGGCGAGCCAGTGGTCCTTGGGGAAGACGACCACGGTGGTCTCGGTGTACAGCGGGATCGCGCTCAGCACGTCCTTGTCGACCGGCAGCCGGACCAGGCCGGCGTCCGCGTCGCCCTCGCGCAGGGTCCGCTCGCCGTCGGCGGCGGGGACCGCGACGAGGTCGAGCGGGACGTCCGGAAGCCGTTCGCCCCAGACGCGCGCCCACTTGCCGGGGGTGACGCCGGGGACGTACGCGAGCCGGAAGGACGGGTTCACCTGCATGTCTGTCACAGGGCAAGGCTACCCACCGCGACAGGGAGCGCCCGCGCGCTCCCTTACCCTTGTCTGCATGACATCGCTCAAGCAGAAGACCAGCCAGACCATGAAGCCGGCCACCGCGGCCAAGAAGCTGGGGATCTACCTCGACGCGGCCCCGGCGAGCTTCCAGGACGGCCCGGTCTCCCGCGAGGAGCTCACCGCGCTCCAGGCGAACCCGCCGCAGTGGCTCCAGGAGCTGCGCCAGAACGGCCCGCACCCGCGCCCGGTGGTCGCCGCCAAGCTCGGCGTCTCCATCTCGGGCCTGGCCCGCGGCGGGGTGACCGAGGCGCTCACCACCGAGCAGATCGAGGCCCTCAAGGCCGAGAACCCGCTCTGGCTCCAGCACGAGCGCGCCAACCAGGTGGACGTCCGCAAGGAGACCGCCCGGATCAAGGCCAAGCACGAGAAGGAGGCCGCGCAGGCCGCGGCCAAGGCCGCCAAGGCCTGACCCACCTCCGCTCCTCCCGCACGCCGGCCGGATCGTCGGACCCGTGTGCCACGATGCTGCCGGTGTGAGTTCGCCCACGAGCGAGCGCACACCGGCAGCTTCTTTCGTCCACCGGGAGGGCCGGACACGGTAGCACTGGACGGCAAGGTCGCCCCGGTCGCGGGAGCGACCCGCGGCGCCCACTGCGGTCCCAGGGGTTGCCACCGGGTCACGTTTCGTCATAGGCAGCTCCCATGAACGAGCAGACCCACCAGGCCGAACTCGCCGCGCTCGCCGAGGAGTACTTCGCCGCCGAGAACGCGCACGATCCGTTCAACGCCACGCTCAGCGGTGTCGCGGGCCACGCCCACGAGGTGCCGGACCCGTCCCGGGAGGCCGCCCTGGAGCACCGCGCGGTGCTCCAGAACCTCGGGGCGCGGCTCACCGCGATACCCCTCGACGGCCTCGACGCGGAGGACCGCGTCACGCACCGCGTCCTCGCCCGGCTGATCGACAACGGCACCGGCCGGATCACCCACGGACTGGCCGACTTCAGCGTCTCGGCGACCGTCGCGGCGCCGCACAACGAGGCCTTCCAGTCCCTCGTCATGACCGCCGTCGACCAGGAGGGCGCCGACTCCTACCTGGAACGGCTGGTCGGCCTGCCCGGCTACTTCGACGCCGGCCTCCAGCGCTACCTCGACGCCGCCGCCGAGGACCGACGCCCGGTGCGCAGCGGCGTCGACGCCGCCATCGCGCAGCTCGACGGCTACCTCGCGGGGAACCTCGCCGACGACCAGCTGCTGCGCCCGCTGCAGGGCCGCCGCGAGGCCGAGCGCGCCAGGACGATCGTGCGCGACGCCGTGCGGCCGGCGGTGGCCCGCTACCGGGCGGGCCTGGCGCAGCGGCTCGCGCCCGGGGCCCGGCCGGACGACGAGGCGGGCGTGTGCCACGTGCCCGGCGGCGCCGAGGGCTACGCCGACGCCGTCGCCCGCTACACCCGCCCCGGGCTGGCCCCGGAGGAGATCCACCGGATCGGCCTGGACGCGGTGGCGGCGCTGCGCGAGGAGTTCGCCGAGCTGGGCGCCACGGTGCTCGGCGTCCGCGGCACCGACCGCGTGCTGGCCGCGCTGCGCGAGGACCCTGCGCTGCGGTTCGGCAGCGCCGAGGAGATCGTCGCGCTCGTCGACGACGCGCTGGAGCGGGCCCGCCGCGCGTCCGTCGACTACTTCCGCCCCTACCCGATCGCCGACTGCGTGACCCGCGAGATCGACCCGATCGAGGCGGAGACGGCGCCGCTCGCGTACTACCAGCCGCCGGGCCCGGGCGGCCTGCCCGGCACGCACTGGATCAACACGCTGCGCCCGCACACCCGGTTCCGGTACGAGTACGAGGCGATCGCCTTCCACGAGAGCGTGCCGGGCCACCACCTGCAGATCGCCGTCGCCCAGACCCTGCACCACCTGCCGGAGTTCCGGCAGAGGCCGAGCGGGCAGCTGACCGCGCACGTCGAGGGCTGGGGGCTGTACACCGAGCGGCTGGCGGACGAGATGGGGCTGTACAGCTCGGACCTCTCCCGCTTCGGCATGCTGTCGCTGGACGCGCTGCGCGCCGTCCGGCTGGTGGTGGACACCGGGCTGCACCACTTCGGGTGGTCGCGGGAGCGGGCGATCGCGTTCATGCGGGACAACACGGCCACCACCGAGGCCAACGTCCGCAACGAGATCGACCGTTACATCGCCTGGCCCGGGCAGGCCACCGCGTACCTGATCGGCCGCCGGGAGATCGTCCGGCACCGGGACCGGGCCCGGGCGGCGCTCGGCGGGCGTTTCGACGCCCGGGAGTTCCACCACGAGGTGATCGGGCACGGCAGCCTTCCGCTGGGCGTGCTGGACGAGCTGATCACGGACTGGATCGCGGCGCACTGACGTCCGGGAGCGCCGCGGGGTGGGGCCGGCCCTTGCCCGTCGGGACCGGCGAAGGCCGGCCCCACCCCCCGAACGGCCCGTCAGAACCGCACGGCCTCCGGGGACGACGCCTCTCCCTTGGTCCCGGCCACGTGGACGGTGCGGCCCAGCACGGCGAAGTCGACGGAGTCCAGGCCGGGGCCGGTCAGCGTCTCGCCCGGGACGGCGGGCGCGCCGAAACGATTCCGCGTGCCGGGCCACGGCCTCCCACGCCCGACGTGGCATCACCCCTTTGGCCCCTTTGACACGATAGTGTCCGCTGGCGCGGTATTCGGCGGCCCGCCGGCCCGCAGCTCACGCACACCCATCTGGAGGAACTCGTGCCGGCTCCCGCTCGCGGTGCCCTGGCCATAGCCGCGGCCGTCCTGCTCGCCGCGGCCGCAGGCTGCTCGTCCGACACCGGACACACCGCCAAGCCCGCCCACACCAGCGCGGCCGCGAAGGGCTCGGCCCCGGCGGCCGGCGACGCGGCCGGCGCCCACGCGATCCCGGTCGGGCCCGGCCCCAAGCCCTCGTACGACGTGCAGGCCCAGCCCGCCGCGGGCACCTGCAAGTACCGCTACACCGCCGACAAGCAGCCGCTGCCCGACCCGAACTGCACCCCGGGCGCGACCAGCCCGGCGGTCACCCAGGCCAACCTCAACGACACCGTCTGCAAGCCGGGCGGCTACACCTCGGGGATCCGCCCGCCGGCGAACATCACCGGCAAGGAGAAGGCGGAGAACGCCAAGTCCTACGGCTACAACGGCCCGATGGGCGACGGCGAGTACGACCACCTGATCAGCCTGCAGCTCGGCGGCGACCCGAACGACCCGCGCAACCTGTGGGTCGAACCGCCGTCCCCCGACCACGTCCCGGGCAAGGGTCCGAACAACCCCAAGGACACCGTCGAGACGCACCTGCACACCGCGCTGTGCAAGGGCCAGGCCACCCTCGCCGCCGTCCAGCAGGCCATCGCCACCGACTGGACCACCGCCGAGGCCAAGCTCGGCATCGGCAAGGGCGGCGCCCCGAGCGCCGGACCGGACGCCGACGACGACGACCAGTGACCCGGCCGGCCGTCGACGGCGTCTGACCTGCGCTCCGGTCAGGAGCCGAGCAGCTCGACCAGCTCGGCGACGGCGTCGAACGGCCGGGACTCCGCGAGCTCCGGCCAGCGCGCGGGCCCGCTCGCCGCGCGGTGACGCCCCGGAGACGAACCGGCGCGGCGAGCCGCTGCAGCGGTACTCGAGGTCGCGGTCGTCGAAGTCCGCCTCGGCGGGCAGCGCGACGAAGCGCACCCGGCCTGCTCCGCCGCACCCGCGAACCGGCCGCCGCCGAGGAACACCGGGGCGAGGGGGCGCGCTCGGCGAACGCGGCGTCGGCCGGTCCGGCGGCGAGACGAGCACAGCGGGTTCATCATCGAGAGGTGGGCACGGGCGAATGCCCCTGCCGAGCGCAGCGAGGTGGGCGCATGAGGCCGGACGCGGCCGTCGTCGGCACCGGACCCAACGGGCTCGCCGCGGGCGTCACCCTCGCCCGGGCCGGACTGCGCGTCGCCCTCTTCGAGGCGGCCGACACCATCGGCGGCGGGCTGCGCACCACGCCGCTCTTCGACAGCGACGTGCGGCACGACGTCTGCGCGGCCGTCCACCCCATGGCCGCCGCCTCCGCGTTCTTCCGCCGCTTCGACCTGCCCGCGCGCGGCGTCCGACTGCTCCAGCCCGACATCCCGTACGCCCACCCGCTGCCCGACGGACGGGCGGCGGCGGCCTGGCGCAGCCTCGCCCGCACCGCCGCCCACCTGGGCCCGGACGGCCGGCGCTGGACCCGCCTCCTCGGGCCGCTCGCCGACCGTTCCCGCGCCGTCGTCGACCTGTTCCTGTCCGACCAGCGCACCGTGCCGGACGACCTGCTCGCGCCGCTGCTCCTCGCACCGCGGGTGCCGGCGCTGGCGTCCGGGTGCACGCCGTTCAAGACGGAACCCGCCCGCGCGCTCCTGACGGGCGTCGCCGCGCACGCCGTCGGCAGGCTCCCCTCGGTCGCCTCGGCCGCCGTGGCGCTCCTGCTGGCCCACACCGCGCACAGCACCGGCTGGCCCCTCCCCGAGGGCGGCAGCGCCCGCATCGCCGACGCCCTGGCCGCCGACATCACCGCCCACGGCGGCGTCCTCCACACCGGGCAGCGCATCCGCGACCTCGCCGAACTCGGCGACGTCCCGCTGGTGCTCCTCGACGTCGGCCCCAAGGAGTTCCTCGCCGTCGCCGGCACCCGGCTCCCCGAGCGCTACCGGCGGGCGCTGCGCCGCTACCGGTACGGGCCGGGGGCGGCGAAGGCGGACTTCCTCACCGACGGGCCCGTCCCGTGGAGGCACCCGGTCGTGGGGCGGGCCGGCACCGTCCACCTCGGCGGCACCCGGGCCGACATCCTCCGCCAGGAGACGGCGACGGCGGCGGGCGTCCCGGTCGAGGACCCGTTCGTGCTCGTCGTCGACCCGGCCGTGACCGACCCGACCCGTGCGGTCGGCGGCAAGCGCCCGATCTGGGCGTACGCCCACGTCCCCCACGGCGACCCCCGCGACCCGGTGGACCTGATCCGCCGCCGCATCGAGGAGTACGCGCCCGGCTTCGGCGACACGATCGTCGCCTCGCGCGGTCTTTCGGCTCGGCAGTACGAGGCCTACAACCCCAACTACGTCGGCGGCGACATCAGCGCGGGCGCCCTCACCGTCCGCCAGTCCCTGGCCCGGCCGGTGGCCCGCTGGAACCCGTACGCGACCCCGCTGCCGGGCGTCTACCTCTGCTCCGCCGCCACCCCGCCGGGACCGTCCGTCCACGGCATGTGCGGCCACCACGCGGCCCTCACCGCGCTGCGGCGCCACCACGGGATCCGGGAGGCCCCGGAGTTGGCACCCTAGGACGGCATGAGGGCAGGCCGTGAGCCCGCGCGTGCGGTCGGCGTCCGGCGCAACCCCTCATCGCCGCCTCAACGCCCCAGCACCGCACCGCCGTTGAGCCCGATGACCTGTCCGGTCAGGTAGCCGGCCGCCGGGGATGCGAGGTAGCCGACGGCCTCGGCCACGTCGTCCGGGGTGCCGGCGCGGCCGACCAGGGTGTCGGCCACCTTCTGGGCGTGGAAGGCCTCCGTCCAGCCGTCGCCGAATATCTCGGTGTCCTCGATGTAGCCGGGCGCGAGGACGTTGACGGTGATCCCGTCCGGCCCCAACTGCCGTGCCAGGCCGAAGGCCCAGCCGTGCAGGGCGGCCTTGGCGGCGGCGTACGAACCCAGCGAGTGCGGGCCCGCGCCGCCACGCTGGGCCGCGGCCGAGCTGATGACGACCAGGCGGCCCCCGGGCCGGCGCAGCCGGTCCTGCAGGGCGGTGGTGAGGAGGACGGCGGAGAGCAGGTTGCCGTCCAGGTCCTGCCGCCAGGAGCGGGCGAGGGCGGCGAGGCCGGTGTCGGCTGGCGGGGTGACGATGGCGCCCGCGTTGTTCACGAGGGCGTCCACCGGGCCGAGTTCGGCGATCCGGGCGGCGACCGCCTCGACCGCCGCGGGGTCGGTCAGGTCGACGGGCATGGGCAGGATCCGGCCCGGCCCGGCGGTCTTCTCGATCGCGTCCCGGGCCTCGTCGAGGACGGCCGCGCGCCGCCCGAGGATCGCCACCCGGTGCCCGTCGGCGGCGAGCCGGGCGGCGATCGCCCGGCCGATGCCGGTACCGCCGCCGGACACCACGGCGAGTCGCTCCTGTGTCATCTCGCGGCCCCCTCAGGCGTCGTAGTAGTCGCGCATGAGCTCCGTCGACCACGCGGGCTGGCGGACCTCGCCGATCGGGCCGAACTCGGCCAGGTACGGCTTGATGTCGAGCACGGGCGTGCCGGCCACCGCGTCGAGGCCGGCGACGTGCAGGTCGAGGCCGTCCACGCGGAGCAGCGCGCAGCGCGAGACGCCGAGCCGGTTGGGCCGGTTCTTGCCGCGCTGGGCGAAGATGCCGACCAGCGGCCAGTCGGTGTTGCCGCGCGGGTGGCGGGCGCCGGTCTCGACCTTCTCCACCGGGACGCGGTCGAAGTGGTAGACGATCTCCAGGTGGGAGAAGTCCGCCAGCCCGTACAGCGCCTCCTCGGTGAACTGCTCGCCGTCCAGCCGGACGATCGCGGTGACGCCGCCCCAGCGGTCGTCGACCACCTCGTCCCGCCCGCCGACGACCCGGGCCACCGGCCTCGAAGTCACGTCCATGAATCCCCCGTTCGTCACGTGATCACTTCGCATCGTAGCCCGTGCCCGAGGTGAGCCGGTCGGCCATTACCAGGAGGTCGGGCGTGCGCAGCACCCGCCCGCCGAAGCCCGGCAGCGGCACGTGCAGGGACTCGGTCCAGCCCGCCGGTATCGCGGCGAGGCCGTACACGGCCCCGGCCAGCGCGCCGGTGACGGCGGCGACGGTGTCGGTGTCCCCGCCGAGGTCGATCGCGGCGCGGACGGCGGCCGGGTAGCCGTCGGTGGTGCGCAGCGCCCAGACGGCGGAGCCGAGGCAGGGCCAGACGGCGCCATTGGCCTCGGTGGCGCGGCCGGGGTGCCAGTCGGGGGCGAGGACGGTGGCATAGCGCTCGCGGTGGGCAGGGGCGATGTGGGCCAGGGTGGCCGGGATCGCGGCGAGCGGGTCGGCGCCGTCGAGGGCGTGGCGGACGAGTTCGTGGAGGATCGCCGTGCCCTCCCAGGCGGCGCCGTCGCCGTGGGTGAGGGCGGAGATCCGGCGGGCGGCGGCCATGGTGGCCTCGCGCCCGGCGCGGGCGGAGGGGGCGGCGCGCATGAGGGCGCCGTTGCCGGCGGCGCGGATGGTCGAGTTGAAGTGGACGGCGGCAGCGAGGTCCCAGGCATGGCCGTTGGTGAGGACGTCCTCGGTCTGGATGCCGATGTCCTTGGGCTCCGCCGCCGCCCAGCACCGGAAGCGGGCGAAGATATCCGGAAGGTCCAACTCGCCCTTTTCGATCAGGGATTCGGCGACGAGGACGGCCATCTGCGTGTCGTCCGTCGCCTCGCCGCGGTCCCAGCCGCCACCGGCGACCATCTCACCGTCTCCGTCACCGTCGGGGAAGCGCGCCGAGAAGGCTCCGGCGGGCCCGAACTCGTACGGCGCGCCGAGCGCGTCGCCCACGGCGGAGCCGATCACCGCGCCTGCTGCGCGTTCCTGCCAGTCACGTCGGGTCATTCGGGCAGGTTAGCCGCCGGGGTCGGGTGCCGGAGGATGTCGAGGACCACCGCGCCGTCCACCGTCTCCTGGGCGACCAGCAGGGTGGCCAACTCGTCGAGGTGGTGGCGGTGTTCGCGCAACAGGCCGACGGCGCGCCGTTCGGCGCGGCGCAGGAGGGTGGCGACGGCCTCGTCGATCGCGCGCTGGGTCTCCTCGGAGTAGGGCCGGCGGAGCAGGTCCTCGGGGCTCTCACCGAGGTAGTGCGGCGAGCCGGAGGCGTAGCCGACCGGGCCGAGGTCCGGGGAGAGGCCGAACTCGCGGACCATCCGGGTGGCGACCGAGGTGGCGCCCGCGAGGTCGTTGGCCGCGCCGGTGGACCCCTCGCCGAAGACGACCAGCTCGGCCGCCCGTCCGCCGAGTCGCACGGTGAGGAGGTCGGTCAGGTAGCTCTCGCTGTACAGGTGCCGCTCGGCCTCGGGGAGCTGCTCGGTGGCGCCGAGGGCGACGCCGGCCGGGAGGATGGTGACCTTGGCGACGGGGTCGGCGTGCTCGCACAGCGCGGCCATCAGCGCGTGCCCGGACTCGTGGACGGCGACGGCGTGCCGTTCCTCGGGCAGCAGCGCGTTGGATGATTCGCGGCGGCCGAGCAGGACGCGGTCGCGGGCGGCGTCGAGGTCGTCGGCGGTGATGGTGGCACGGTCGGCCCGGACGGCGTTGATGGCGGCCTCGTTGACGAGGTTGGCGAGGTCGGCGCCGGAGAAGCCGGGGGTGCCGCGGGCGATCCGGTCGAGGTCGACGTCCGGGGCGAGGGTCTTGCCGCGGACGTGGACGGCCAGGATCGCGGCCCGCTCGTGCTGGTTGGGCAGCGGCACGGTGACCTGCCGGTCGAAGCGGCCGGGGCGCAGCAGGGCCGGGTCGAGGGCGTCGGGCCGGTTGGTGGCGGCGATGACGACGATGCCGGTGCTCTGGTCGAAGCCGTCCATCTCGGCGAGCAGCTGGTTGAGCGTCTGCTCGCGCTCGTCGTTGCCGCCGATCCTGGAGCCGCCCGCGCGGCGGGCGCCGACGGCGTCGATCTCGTCGATGAAGATGATGGACGGCGCGCGTTTGCGGGCCTCGTCGAAGAGGTCGCGGACGCGGGAGGCGCCGACGCCGACGAACATCTCGACGAAGCCGGAGCCGGTGACGGAGAGGAACGGTACCTCGGCCTCGCCGGCGACGGCGCGGGCGAGCAGGGTCTTGCCGGTGCCGGGCGGGCCGACCATGATCACGCCGCGTGGCCCCTTGGCCCCGGCGGCGGCGTACCGGTCGGGGCTGCGCAGGAAGTCGACGACCTCGCTGACCTCCTGCTTCACGCCCTCGTACCCGGCCACGTCGGCGAAGCCGGTGGCGGGCCGCTCGGCCTCGATGATCTTCGCGCGGGAGCGCCCGATCGCGCTCAGGCCGCCGGTGACCGAGCGAGCGGCGAGCCGGCCGGACCACAGGAAGAGCGCGCCGAAGACCAGCAGCGGGAGGAACAGCAGCAGCGTCGACCAGATCGATCCGCCGCCGCTGTGGCTGCCGGTGACGTCCACGTGCTGAGTGGAGAGGGCCTGGCTGAGCTGGGAGGTGTCCAGGGCGGTCGGGATCTGGCTGGTGAAGTGGGTGCCGTCCTTGAGGGTGCCGCTGACGCCGCCGGTGTCGTTGACGTCCACGGTCTTGACCTGGCCCGTGTCGACCCGGCTGACGAAGTCGGAGTACCCGTACCGGGTGCCGGTCGAGCCGGGGGCCTGGACGACGAGCAGCAGGATCAGCGCCAGCAGGCCGCCGACGGGCAGCAGCCAGCGGCGGAGGTCCGGGGGCGGTGGCGGCTTGGACGGGTTCGGCTTCGGGCCGCCGGGCGAGGACGGGCCCGGCGGGGTGGCCGGGTGCCGGGTCGCGCGCAGGCGGATCCGTGCGATCATCTGCGCTCACCGCCTCTCCGGAGGCGGACGGGCGGGGTGACCGCCGGGGCCTCCGTCTCCATGATCGGACGAGATGGCCCCGGGCGGGAGTGGAACCGTCCCGGCCCCCCTGCGGTTCGTCAGGAGAAGTCGAGCGACCCCGTCCGGGTGCGCTTCAGCTCGAAGAACTTCGGGTACCCGGCCAGGGCCCGGACGCCGTCGAAGATCTTCACCGCGTCCTCGCCGCGCGGGATCGCGGTCAGCACCGGGCCGAAGAAGGCGACTCCGTCCACGTGGATCGTCGGCGTGCCGACCTCCTCGCCGACCGGGTCCATGCCCTCGTGGTGGCTCTTGCGCAGGGCGATGTCGTACGCGGTGCTGTCGGCCGCGTCGGCGAGGTCCTCCGGCAGGCCGGCCTCGGCCAGCGCCTCGCGGATGACCGTCGCGTCGGCCTCGCGGTCCTGGTCGTGCAGGCGGGTGCCGAGCGCGGTGTACAGGTCGCGCAGCACGTGCTGGCCGTGCCGTTCGGCGGCGGCGATGCAGACCCGGACCGGGCCCCAGCCCGTGGTCATCAGGCGCTGGTAGCGCTCGGGCAGGCCCTCCCGGCCCTCGTTGAGGACGGACAGGCTCATCACACGGAAGGTCAGGTCGAGCTCGCGCTCGCGCTCGACCTCCAGGATCCACCGGGAGGTGATCCAGGCGAACGGGCAGATCGGGTCGAAGTAGAAGTCAACTCTCGTGGTCACGGTGAGGAGCCTAGGCCGCCGAGTGGACTGCCCGACAGAGCCAATCCGGGGCCGATCCACTGCGCCACTTGGCTAGCTGCACACCGTGCCGTCCGCCGGCACCTTGCCGTCGAGCAGGTAGGCGTCCACCGTCGACTTCAGGCACGGGTTGCCGGTGTTGTACCCGCCGTGGCCCTCGCCCTGGAGCGTCACCGTGACACCCACGCCCGCGCCCAGCTGCTGCGCCATCGTGTGCGCGCCCTCGACCGGGGTGGCCGGGTCGCCGGTGGTGCCGACCACCAGGATCGGCGCGGCGCCCGGGGCGGCGACCTCCGGGTGGTCGGTCTTCCCCGCCACCGGCCAGCCGGTGCAGCCGGTCAGGCCCCACGCCACGAACGCGCCGAACACCGGGGAGGCGGAGCGGAACAGCGACAGCTGCTGTTCCACGTCCTGGTCCGAGTAGCGCTGCTTGGCGTCCACGCAGCTGATCGCCCGGTTGGCCGCGTCGAGGTTGTTGTAGTGCCCGTTCGGGTCGCGCCCGAGGAGGTTGTCGGCGAGCTGGAGCAGCAGCGTGCCGGTGCCGCTCTGCATCGCCTCGGTGAGCCCGGCGGCCAGCGCCGGCCACGTCTCCTGGCTGTACAGCGCGCCCGCGATGCCGGTGACGGCCAGACTCGACGTGAGCTTTCGGCCGCCGGCGGTCGGCAGCGGGCTCTGCCCCACCTTCTCCAGCAGTCCGGTGATCTTCGCGGTGCCCTCGGCGCCGCCGCTGCCGGTCGGACAGTCCGGCACACTGGTGGAGCAGGCCTTCATGAAGTCCTCCAGGGCGAGCTGGAAGCCCTTGGCCTGGCCGAGCGAGGACTGCAGCGGGTCCTGTGTCGGGTCCACCACCGAGTCCAGCACGGCGCGGCCGACGTGCTGCGGGAACAAGTGCGCGTAGACGCCGCCGAGTTCGGTGCCGTAGCTGATGCCGAAGTAGTGCAGTTGCCGGTCCCCGAGAGCCTGCCGCAGGATGTCCATGTCGCGCGCCGCGCTCTCGGTGTCCACGAAGGGCAGCACCGGACCGGAGTTGCGCTCGCAGGCCGCGTTGAACTGCGCGGTGCTCGCGTCCAGCGCCTTGACGGCCGCCGGGTTCTCGGGGGTGTTGTCGACCGCGTTGGCGACGTCCAGCGCCTTGTCGTCCAGGCACTTCACCCCGGCGCTCGCGCCGACCCCGCGCGGGTCGAAACTCACCAGGTCGTAGCGGGTGTTGAGGGAGGTGTAGGCGTCGGCCAGCGCGGGCAGCGTGGCGACGCCCGAGCCGCCGGGGCCACCGAAGTTGAACACCAGTGAGCCGATCCGGTGCTGCTCGTCCTTGGCCCGGGAGCGGATCAGCGCGAGGTCGATCGTGCCGCCGTCCGGCTTGGCGTAGTCCAGCGGGACCTTGAGCGTCGCGCACTGCCAGTCCCCGGCGGGCGGGGTGCCGCCGCCCTGCGCGGCGTCCGGCGCGCCGCACGCCTTCCAGTCGAGCTGCTGGACCGCCGCGGGTGCCGCCGTCACCGGCGCCGCCGGCGCGAGCTCGGCGGCGGGCGCGGCGCCGCCCTGGCAGCCGGCCGAGGAGGTGAGGAGCAGCGCGGTCAGACCGAACGCGCCGGCACCGCGGACGACGGTGTGCATGGGGACTCCACCTCTCGGAAGGCCGGACGCCTGCAGTCGGTGCACGGCGGTCAGTGCACCGACCGGCGCGCGAACAGGCGCACGCCGGGGCCGCACACGCCCCGCGCTCATTCGCTCACCCTAGGTGCGCCCCACGCCGTGCGCCCTCCGGACTCCCCCGTCCGGGGGCGCGTGCCGCCGGCCGTCCCACCGTCCGTCCGGGTGAGGTCCGGGCCCGGACGGCACGAGGCTGCGCCCCGGCACGAGCAGTTGCCGGGACGCGGTGGGGGGAAGGCCCGAGGGCCTACTTGGGCATCTCGTTCCAGGGCCGGCCGGGGCCCTTGCCGGTGAGCCGGGCCCAGATGCCGTCGTCGTTCGCGTTGGTGTTCAGGATGTATGCCAGGCTCCGGCTGGCTGCAGGCCTTGGAGACGTAGTCGATGAACCGCCCCGAACACCCGCCGCAGCCGGTGCACGTACGTCCGGACGACACCGGTGGCCCGGGCCGGCGACTCGTCGCCGGCCGCCGAGCGCGCCGCGCTCGCGCTGGTGGAGGCGGTGCTGCAGCCGGCCGCGCACGGTGGCGGGCGGGTGCCGGACGAGCTGTACGCCGAGGTGGCCGGGCACGACGACGACAAGGCGCTCACGACGCTGACCCTCGCGATCGGGCGGGGCAACTCCTTCGTGGCGCCGGCCCTGGTCACGAAGCCGGCCCCGGGCGGTCGTTCTCCGGCCCCTGGGCGTGACGACGCCCGGGTCGCGCCTACCGGAGCACCAGGTCGGGCGT
The DNA here is from genome assembly GCF_053596725.1 of Kitasatospora sp. NPDC001660. Lineage (NCBI taxonomy): Bacteria > Bacillati > Actinomycetota > Actinomycetes > Kitasatosporales > Streptomycetaceae > Kitasatospora > Kitasatospora sp. NPDC001660. The sequence goes on along the minus strand of NZ_JBSFGU010000035.1, from coordinate 63,894 downwards.
GCCGCGGACGGCGTACACCGGCAGGCGTGCGCCGTGCAGGACGGCCGGGGGCAGGGTGAGCCCGAAGTGCCGCTCGACGGCGCCGACGGTACGCCGGTGGGCGGCCGGGAGGGGCTCGCCGGCGGGGGCGGCGCGCGTGATGCCGTCGGGCCGGAGGACGCCGGCGGCGACGAGGTCGGGGAGCAGCAGGTCGGGCTCGCTGCCCCAGCGCCAGCGCTCCTCGGCGAGGCCGAACCCGCACAGGACGGCGCCGTCGCGGGCGTAGTCGAGCAGGGCCGGCGGGTGTTCGGCCATGGGCCGGTAGTGGACGACCTCGACGCCGCCGTGCGCTATCTCGGTGAGCAGGTCGGCGCCGGTGGAGTCGCCGTACTCGATCGCGAAGGACCAGCCGCCGGACTCGCCGACGCGGATCACGCCGTCGCCGTCCTCGCCGGGCCGGTACACCTCAACGTCGAGGTCCCACACCTCGGCGCCGCTGACCGGCCCGGCGGCACCGCCCACGTCCGCGCCCATCCGCCGGGCCACCTCCTCCGGCGGGATGCCGCGCGCGAACAGGACGCCGCTGAGCCGGTCGCCGCCCTCGACGAGCCACCGGATGCCGTCGCTCATGACGCCCTCCCCCCTCGCGCCGACCCGTCCTTGGCCGGCCTCCCGGACGGCACCCTAACGAACCCCACCGACAATCGGCCCCCGCCGTTGACCGACGCTCATCGGGCGACGACGCGGCTCGCGCATCGGGGCCACCCGCGACGAGCATGCCGACGGACAGCGCCAGGTCGAGGTCCGCCCCTGTTCGATCGTCCGGCAAGGGTTGGAAGCGTCCGGCAAGGGTTGGAAGACAGCCCCTACGCCCCGGCGTCCGGCGTCCTCCCGTCCTGCGCCTGCTGCGAGCGCGCGGCGAACATGCGGGTGATCCGGTTGACCACCTCCACGTTCGGGGCGTGCGGGTTCTCCGGGCAGTAGGAGATCCTGAGGACGGTGCTGCCGGACTTGACGAGGACCTCCAGGCACTCGCCCTCCACGAAGATCGAGGACCGCTCGCCGGCCTTCGGAGCGGCCATCGGCGGCTTCTCGGGCAGGCCGGCGCTGATGCCGTAGGCGACGTCGTACATCTTGTCGCCCCACTCCAGGCTGGGGCCCGCCATGATCTGGAACTCCACCTGGGTCTTGCCGCCGTCGGCGTGGAAGCGCGAGCCGCCCGTCCCGGTCACCTGCTTGCACAGGTCCACCTGTGCGGCCGGGACGCCGTCGCCGCCGCAGTCGCGCTTGGGCTGCGCGGACGGCGCCTCCTCCTGGGTCCAGCCGTCCGGCACGGCGTGCAGGTCGGGCAGGACGGACTTCACCTGGTCCAGGGTGGTGAGCGGCTTCGGCCCGTCCGGGCCGGAGTTGAGGTAGACGCCGAGCCCGACCATCGACCCGACCACGGCGAGCGCGACGACCACACCGGTGAGCGCCCAGATGCGGCCACGCCGGGAAGCCGTTCCCGGTACCGTTCCGGCGCCGGACGCAGGCCAGTTGGCGCCGTCGCCGGGGTGCCACATCTGCGGCATTGCGGCCGCCGGCGGCGGCGCGGTCATGGCGACGGACAGCCTGGCGCGCAGGTTGGCCGCCAGGCCCGGGTCCCCGCCCAGGAGTTGGCCCACCGCCAGCGCCAGGTCCCACTGCGCCTGCTGGTCGCCCGGGAAGGCCTCCACCCGGGAGAGCGCCTGCGCCCACTGCGGCCACTGCCGCAGCGCCTCCCGCACGCGCGCGACCGCCTCGCCGCCGAGCGCCGCACCGGCCGCGCCGACCGTGTGCGACGCGGACTGCACCAGTGCCTCGACCACCATGGCGACGAGATCCGCCCCGTCCCCCGCTGTCATCGAACCCCCTGATCGGAAAAGAAGACGGTGACACTCTGACATCAACAGAGCGATCATGCACAATTCCGCCTCAGCGGAGACCGAACCGCAATGCCGCAGGCCGGGACGGGGCGCCGTCGCCCGAATACCGTCGCGGACCGTTACCCGGGAACGGCCGAGTCGTTGTCCAGCCGCAAGCCCCGCACATCGAAGCCGTTCCGCCGCACCGACGACCCTCCGGCACGACACCACAGCCGACCCGGATGCCGGCGACCAGGTCGCCGAATGGGGGGCGGGACGCGCCTGGGCTTCGCACCGGCACCCAAGTTCCACACCCGACACGGCCGCTTCCCCCGGAGTGTCCTCGACCTGGCCAGGACGCAGCGGCGACTCCTCGAATGGCCGTCACGCAGGCAGCGCCATACGGCTGAGCCGCACCCGACACGGCACCGGATCACTCCGGCGCCGGGCGGACGAGGTGGATAACTGGGTTTCGTCACACCCTCAGTTGAGTCGCCCGCCCTCATAACTGTGGCCTGGAAACGTGCCCGGCGTGCCCGGGGCGCTGGGAGGTCGCGACAGCCGCCGCACGCGGTTGGGGTTGCCTCGGACGATGCCGTCACCAGGCGGCCGATCGGGTTGGCTCACCGACCCGCTCGGAGGATTGATGCACGTATCCCGTGCCTTGCGTTCGATCGTCGCCGTCGCATCGATGGGAGCGGCGCTGGTAGCCGCTCCGGCGTGGTCCGCCACGCCCGCCGCCGGAGCCGTACCCGAGCCGGCCGTCCACGCGCAGGCTTCTCGGTCCCCTGACTCCGGACCCGCGGTGCACCATGACACCTCGCCACCGTTGCGTGAACTGTCGCAGAGGCACGGAGAGCGCCGGTCCACCCCCAGCGTCATGCCCCCCGAGAAGGTGCCGCACCCGTCCCTCACCGAGGCCGCCCGCCCGGATCAGGTGGTGCAGGACCGCGACGGCCGCCGGGACCGGATCCGGTTGGGCGTCAGTTTCGACGGCATCCGGGAAGCCGGGGGCGTCCCTCCTGACCCCAATGCCTCGGTGGGCTCACACCAGATCGTGGAGATCACCAACTTCGACCTCGCGGTGTACTCCAAGACCGGTGCCACGCAACTGGGGCCGCTGACGACCCAGACCCTGTTCAGCGGGTTCGGCGGACCGTGCGAGACCGCTCAGAACGCCGACATCGGGGATCCCGTGGTCCGCTGGGACTCCCTGGCCCGCCGCTGGATCATCAACCAGTTCGCCCTCGACCAGGCAGGCAACACGAACCGGCTGTGCGTGGCCGTCTCCAGCACCGAGGACGCCACCGGCGAGTACTACCGGTACGACTTCGGATATCAGCACTTCATCGACCACCCGAAGGTCGCGGTGTGGCCGGACGCCTACTACGCGACCTTCACCGGCGCCGGGACGGTCTTCGAGGCGTGCGCCTGGGACCGGCACAGGATGCTGCGGGGAGCCGACGCCGACCAGCAGTGCTACAACGTCCCGGTACCCACCTTCCCGCTCAGCTCTGACCTCGACGGCACGACGCCGCCCCCGCGGGGCGAGCCCAACCTGCTGATCGCCCTCAACCCCGGTGACGACAGCCTGCAGTACTGGCGGTTCCACGTCGACTGGGCGGACCAGACCCGCACCACCGTCACGGGCCCGGGGGAACTGCCGGTGGCCCCCTACACCCCGGCCTGCGAGAGTACCGATCCCACCCAATGCGTCCCCCAGGCCGGTACCACCCAGAAACTGGACTCGCTCTCCTACTCCGCCATGCACCGGCTCGCCTACCGCAACTTCGGCGACCACCAGTCCCTGGTCGTCAACCACGCGGTCGACGCGCCCGGCGGCGTCGGGGTGCGCTGGTACGAACTGCGGCTGGACCACGGCCGACCGGTCGTTCATCAGCAGAGCACCTACGCTCCGGGGCCCGCGTACCGGTGGATGGGCTCCGCGGCCCAGGACAAGGAGGGGGACATCGCCCTGGGATACTCGTCGTCGTCCTCCCAGGCCCATCCCTCGATCCGCGTCACCGGACGCCTAACGGACGACCCGCGGAACGTGATGACATTCCGGGAGACCACCGTGTGGACCGGCGCAGGCTCCCAGACCGGGAGCAACCGCTGGGGCGACTACACCTCCATGGCGGTCGACCCGGTGGACGGCTGTACGTTCTGGTACACCAACCAGTACCAGCCGGCCGATGGCACCGGAAACTGGAACACCCGTATCGCCTCCTTCCAGCTCTCCGAATGCTGCGACCACCACCACGGGTGACACCCCCGGCGGACAGCACACAGCCGTCCGCCCCAGCCCGGAACCCGGCCGGCGCCACGACCTGATCAGGCGCCACGGCGTGACCGGAGACCACGGGCACAGGGGTGGAGCCGGGTGCCCGGCTCCACCCCTGTTCTCACTGCGTGGCGGCGTCCGGGGTCCGTCCGCTCTGCGCCTGCTGCGAGCGGGCCGCGAACATGCGGGCGAGCCTGGTCACCAGCTCCGCGTCCGGGGAGTCCGAGGACTGCGGCTGGTACGAGAGCAGCAGGACCGTCGTTCCGGCCTTGATCACGACGCTCGTGTACCGGCCGCTGCGGTAGGCGGTGGAGCGGTCTCCGACCGCCGCGACGGGCACGGGCTCGGAGGTGGAGTCGCTGCTGCCCGCGGAGCCGGCCAGGTCGTAGGTCCGGTCGGCCCAGGCCGGGCTGGGGCCGGCGATGACCCGGAACATCACCCGCGTGTTCCCGTTGTCCGCACGGAAGCCCACGACGCCCGTCCCGATGGTCTGCGAGCAGACGTCCGCCTCCGCCGCCGAGGTGTCGTCGGCGTGGCAGTCCTTCGGCGGCTCGGCGGTCGGCGCCCGGTCCTCGCGCCAGCCGGCCGGCACGGCGTGCAGGTCGGGAAGGACGGACCGCACCTGCGCCACGCCGGCCAGCGGCGCCGCCCCGAACGGGCCGCCGGCGCCCCCGAGTCGTTGCGGCTGACCGGAGTTGAGGTGGATCCCGAGCGCGATCAGGGCCGCGATCACGACGAGCACGCCGACCATCAGCCCGATGCCGCGGCGCCGGGGGGCCGTTCCCGTTCCGGCACCGGGCGCGGGCCAGTTGGCGCCGGGCGCGGGCCAGTTGGGGGCGTCGCCCGATGCGGACGGCCCGGACGCCTGGGCGTCGCCGCCGAGTTGCCGCACCGGAGTCCCCGCCCCCGGCGGGGGTTCGGTCGTGGCGACGGAGAGCCTGGCGCGCAGGCTGGCCGTCAGGCCCGCGTCCCGGCCCAGGAGTTGGCCCACCGCCAGCGCAAGGTCCCGCTGCGCCTGCTGGTCGCCCGGAGCGGCTTCGACCCGGGAGAGCGCCTGCGCCCACTGCGGCCACTGCCGCAGCGCCTCCCGCACGCGCGCGACCGCCTCGCCGCCGAGCGCCGCACCGGCCGCGCCGACCGTGTGCGACGCGGACTGCACAAGCGCCTCGACCACCGCGGCGACGAGATCCGACCCATCCTCCGTTGTCACCGGAACCCCCCGATCGGAAAAGAAGACGTGAATACTCTGGCATCAACGGACCGGTCATGCACATCTCCGCTGCAACGGAGACCGAACCGCAATGCCGCAGGCCGGGACAGGGCGCCGTCGCCCGAATATCGTCGCGGACGGTTACCCGGGACGGGCCGGCTCGTTCTCCAGCCGGAAGCCCGCACCGCCGACGCCCGCCAGCACCGCCGAAAGCCCGTCAGCACCGCACGACCACCGAAGACCACCGAGAAAAAACGATTCTTCAGATCCTTGCCCGCAGCACCCCCGAAGCACCCCCGGGGAAGAGAAGAGGAAGAGCCATGAGCGAGCACGAGTTGCCCGGCGCCCCACAGGACAACGCCTGCGCCGACCAGGAGTTGGCGCTGTACATCGACCTGGAGGCGGTCGCCTGCCCCGGCCTGCTCGTCTCCCTGCCCGCCCGGCTGCGCTACCGCCGGGAGGACCCGTACGCGGTCAGCCTCGACACCCACGTCGACCTCGACGAGCCGATCACCTGGATCTTCGCCCGCGAGCTCCTCGTCATCGGCCTCACCGGCTGGGCCGGCCTCGGCGACGTCACCGTCCACCGCGGCACCGGGGCCGCCTCCGCGACGCTCTTCATCGCCCTCAGCGCCGACGAGACGACGGCCGTCCTGCGCGCCCCCGCCGCCCTCGTCCAGGCCTTCCTCGCCGCGACCGAGCACGTCGTCCCGTACGGCTCCGAGACCCTGCACCTCGACGTCGACGACCTGATCCTGCGCCTCATGGACACCGACGACCCGCCGCTCGTCTGATCGCCCGGCCCCGCGGCTCCCGCTCGCCACCGTCCTGCTGGTGGCGATCGGCCTGCCCCCCGGGCCGGATCGGCGGCCGCCCGGCGCGCCACCCCGTCGCCCGGTGAGCCGCCGCGCCCAGGATCAGGCGCCCACGTACGCCGCGAGGTGCTCCCCGGTGAGGGTGTGGCGCTTGGCGACCAACTCGGCCGGCGTGCCCTCGAAGACGATCCTCCCGCCGTCGTGGCCGGCGCCCGGGCCGAGGTCGATGATCCAGTCCGCGTGCGCCATGACCGCCTGGTGGTGCTCGACGACGATCACCGACTTGCCCGAGTCCACGAGGCGGTCGAGCAGGCCGAGCAGCTGCTCGACGTCGGCCAGGTGCAGGCCGGTGGTCGGCTCGTCGAGGACGTAGACGCCGCCCTTGTCGGCCATGTGGGTCGCGAGCTTGAGCCGCTGGCGCTCGCCGCCGGACAGCGTGGTGAGCGGCTGGCCCAGGCTGAGGTAGCCGAGGCCGACGTCCGCGAGCCGGGTCAGGATCGCGTGCGCGGCGGGGATGCGGGCCTCGCCCTCGCGGAAGAACTCCTCGGCCTCGGTCACCGGCATCGCGAGCACCTCGCTGATGTCGCGCCCGCCCAGGTGGTACTCCAGCACCGACGCCTGGTACCGCTTGCCCTCGCAGTCCTCGCAGACGCTCGCGACGCCGGCCATCATCGCCAGGTCGGTGTAGACCACGCCCGCGCCGTTGCACGTCGGGCACGCGCCCTCGGAGTTGGCGCTGAACAGGGCCTGCTTCACCCCGTTGGCCTTGGCGAAGGCCTTGCGGATCGGCTCCAGCAAGCCGGTGTACGTCGCCGGGTTGCTGCGCCGCGAGCCGCGGATCGCGGTCTGGTCGACCGACACCACGCCCGCGTCGACGGGGATCGAGCCGTGCACGAGCGAGCTCTTCCCGGAGCCGGCCACGCCCGTGACGACGGCGAGCACCCCGAGCGGGATGTCCACGTCGACGTCCCGCAGGTTGTGCGTCGACGCGCCGCGGATCGCCAGCCTGCCGGTGGGCCTGCGCACCGTCTCCTTGACCGAGGCCCGGTCGTCGAGGTGCCGGCCGGTGATCGTGCCACCGGCCCGCAGCCCCTCGACGGTGCCCTCGAAGCACACCGTGCCGCCGCCGCTGCCCGCGCCGGGGCCGAGGTCGACGACGTGGTCGGCGATCGCGATCGTCTCCGGCTTGTGCTCGACCACGAGCACCGTGTTGCCCTTGTCGCGCAGCCGCAGCAGCAGGTCGTTCATCCGCTGGATGTCATGCGGGTGCAGACCCACGGTGGGCTCGTCGAACACGTACGTGACGTCGGTGAGCGAGGAGCCGAGGTGGCGGATCATCTTGACGCGCTGCGCCTCGCCGCCCGAGAGCGTGCCGGACGGCCGGTCGAGCGAGAGGTAGCCGAGGCCGATCTCGACGAACGAGTCGAGGGTCTCCCCCAGGCTGGTGAGCAGCGGCGCCACCGAGGGCTCGTCCAGGCCGCGCACCCACTGCGCCAGGTCGCTGATCTGCATGGCACACGCGTCGGCGATGCCGATCTTCCCGATCCTGGACGACCGGGCCGCCGCGGTGAGCCGGGTGCCGTCGCACTCGGGGCAGGTGGTGAAGGCGACCGCCCGGTCCACGAACGCCCGGATGTGCGGCTGCATCGCCTCCCTGTCCTTGGCGAGGTACGACTTCTGGATCCGCGGGATCAGGCCCTCGTAGGTCATGTTGATGCCCGCGATCTTCATCCGGACCGGCTCGCGGTGCAGGAAGTCGTGCAGCTCCTTCTTGGTGTACCTGCGGATCGGCTTGTCCGGGTCGTAGAAGCCCGACTCGCTGTAGAGCCGGTAGTTCCAACCGCCGGGCGTGTAGCCGGGGATGGTGAGCGCGCCCTCGGAGAGCGACTTCGTGTCGTCGAACAGCTGGGTGAGGTCGATGTCGGAGACGGTGCCGCGGCCCTCGCAGCGCGGGCACATGCCGCCGGTGATGCTGAAGGAGCGCCGCTCCTTCACCGTCTTGCCGCCGCGCTCGACGGTGACGGCACCGGCGCCGCTGACGGAGGGGACGTTGAAGGAGTACGCCTTGGGCGAGCCGATGTGCGGCTCGCCGAGTCGGCTGAAGAGGATGCGCAGCATCGCGTTGGCATCGGTCGCGGTGCCGACGGTGGAGCGCCGGTCGGCGCCCATCCGCTGCTGGTCGACGATGATCGCGGTGGTCAGCCCGTCGAGGACGTCGACGTCGGGGCGCGACAGCGACGGCATGAAGCCCTGGACGAAGGCGCTGTAGGTCTCGTTGATCAGCCGCTGCGACTCGGCGGCGATGGTGTCGAACACCAGCGAGCTCTTGCCCGAGCCGGAGACGCCGGTGAACACCGTCAGCCGGCGCTTGGGGATCTCGACGCTGACGTCCTTGAGGTTGTTCTCGCGCGCGCCGAGCACGCGGATCATGTCGTGGCTGTCGGCGTCGTGCGGCACCGGCGCGTGCACGTCCGCGTCCGTCCTCTTGGCCATGGTGGTCGTGTCTCCAGATCTGTCGGGCGGGCCCGCCCGCGCGGTCGGTCCATCCAACCGCACCGGGCGGGCCGGGGGCGGGACTTCGGGTTGCTCAGCCGAGTTCGTTGATGCGGATCAGGTTGCCCGCCGGGTCGCGGAAGGCACAGTCGCGGACGCCGTACGGCTGCTGGGTCGGCTCCTGGACGAGCTCGGCGCCGCCGGACTTGAGCCGGTCGAAGACGCCGTCGAGGTCGGCGGAGGCGAGGGTGAGGCGGGCGTAGGTGCCCTTGGCCATCATCTCGGTGATGGTGCGGCGCTCGTCCTCGGTGACGCCGGGGTCCATCGCCGGCGGCTCCAGGACGACGGACGTGCCGGGGCTGCCGGCGGGGCCGACGGTGATCCAGCGCATCCTGCCCTGGCCGACGTCCTTGCGGACCTCGAAGCCGAGGAGGTCGCGGTAGAAGGCGAGCGACGCGTCGGGGTCGGTGTGCGGGAGGAAGGTCCAGTGGATGCTGAGGTCGTTGGTGTCCATGTCCACGAGGCTAGGCGCGGGCCTCGGGGCGGTGCTTCTCGAATCCTGATCGGTCCGGGACGGGGCCTGCGGGCGCCCTTCCCGCCGGTGAGGGATCCGGTAAGCGATCGGCAAGCCGCCCCGCCGACGTTCGAGACAGACACCCTGATGAGGGGGACGGCCGGGTCCGGGTTACCAGGCCGGGCGGGGGTCCTGGCGCTCCGTGGAGAACCCGGCCGGCACGGGCGTGGACGCGCGCCAGAGCAGGCCGGGGCTGGGCGGAAACCCGGTGGAAGGCACCAGCCGATGGAGTCGCCGATGGCCCGGGACGGGGATCTCGGTCAGCCGGCCGTCCCGCATCATCCACAGCCCGAAGCAGTCGTCCTCCTCGTCACGAATCAGCACCTGGACGCTCTCCGGGGCCCGCCACGGCAGGGACTCCAAGTGACGCAGCAGACCGGTCCGCTGGCCCATCCGATCGAACTCGGCCACCCACGCCTCGACGAACGTGGGCAGCGGCTCGAAGCAGCCGTCCCAGCTGCGCGAGGCGTCCGGCCGGCACAGCGGCGCCATCGCCTCCTCGTCCCACGGGGCCAGCACGAGGACGTTCGCGATTCTGCTCATGCCGCAGTATCCGCGCACACCGCGCCTGCGGAGCAAGCGAATTCCGGCGTCAGGTGGGGGCTCCGGTGTCCCCGGGGACGGAAAGCCGACAGCTGGCCGCTCAGCCGGGCGGTGGTCCGCCGCAGACGTCCTTGGTCCACCACACGTTGCTCGTCGGGGCCGTACCGTACTTCGGCGTGATTCCGTAGCTCGCGCCCTCGGGGTGGCCCATCTGCACCTGAATGAGCCGGTAGAGCCGCCCGAGATCGAAGCAGCGCGGATCCCTGTGGTCGCCGACGCCCCGGTCCACCAGGAAATGGGTGGTGATCTCCGGCCAGACCCGCGCCTGGAGCGCGGCCCTCAGATACAGGCGGGCGACCGCCTCGTACTGCGTCGCGGTGTAGGCGGGCAGCCGTGTCGGTGCGGTGGGCTTGCCGCCCGACTCCTGGACGATCTCCACGTTGACCATGGAGCCCATGCGCTCTTCCCGGGCGCGGAACAGCGGTTCGAGTGCCTTGCAGACGCGCTCCAGCTCCGGCCTCGCCCCTGCCGAGGCCGCCACCGAGGCGACCCCGCCCGCAGTCACCGCACGGCACAGGCCACCGGCGACCCACGAGCCCGTGGTGTGAACACTGCTGTCCTCGCCGACGGGGCCGCCGAGCTCCTGCTCCGCCGTCCTGCGCTCGTGCGTGGCCTCCTTCTCGGACAGAGTCAGCCCCGCCAGCGCCTGCTCCAGGGCGGTCCTGCGGGCAGCCGTGCCGGAGAGCGCCCAGACCTGCCGGTAGAGCCGTTCCCGCGCATCCTTGTCCATGACGTCCTGACCGCGCTCGAACTGCGTGGTGGCCGGGCGCCGCGGGTCGTAGAACGACGGCCGGGCCACCGTCTCCGCGCCCTCCCGGGGAACCCAGGCGGTCACCCCCTCGTCCAGTGGTCCACGTGACAACGCGCCATGCTCGGCGATGCGCTTGGCGGTGACCTGGGCGCCGGTGTCGTGCAGCACGAACTGCGGACCGCGGGCGAACGCCAACGGCTGGCCGGTCGGGGCCGTGGCCGACAGCAGGCGGACGATCCGCGCCTGCTCGTCCTTGCCGAGCGGACGTCCCGCCCACTTCGTGATCGCACCCCAGGTCTGCGGACCGACGGCGGGCAGGGTGACACCGAGCCTGCGCATCTGCTCCAGGTCCTCCGGCCCGGCGGGCTCCAGATCGACATCGGCGGTGGCGGGCTGACGGCGTAGCACCGTGGCCGCACCGGCATCGGCACCGGGCAGCGTGCGGGACCGACCCTCCGCCACGGCGAAGGCCTCGGCCTCGGCGCCGCTGTGCGCAGCGCCGATCCGCAGCCCGGAGGCGGGAATCACGCCGCCCGCCCCCTGCTGCACGACGTGGGTCAGCTCGTGTGCCAGCAGTCGGCTGCCGTCGGGCGTGTCCGGCCGGTAGCCACGAGAACCGAACACCACGTGTGAGCCCACGGTGTACGCCCGAGCGGCGACCGCGGCGGCCGATTCCGCGGCACGCGGGTCGGTATGGACTCGGACGTGGCTGAAGTCCCGGCCGAACCGCGACCCCATCGACGCCTTCGTCCTCGCGTCCAGTGCCTCGCCGGGCTCACGCAGAACCTCGTGCACGACGGCCGGCGCGAACCCCGGCCCGGCCCCGTCGGCTTGCCTGCGCAGCACGGGCTCCTCGTCGTCCCGCACACAGGAGCCGGTCGGGCAGTGCCCGTCCGCGCAGCGCTGCAGGACAGCCTCGGTGGACCTGGCGCCCGACGCGGTTCTCGTCACCGGGATCCCGCTGAAATCGCGGCCGTAGCGAGCGCCCGCGGCCACCAGCGCCTCGTCACGCGCCGCGCGCAAACTCTCGTGCGCGATCGGCAGCGCCGGAATGAACACGGCTTTCGGCACGCTGGCATGGGTGAACAAAACCGCGCTCCTCGTCGCACCTGTCCGTTTCTCACCCCTCGCTTTCAGCATGACAGAGACGGGTTCCCGGCGCCCCATTCGGCCGGGTGGAGAGCGAAGCCGATGCGGCGGTCCTCGACGGCTTCCGTCAGCTCCAGCACGCCACCGGGAGGCTCCCAAGTCCCGTTGCCGGCCCGCCGGATCGCGAGCACCCGCGGACCAGGGCACTTGGCGGGCGGCCGCGAACAGCTGCCCCAGCACGACGCCCGGGTCCAGCCCCTTCGCCTCAACCCCGTCGACGCCGGCCGCGAACCGACGAGGGGCGATCCCCCGTCCGTCTCGCCCAGCAGCCGCCGGACCGCCGCCGCGTCCGCCGCACGGATCAGTCGGTCAGCACGCCCATTCAGCTGTTTCCATCCTGAATCCGCTGGTCACGATCCGCTGGTCACGGCCCTGATGTGGGACCGGGCCGGGGTGCTCGGCCGGTCGGGGACGCGATTGCCGGCAGGAGATCGTCTGCGAGAGGACCTCCTGCGCGGGAGATGTCGACAGAGTACGCGGATGGACTGACCAGGGCACAGCTGTCGTTGCCTCACTTCACCGTGACCGTGGCGACCATGTAGGTGTGGAAGCAGCAGTGATAGCTGTAGGTTCCGGGCGAATCGAACCGGAAGCTGTAGGAGTCCCCCGGGTTCATCGGCCCCGAGTGCAGCGGACCGCGACCGTCGCTCTTCACCGAGTGCATGACCGGGTCGCCGTTGGTCCAGGTGACCGTGGTGCCCCGGCTGACCGTCAGCGACGACGGCGAGAAGGCGAAGCCGGCGATGTTCACCTTCACGGCGGACGATGTCTGCACGGTGTTGACGGAGTTGGTGGACACCAGCGCGGTCGCTGCCAGTGGTGTCTGCTGACCGACTGTCTGCTGGGCGAGGTCACTCGCGTACCCCGTGCCGAGCGTGGTGCCAACTCCCACCGCGGTGGCCACCAGAAGTGTGGTGATGCGGCGTCTGCGCGCTTTCCCCGGTGCATTTGTATCTGAATGAAGAGTCATGATGTCGACCCATCCCTTACACACGCGGATCCTCAACACGACCCGCCGGATGCGGGTCGCACATCCGGACATTCCCAGCGTACTCCCTGCCTTGACGGGTATGAGGCGCTGTTGGCCAGCTCCTGAGCGCTGCCGCTCAGGATGGCGGCAGGTGTGTACCACGGGTATCCTGTGCGCGGCCCGACCCACTGTGCAGTACGCCGATGGGGATGAGTGGTACACCACCTCATCCGCCCCCAGTCGCGTGACCTCGGCGTCGGGATCGGCGAGCTCCTCACGCAGTCGCTGGGCGCGATCGGCCGAAACGGCTTGCGGTGCCCGGTCAGGCCACGGACTCCAAGTCCTGGCGTCGGTGGGGTGCGGGCCCCAGGGCCGGTCCTCCCAGTGAGGACCGGCCCCGGACGTACATGGCCGCCGACCTCGTGGCTCGGCCCAGATCCTCGGCCCGGTAAATGATCTCCATGGTCAGCTGGGTCGGGTTAACCTCCCGGAATGACTCGGACCGGTCGGTGTCGGTGGCGTACCCGTCTGCGCAGGCACTTGCCTTGGTTCCTCGTCGAGCGAGGTCTCGCCGACAAGGGCAGCCAGGACTGCGGAGCCCATGAGTGGTACAACCACGACGGCGCTGTGGCGCGTTGCTACCACTGCGCGGTCGGAGAGCGCCCCTTGGTTGCACCTTTCGGCAACGCCTGACCTCACTTGGTAACGGCCGGGCCGGGTGGGCGGAGGTCGCCCAGTGTGCCGTGCAGCTCGCCGGCTTCGTCCGCCGCCTGGCCACGGCCGACCACCATCCGTTCACCTCACTCTGAACGCGCCGGGCCCGTCAGGTCCTTGGTCAGGAAGACGCGGCTCGTGCCCGGCGGGTCGCACGGCACCTCACCCATCAACTGCCAGCCGAGCTTCCGGTAGAAGTCGGGGGCCTGGAAGCTGATGGTGTAGAGGACGGCGGCACGGCAGCCGCGGGTGCGGGCCTCGTGCTCGGCGCGGCGCAGGAGTTCGGTGCCGAGGCCGGTGCCCCGCAGGGTGGGCGGCAGGTAGAGGAGGTCGACGAAGAGCAGGCCGAGCGAGGTGCGGCCGGTCAGGCCGCCGATCACCTCCCCCGTCTCCGGGCCGCGGACGAGCACGGCGATCGGGGTCCGGTCGTCGATTCCGGTGGCCTCCGTGTTGAAGCGGTCCAGGCCGTCGGAGATCGGCGTCAGGTCGGCCGGGAGCGGGGTGTCGGTGAGCTCGACGATGGGTCGCATGCGGTCGACCGTAGGGCGCGGACCCTTCGGCGGGCGCCGAACCGGGAATGCGCGAGACTGGCCCGTATGGACACTCGACGTACCGGTGCGGACGTGGGGGACGTCGGGGTGGACGTGGCCGAGGTGGCCAGGCTGCTGGCCGACGGCACACGCGCCGCCTTCTGCGTCGCGTTGCTGGACGGCCGCGCGTGGACGGCGGCCGAGCTCGCGCGCCACGCCGGGGTCGCGGCCTCGACCGCGACCGAGCACCTGAACCTGCTGGTGCGCGGCGGCCTGCTGGCCGAGGAGCGGCAGGGGCGGCACCGCTACCTCCGGCTCTCCGACGCGCGGGTGATGGAGCTGATCGAGAGCCTGGCCGCGCTGGCTCCGCGCCGCGTTGCGCCACCGCGCTCACTGTCCGAGTCCGGGCGGCAGCGGGCCCTCGCCCACGCCCGCCTGTGCTACGACCACCTGGCCGGAGCCGTCGCGCTGGCGATCACCGACGCGATGGCCGAGCGTGGACTCCTCGGAAGCTGGGGACACGACCCTCGGCTCACCGAGGCGGGCGCGGCCTGGCTGGCCGAGATCGGCGTCGCCCTGCCCACCCGCTCCCGCCGCCCCCTCGTCCGCGCGTGCCTGGACTGGACCGAACGCCGCCCACACCTCGCGGGCGCCGTAGGCGCGGCCCTGTGCGAGCACGCCCTCGCCGACGGCTGGCTCACCCGGATCGGCACGACCCGCGCTCTCGCCGTCACCGACGCCGGGCGGCAGGCCATGCGGGAGCACCTCGGCATCCCGGACGCCGGGCTGCCGCCGCGCTGAAGCGGTCGGCCCACCTCGCTCCTGGAGGTCGAGAACCCCATCTCGGCCAAGGACTTCAGCCGCACCCTGGTCCTGAACCTCGTCGAACAGCACACCCGCGACTCCGAGGCGGAGATCACCGTCGGCGCGAGCGCCGAACTCCTCGGCGTGGACCCGTCGGTGGCCGGCCGCACGGTCAGCGACAGCATCAAGGCCGGCCACCTGACCCGCACCGCCTCCCAGCAGGACGGCCGCCGGACGGGAACGCCTCGGCCGCCGCGTCAGCGTCGGCCGGGTGGCTAGGCCCGGGCGCGGCCGGACGGGAGCAGTTCGGCGATGTCGTGCGGGAGGACGGCGGCCAGCTTGTCCATCAGGTCCGGCGCGAGCGCGGCGTCCAGGACCTCCAGGACGGCGGCGGCCTCGCGGATGCCGCCGTCCTCGCCCGTGCCGGCCCGGCTGGCGACGCGGCCGGCGAAGACGGGCAGGCCGAAGCGCTCGCCGGAGGCGTGGGTGCGCCCCTCCTCGTCGGCCTCCTGGGCCGCCTCCCGCACGGAGGCGGCGAGCTCGGGCGGCAGCTGGGCGGCCACGTGCGCATCGAGCCCGGAGGGGAGGCGCTCGCCGAGGGTGAGCAGGACGGCCTTGGTGGCGCGCTCGGCGGCAGCCCGGTCGGGGAGCCCGGCGAGGTCCTGGACGGTGGCGATGATCTCGTCGTACTTCATGGCCGAGTCCCCTTCCGCCGACGGGCGAGGCCCTCTCTGTGAGGCTACGCCGTCGCGCCCGGACCCGCTACGACGGGACGACCGGCAGCCGGCGCTTGTGCTCGGTGCGGCGGTAGTGGCCGAGCACCGTGCGGAACACCTCCTCGCTGACCGGGCGCTCCTCCAGGAAGTCGTCCAGGGCCTCGTAGCCGACGCCGAGGGCGTCCTCGTCGGGCTTGCCCGGCGCGAGCGACTCCAGATCGGCGGTGGGCGTCTTGTGGACGAGCTCCGCCGGCGCGCCCAACATCTCGGCTATAGACCGAACTTGCCGCTTCGTCAGGCCGGACAGCGGCATGACGTCGGCCGCGCCGTCGCCGAACTTGGTGAAGAAGCCGGTGACCGCCTCCGCCGCGTGGTCCGTGCCGATCACGACCCCGTCGGACGCCCCGGCGACGGCGTACTGGGCGATCATCCGCTGCCGGGCCTTGGTGTTGCCGCGGACGAAGTCCTCGTGGGCGCGGTCCCGGAAGGTCAGACCGGCGGCCGCCAGGGCGTCCATGGCGCCGTCGGTGGCGGGCTTGATGTCCACGGTGAGGACCTGGTCGGGCCGGATGAAGTCGAGCGCCAGCTGGGCGTCCGCCTCGTCGGCCTGCACGCCGTAGGGCAGCCGCATCGCACAGAACGAGGCCTCGTGGCCCTCGGCGCGCAGCCGCTCGGCGGCGAGCTGGCAGAGCCGTCCGGTGGTCGTGGAGTCGACGCCGCCGCTGATGCCGAGCACGAGCGTGCGAGCACCGGCCGCACGCACCTGCGCGGCGAGGAAGGCCACCCGGCGCTCGGCCTCCTGCTCGGCGCTCGCGACGGGAGCGACGCCCAGGGCACGGGCGATCTCCCGCTGGACGTCGGCGGGCAGGGGCTCGGCGGGAATCGGTTCGGCGGGCATGAGGGCTCCCAATCAGCGGAAACGGCACGGCTGGCTACGGGGACCAGCTTGATCGCCGCGAAGGCCGCAGCCAAGGGATTCCACCGTGATGGAATGCGGGTCACAACGGGACGCGGGTCGCGGCGGGACGCGGGTCGCGGCGGGACGCCGGGCTACAACGGGACGCGGGCTGCGGCGGCACGCGGCTCACAGCCAGCCGCGGTCGTCCGCCACGCGCAGCGCCTCCAGCCGGTTGCGGCTGCCGGTCTTGGCGATCGCGGACGAGAAGTAGTTGCGGACCGTCCCCTCCGACAGGTACAGCTTGGCGGCGATCTCGGCCACGTCGGCGCCCGAGCGGCAGGCGTTCAGGACGTCGCGCTCGCGGGCGGTGAGCGGGGAGGCGCCCGCGGCGAGGGTCGCGGCGGCGAGCTCCGGGTCCACGACCCGCTCCCCCGCGACGACCCGGCGGATCGCGTCGGCCAGCACCTCGGCGGGCGCGTCCTTGACGACGAAGCCCACCGCGCCCGCCTCCATCGCGCGCCGCAGGTAGCCGGCGCGCCCGAAGGTCGTGAGGATCACCACCCGGCAGTCGGGCACCTGCTGGGCGAGGACCGCGGCGGCGGCGAGGCCGTCCAGGCCGGGCATCTCGATGTCCAGGAGGGCCACGTCGGGCCGGTGCTCGCGGGCCGCGTCCACGACCTGGTCGCCGCGGCCGACGGCGGCGACCACCGCGAAGTCGTCCTCCAGGTCGAGCAGCGTGCGCAGGGCGGTACGGACCAGTTCCTGGTCCTCCGCCAGCAGGAGACGGATCGTCATGGGCTTCCTTCTCGGACGGGTTGGTGCGGCCGGCGGGAGACCGCGGGGACGGTGACCCGCAGCCGCCACCCGCGCGGGCTCAGCGGGCCGGCCTCGACGCTACCGCCCGCGGCCGCCACCCGTTCGCGCAGGCCCGCGAGGCCCTTGCCGTCGCCCACGCCGGGGCCCGCGCCGGGCCCGTCGTCGCGGATCTCCACGGACGCATCGGCGACCAGCACCGTGCAGCGGCTCGCGCGAGCGTGCCGGACGACGTTGGTCAGGCCCTCCCGGACCACCCAGCCGAACAGCTCCCGGTGCGCCGGGGACACCGCGTCGGTGGCTCCCGGCAGGTCGGCGACCACCCCGGCGGCGCGCAACAGCTCGCGGCCGCGGGCGAGTTCGGCGGCCAGCGTCACCTCGCGGTAGCCGGAGACGGCCGCCCGTACGTCGGCGAGCGCCTGCCGGGACAGGCCCTCCACGGCGGCCATCTCCTCGACCGCCTGGTCGAGGTCCTTGACGGCGAGCCGCTGGGCCAGCCGGGACTTGACCGTGATCGCGGTGAGCGAGTGCCCGAGCAGGTCGTGCAGGTCCCGGGCGATCCGGTTGCGCTCGGCCTCCGAGGCGAGGCGCGCCACCTCGGCCCGGGCCGCGACCAGTTCGCGGTTGGTGGTGGCGATCTCGGAGAACCCGCGCACGGTGAGCGAGCTGAAGAGCAGGCCCAGCGCCTGGAACCAGCCGGGCCCGGTGTGCCAGGGGCGCACCGCCCACGGCAGGACGATGGCACCGGCCGTGCCGATCGCCACGGCCGCGGTGGCTCGGTCGGGGAACAGCACGGCGACGAAGGAGACGACGCCGGTGGCGAGGAAGAACGCGTCGGCGTGGGCGAACGGCAGGGCGGCGACGAACAGCGCCGCCTCCACGGCCGTCAGGAGTTCGGCCTGCCGCCGCCGGCCGCGGGCCAGCGCGATGCCACCGGCCACGTAGCAGACGGCGAAGGCCGCGACGACCGCGTACCCGGCGACGGCCCGCGTCCCGGCGACGGTGTTGGACACGCCCAGGGCGGTGAGGGCCGGATAGATGAGCATGCCGGTGGCCAGCATGACGCGGCGCCAGCCGTACGCCCACCGGTGCGATCCGGAGTCCGGGCCTTCGTCGGTCACGGGTACGCCTTCCGCTCGTCGGATCTCAGTCGGCCGGGGTGCCGGCCGCGAAGAGCGTACGCAGGTGGCGGCCGTTGAGGATCACGGCCACCCCCAGCAGCAGGGCGCCGCAGAGGGTTTGCTCGATCTTCATCCAGAACGGGAACGTGCCCGGCATGGCGACGATCACGACGACCGCGACGAGCATGGCGGTCGAGATGATCCGCAGCCGGCGGAACGCTCCGGTCGAGCCCCGGGCCGCCTTGACGGCCAGGACGAGCGTGATCACCGAGCTGGCCGCGACGGCGCTGCCGCGGATCCAGACGGCGACGTTGACGAGGTCGGGGTGGCCGGCGAGCGCGACGATCGCGGCCATCGTGACGAGGCTGATCCCGAGGTAGGCGCCCAGGAGGCGGCGGATGGTGCGGAAGGCCCGGAGGGTCTCGGGGTGGTTCAGATCGGTCGAGGTCATGGCACTCATGCTGGCCGGGGGCACCCCTCCCGAGGCAGTGTGCCGGCACATTGATGGGGCGTGACAAATGTCAGCGTCCCGCTCGGCCCCCGTTCGGCGCCGTCGCTCAGCCCCACCCCGGCACCGGCGGCTGCGGCCACGGCGGCGGGGCCGGCAGCGCGGCGTCCGGCGCCGGGCCGCGGCCCGCGAGCCAGGCGAGCAGCGCGTGGCCGGGGCCGGACGCGGTCGGGCCGGTCGGGGCGACGGTCCAGGAGCGACCGAGGTCCGTGGCCTCGATCCGGGCGACGGGGAAGCCGCGCTCGGCCAGGGCGGCGGCAGTCTCCGCCAGGGCTGCGGTGACGAAGCCGGCGGGCCAGGCGGCCGGGGTGCGGCCGAGCGCGAGGTCGGCGTGGTGGACCTCCAGTTCGCGCCGCGCCCGGTGGAGGGTGAACCAGGCCGGGTGCTTCCACCCCGCGAGGGCGGAGACGAGGACGGACCAGCGCTCGGCGGGCATGGCCGAGGCCTCGTCGAGCAGCCCGTCGAGGCTGCCGCGCAGGTCGGCGACGAGGGCGGGGGCGTCCCGGTCGGCGCCCTCGCGCAGCCGGCGCTCCAGTGCGGCGGCGTCGGCCCTGGGCCCGGGCTCGGCGCCCGTGCGGGCCAGGGCCAGCAGCCAGCTGTAGACGTCGGCGCTGCGGGCGACGTGGGTGAGGACGTGGGCCCGGCTCCAGCCGGGCAGCGCCGACGGCCCGCGCGCCTGCGCCTCGGTCAGGGCCGAGACGGAGGCGGCGAACCGGGCGGCGGACGCGCGGACGGCGTCCAGGAGTGCGCTGTGGTCCTCCAAGGTGGTGCCTAACTCCCCTGCTCGGCCGGCGACTGGTCGGCCCGTGACTGCTCGGCCGTCGACTGCTCGGCGAACGGCTGCTCGGCGAGCGACTTGATCCCGTCGAGGGTGGCCGTCATGCCCGTGCGCAGTTCGCCGAGGCGGACCTCGATGATCTGCTCCTCACGGTCCGGCCAGCGGTCGATGGCGGCCGTCACGCCGTTGCGGCCGGGGCCGATCAGCACCGAGTGGCGCAGCCGGGTGCCGCCGTCGTCCGGCGTGAGCTCGTAGCGCCAGGACGCGAGCGAGGTCGCCGGGTCCACCGAGGGCTCGCCGAACCGGCCGTCCGCGTCGGTGACGATCCACGCGAACACCTCCCGGTCCGTCAGCTCCGTCACGTGGGACACCGTCCGCCAGTGGCCCAGCCGCTCGTTCTCGTTGTAACCCTCGAACCGCGCCCCCACCGCGGGCCCGTCCGCCCCGTCGAGCCAGGCGACGCCCCGGAGTTCGGGGCTGAGCCGGGCGGGCAGGGCGATGTCGGTGACCAGCGACCAGACCTCCTCGACCGTGGCCTTGATGTGCACCTCGCAGTACGTCTGCGGTCCGTCCGCATATCGCATGGCGCTTCCCCTCCGTCGCCGGGACCTTCGCGGTTCCCGGGTGGTGACCGTCCGTGATGTTAGCGAGTTGTCATGAGCCCCGACAGGTGTCGGAGGAATCACCGGCGCTCTCGGCTCCCCCTTGCCGCCGCCGACTCCGGGTCGACTCCCGGGTCGGCGCCCCGTCAACTCCCGTTGGGCGCCCGGCCGGTGTCCCTCAGCGCCCCGTCGCCACGTCGCGGGCCAGCCGGACCAGGGCCGGGATCGCCGGGTGCGACGGGATGCCCCGGCGCCAGGCCAGGAACAGCGGGACGGGCGGGGCGTCGGCGAGCGGGCGGTAGGCGATCGCGGGGTGCTTGTGCAGCCGGGGCGTCGCGGCGGTCGAGATGCCGACGGCCCGGCCGGCGGCGATGGCGGTCAGCCACTCGTCGGTGTTGGCGACCTCGATCGTCGTCGTGGGGCGGTTGTCGGCGGGCCAGAGGTCGAGGGTCGTGGTGCCCGCGACCGTGTTCAGGGCGACCGGCCACGGCGCGAGATCCGCGAGGGTGAGGACGTCACGGTCGGCGAGGGCGCTGGCGGCGGGCACCACCGCGACCCGCTCCTCGTCCAGCAGCAGCTCCGTGACCAGGCCGGGCGCCGTGACCTCGCCGCGCAGCAGGGCGATGTCCACCCGGCCCTGGGTGAGCCCGGCCGTGCGGTCGTCGATGCGGCGCAGTTCGAGCGGCACGTCGGGGTGCTCGTCGTCCCAGCGGCGCAGCAGCGGGATGGTGTGGTCGCCGAGGGCGGCCCACGGGTGGCCGAGGCGCAGGGGCGGCGAGGTGAGCGTGCGGGGGTCGAGGGCGGTGTCCACGGCGGCGAGTGCGGCGGCGGCACGGTCACGGAAGGCGCGGCCGGCCGCGGTGAGGTCCAGGTGGTGGGTGGAGCGGTCGATCAGGCGGACGCCGAGGTGGTCCTCCAGCTGGCGCAGGGTCCGGGAGAGCGCGGGCTGCCCGGTGTGCAGGCGGGCGGCGGCGCGGGTGATCGTGCCTTCCTCGACGATGGTGAGGAAGGCACGCAGGTGGCGCAGCTCGATGGTCATGCCTCAGAAGCATAATGGCTCGCCAGTCGGCATTTCACGCGGCACGAACGACTTCCTAGCGTGGGGTGCATGACGAACACGATGTCCCGGACGGCGACCGTGCCGAGCACCCCGGTGGGCCGGGTCGACAGCGCGGGCCCGCCCGCCCGCAGCCCCGGCGGTCTCGGCGGTGCCGGCGGCCTCGGCGGTCTCGGCGGTCTCGGCGGTGTCGGGCTGGTGCTGGGCGGCACCCTGTCGGTGCAGTTCGGCTCCGCCGTCGCCGCGCTGCTGTTCCCGCGCGTCGGGCCCTTCGGGACGGTCGCGCTGCGGGTGACGATCGCGGCCGCGCTGCTGCTGGTCGCCTGCCGCCCCCGGCTGCGCGGCCACAGCCGCGGGGACTGGGCCGTCGCCGGGGCCTTCGGGGTGGCGCTCGGCGGTATGAACATCCTCTTCTACCAGGCGATCGTCCGGATCCCGCTGGGGCCCGCGGTGACGCTGGAGGTGCTCGGTCCGCTCGTGCTGTCGGTGGTCGCCGCGCGCCGGGCGGTGAGCCTGGTGTGGGCGGCGCTCGCGCTCGCGGGCGTCTTCCTGCTCGGACGGGACGGCTTCGCGCGGCTCGACCTGACGGGAGCCGGGTTCGCGCTGGCCGCCGGCACCCTGTGGGCGGCGTACATCGTCCTCAACTCCCGCGCCGGGGCGCGCTTCCCGCGCCTGGACGGGCTCGTGGTGGCGATGGCCGTGGCGGCCCTGATGAGCCTGCCGCTGGGGATCGCCGCAGCGGGCACCGCCCTGCTCGACCCCGGGGTGCTGGCGCTCGGGCTGGCCGTGGCGCTGCTCTCCTCCGGACTGCCGTACGCCCTGGAGGTGCTCGCCCTGCGCCGCCTGCCGGCGGCCACCTTCGCGGTGCTGATGAGCCTCGCCCCGGCGGTCGGCGCGCTGGCCGGGTTCCTGGTGCTGGGGCAGACCCTGTCGGCCCCGCAGTGCGCGGCCATCGTCCTGGTGACGGGCGCCAGCGCGGGCGCCGTCCGGACGAGCGGCGCGGAGCGGGGGTGACACAGCAGGGGCCGACCGCTGGGAACCGCCCGGGCGGTGCGGGGCCGCCTCACCCGACCCCACCGTGCGCCGCGAAGCCCGTGCAGAGCAGGCGGATACTCCGCGCGAACTTCTCGTCCTGGCTCACGCGTGGGATCAACGGGCTCATGACCAGGGGGAATTGGTCGCACAGTTCGGCATAGAGCTCGGCGGTGACGGGTGGTGGCGTCGCCGGCTGGTTCTGCTCCTGGAGCACGAAGCCGGTGACGTGACTGAGCAGGGTGTCGGCGGCGATGCCGCAGTGGTCGGCGGGCAGACCGCCGTCGAGGAGGGTGCGGAGCAGGCGCTCCATCAGGGAGAGGGCGCCGCGGCTGAGCACGCCGGGGCTGTCGGCGAGGAGTTGGGCGCCGCCGGGGTGTTGCTTGATGCTCAGGCGCAGGGAGGTGGCCTGGGCCTCGACGCGGTCCTGCCAGGTGGCGGCGGGCGGGAGGGCGGCCAGGGCCCCGGTGCCGGCGTCGTACGCGCGGCGGCAGACCCGGTCGGCCATCAGGGCGAGCAACTCGTCCTTGCCGCGCACGTGGTAGTAGAGGCTGCCGGCGTGGGCGTCCAGGCGGTCGGCGACCTGGCGCATGGACAGGTTCTGGTAGCCGACCTCGGCGAAGACGGCCATGCCCGCATCGACGATGCGCTCCTTGGTGAGCTTCATGCGGCCACCGTACAACGATTTCCAACGCCGTTCGAAAGCTGTACCGGCTTTGCGTCACCGGGCTTTCGAACGGCGCTGGGAACGCCGCGGCACCTCACCATCGGCTTTCTTCCCCGCCGGCACCCGCCGCCCGGCCGGATCGACACCCCGCTCGGCTTCGGCGACGGCCCCGGCACCGACCCGCGCAACGTCGCCGGCAGCTCCGGCGCCGCCTACGTCCTCGGCGCCGCCGCGGCGGCTCGGGAACGGGAGGCTTCGATCTCGGCGTAGGCGCCGGCCTTGTTCTCCCAATGGGAGCCCTCGACGGACTTTCCGGGTTCGAGGTCCTTGTAGACCTCGAAGAAGTGGGTGATCTCCTGGAGGTCGAACGGAGGCATGTCGTCGATGTCCTGCAGCCGCGCAAAGCGCGGGTCGTAAGCCGGCACGCAGAGTACTTTCTCGTCCGGCCCTTTCTCGTCGGTCATGACGAACATGCCGATGGCGCGACACGTTATGCCGCATCCCGGAAAGGTGGGCTCGCCGACGAGGACGAGGGCGTCGAGAGGGTCGCCGTCCCCGCCGAGCGTGTCTTCGATGAACCCGTAGTCCGCCGGGTAGCGGGTGGCCGTGAACAGCATCCGGTCCAGGCGGATCCGCCCGGTCGCGTGGTCCATCTCGTACTTGTTGCGGGAGCCTTGGGGGATCTCGACGATCACCTCGAAGTCCATGTCGGTCCTCCTTCCGCGATCCCGGGCGTGCTGTGCCGCAACGACTCCGGGCCTTCATTCTCCGGCGGCTCGGCTGCGGCCGCACGGCGGCCACCCGGTTGCACGCGCTGCTCTGGAGACAAACCACGCCCCGGGTTAGCCTCTGTCTGAACGGGGCTTCGTCCGCTTCGTCCGTGGGCGGATCATTCGCCGCCGCCACTGCGCAGGAATCGGCGCAGAAGGATTCTCCGGCAGCAATCCGTTCGAAGTGAGCGTCGAAGCAAGCCAGGCCATTCCCGAATCGCGCCGACGCGCCCGCGCAGCCGAGCAGTGCAGCGCGTTCAGCGCGTTCAGCGCACCAGCAGACGTCGAGGAGGACGGCAGTGGCTGGATTCGTTCTCGTCGGCGCGTCCGTTGTGCAGGACACCGCCGCACTTGTCCCCGGGCCGAGTCGGCTCGGTGCTCCAGCTGCATTGGCACCTGTGCTGACCGGGTCAGGCCGAACCCTGGTGGTGGTGGTCGCGCTGATCGCAGCCGGTGCACTGGTCGTGGCCGGGGTGTTGGTGCGGCAGGTGCTGGCCGAGGATCAGGGCACGCCGGCGATGCGGCAGATCGCCGCGGCGATCCAGGAGGGCGCGAATGCCTATCTGGCGCGCCAGTTCCGCACCCTGGGCGTGTTCGCCGGGGTGGTGCCTTTCGTGCTGCTGCTGCTTCCGGCGGACAACTGGGGACAGCGGGTGGGGCGTTCGGTGTTCTTCCTGGTCGGGGCGGCGTTCTCGGCGACGACCGGGTACGTGGGGATGCAGTTGGCCGTACGCGCCAACGTGCGGGTGGCGGCAGCGGCGCGGGCGGGGACACCGCCGGTCCCCGTGGCAGTCGCGCAGGAGGGGCCGACGGCGGCACCGCTGGTGCGTACGGTCTCGCATCGCGCGATGCGGATCGGCTTCCGCACCGGCGGGGTGGTGGGCATGTTCACGGTGGGGCTGGGCCTGCTGGGGGCGGCGGCGGTGGTGCTGATCTACCAGACGGACGCGCCGAAGGTGCTGGAGGGATTCGGTTTCGGTGCGGCGTTGCTGGCGATGTTCATGCGGGTGGGCGGCGGGATCTTCACCAAGGCCGCGGACGTCGGCGCGGACCTGGTGGGCAAGGTGGAGCAGGGGATTCCGGAGGACGATCCGAGGAACGCCGCGACGATCGCCGACAATGTGGGCGACAACGTCGGGGACTGTGCGGGTATGGCGGCCGACCTGTTCGAGTCCTACGCGGTCACCCTGGTCGCCGCGCTGATCCTGGGCCGGGCCGCCTTCGGTGACGTCGGGCTGGCCTTCCCGCTGGTGGTGCCCGGGATCGGAGTGCTCACCGCGGCGCTGGGCATCGTGGCGGTCTCCCCCCGGCCCGGGGACCGCAGCGGGATGACCGCCATCAACCGCGGGTTCTTCGCCTCCGCACTGGTCTCGCTCGTCCTGGTGGCCGGTGTGGTCTTCGCGATCCTGCCGGCCCACTTCTCCGGTCTGCACGGGGTGCCGGCCGAAATCACCCGGCATGCGGGCAGTCCGCGGCTCTTCGCCCTGGCCGCGGTGGCCATCGGGATCGTGCTGGCCGCGGTCATCCAGCAACTGACCGGCTACTTCACCGAGACCACCCGCCGGCCGGTGCGGGACGTGGGCAAGACCTCCCTCACCGGGCCGGCCACCGTGGTGCTCTCCGGTATCGCGCTCGGCCTGGAAGCCGCCGTGTACTCCGCCGTGGCCATCGGCGCCGCCGTCTACGGCGCCTTCCTGCTCGGCGGCGGCTCCCTGATCCTGTCCCTGTTCGCGGTCGCGCTGGCCGGCACGGGGCTCCTGACCACGGTCGGCGTGATCGTGGCCATGGACACCTTCGGGCCGGTCTCCGACAACGCCCAGGGCATTGCCGAGATGTCCGGGGATGTCACCGGCGCCGGCGCGCAGGTGCTCACCGAGCTGGACGCGGTCGGCAACACCACCAAGGCGATCACCAAGGGCATCGCCATCGCCACGGCGGTGCTGGCCGCCACCGCGCTGTTCGGCTCCTATACCGACGCCATCACCACCGCCGAGGCACAGATCGGCCCGGCCGCCCATGGCCCGAGCCTGAGCCTGGCCATCGACCAGCCCAACGACCTGGTCGGCCTGCTGCTCGGCGCTGCCGTCGTCTTCCTCTTCTCCGGCCTGGCCATCAACGCCGTCTCACGCTCCGCCGGCGCGGTGGTCTACGAGGTCCGCCGCCAGTTCCGCACCCGACCCGGCATCATGGACGGCACCGAGCGGCCCGAATACGGCCGGGTGGTGGACATCTGCACCCGCGACGCACTGCGCGAACTGGCCACCCCGGGCCTGCTCGCCGTGCTGGCCCCGATCGCCGTGGGCTTCCTGTTCGGCGTCGGCTCGCTGGGCTCGTACCTGGCCGGCGCCATTGGCACCGGCACCCTGATGGCCGTCTTCCTGGCCACTTCCGGTGGAGCCTGGGACAACGCCAAGAAACTGGTCGAGGACGGCCACCACGGAGGCAAGGGCAGCCCCGCCCACGCCGCCACCGTCATCGGTGACACCGTGGGAGATCCCTTCAAGGACACCGCGGGGCCGGCCATCAACCCGCTGCTGAAGGTGATGAACCTGGTCTCCCTCCTGGTCGCCCCTGCCATCGTCAAACTCGGCTTCGGCTCGCACGCCAACCTCGGCCTCCGTCTGGCCATCGGCCTGGTGGCGCTGGCCGTCGTCATCACTGCGGTGTGGATCTCCAGACGCCGCAGCATCACCGTCGGCCCCGATGAAGCACCCGCCGACACCCGGGCGTCGGAGGAGCCCGCCCCCGTTCGGTAGGGCGCATCCCGAGCGCACCGCCCGCGGAGTCCCGCCTGGTGTCGATCACACCCACACCTCAACCGGAGCGGGTCACGACGTGGGACGTCCCGATGACCTCCCCCTTCGCGTTCAGCGCCCTCACCTGGAAGTACGGTCCCGGGTTGGCCGTCGTGACGGCCGTCTCGAAGCCGGTCCGGTCGGCGTGGTCGACGACCACCGACAGGGAACGGGCGTCCGGTCCGGCGAGCACCTGCCACGCTCTGGTCTCCGTTGAGCCGTTCCAGGAGGCGTAGACGGTGCTCGGCCCGCCGCTGCCGCCGCGCGCCGCCGCACTGGGCGGGTACCACGGCTTGCCGACCCACTCGTGGCGGAACGCCCGGTACGAGACGTCGGAGCCCGGCATCATGGCGTCGTAGAGCAGGTTCTTCGAGCCGTCGCCCTCGGTGTTCCCGGCCCCCCTGTACTCCGAGTAGTACGACTCCTGCCCCCATCCGACGAACTCGTTGCCGTTGCCGAGCGCCTGGGTGTCTCCCTGGGACGCCGCGTACAACCCCGGTGCGTGGTAGTAGGTCCGTGCCGCGGTCGCGCGGTGGTTGGGGAGGTCGAGGTCGAGGATCAGGCCGTGCGACTGCTGTTCGGGGGTGCCGTCCGGCTGGTTGCAGCAACCGTCGTCGAACATGCTGATCCGGTTTCCCGGCCGGAACCGGGCGTGGTGCTGCCAGAAGAAGTCCGCGTTCGGGCCGAAGCTGAAGTCGCTTTTCTTGCCGCCGAGTTGCCATCGGATGTCGCCTGTCCTCCGCGCGACGTCGTAGACCGCCCAGAGGTTTCGGGCCGAGATCAGCAGCTGGCCGTCGGGGCCCTCGTCGATCGAGTTCACGTGGTAGGCGTCCCACACCCCGCCGGACGAGGACGCCGAGGAGGCCGACACCTCGGAGTCCGCCGGGTTCACGTGGTCCAGGATGTCCCACGAGAAGACGAGCTTCCCGGTCGCGAGATCGACCTCCTGGATCTCACTGTCCTCGATGGCTCCGTCCTTCGGCCCCCCGTACGGGGTGAGGTCCATCGGGACCGGCTTGGACGCGATGAACAGCGCGGTCCCCCGGCGCGTCACGAGGAACTCGTGGAAGTCAGGGTAGAAGCCGTGCCGGGCGAAGACCGTCCTGAGCAGACGGTAGTGGTCGTCGTAGACGTAGTAGCAGCCTCCCGGCTCGGGGGCGCCGCCGGGCAGGTTGGTGTAATACGGGGGAATCGCGATGGTCCCCTGCCAGAACGTCAGCACCGGCTGCCTGACGCCGGTCCGGGGGTTGCGGTACGTCTGCACCCGGAAGTCGCCGTTCTCGAGGTTCGCGACGGGAAGCGGGCGGAACCAGACCGGATCACCGGAGTCTTCGAGCATCAGCGCCCCGGTCTGGCCGACCGGCTGGGTGAGGTTGTACGGGGCGACGAAGACGCTCCCCGGGGCCGTGCCCGGTCGTCGCGTGGTCACGGCGACCCGCATGGGATGCAGCTTCGGCGCGGACACGAAGCTCCACACATCGCTGCCGGAGGTGATCGGTGGCGGTACGCTCGTCGCCGGCGGGGCGGGCTCGGTCGCGCACTGGGCACGGTCCCATCCCATCAGATCGGCCGCCGCGGACGTGCCGGCCCCCAGCGAACCGAGTGCCCCGGCCGTCACCATCACCGTCGCGGCCGCCATCCAGCGGTGCCAGGCACCCATAGCTGCAGGCACGTCCCGCCTCCTTCTGCTGTTCACCCGCGCGGAATCGGAGCGATGGCCCCACCGACCTGGCCGTCCTGCCCGGAAGCGGCGGGGAGCCAGCACCCCACACGAGGTTGTACGGGCCCGCGGCATCCGCCCCGGAGGCCCCCGCCCCCCATGACCGGTATGGCCCACAGATGGCACCCGAACAGGCCAGCCGACCGGCCGGTGGTCACGTGGTCCCGCCCGATCGGCCGGGTGACGCCCCGGGGTGCCGAATGACTGGGAGCGCGCTTCCCGATCAGGCACCGCGGGCAGGGCGGTGGCGCCGGGTGACCACCAGGATGGCCATGTCGTCGTCGCGTTTGCCCTCGGTCCAGTTGCCGACGTCTTCGATGAGGGCATCCACCACTGCAGCGGGGTCATTGAAATGCCCGCGCATGCGCTCCGAGTCGAGCGGATCGTAGAAAGTCCCCCGCTTGTCCCGCGCCTCGGTGACACCGTCGGTCACCAGCAGCAGCGAGGCCCCCGGAGGCAACCGCACGACATCGGCGGGCACGGAGCCGGCAGGAGCGAGGTCTCCCAGCCCCAGGCCGAGAGGCAGCTGTGGGACGGTCGGATCGAGCCGCACGAGCTGTCCGTCGTGGATCAGGTACGGGGGCGGATGCCCGTGGTTCACCAGGCTCAGCACCTCGCCGTCGGAGGAGACCTCGGCCAGCACGGCGGTGATGAAGCCCTCCATGGCGAGCACCGGGCCGCTCCGGGCCGTGTCCTTGTTCACCGCCTCGTCCATCCGCTGTCCCAGCGCCACCAGGGTGGGAACGGACTCGGCCTCATGACGGAAGATTCCGATCGCGATCGACACGGCGGCGACAGCCGCAATGCCCTTGCCCTGTACATCGCCGATGATCATCCGCACCCCGAACGGCGTCTCCTGCACGGCGAAGAAGTCCCCGCCGATCCGCGCCTCGGCCTGCGCTGCCGTGTAACCCGCGGCCACGGCCAGCGGCCCGACCATCGTCGGCGGCTCCGGGAGCACCGCCCGTTGGACCCTCTCCGCGACATCTCTGGCCAGTGCCAGATCGCGCCCCTGGCGCACGATCAGCCGGTTGACCGCGAGAGCCAGCACGCCGATCACGCTGACCACGGCGAGATCGACGATCAGTGGTGTCGCCGGGCGCCCGCGTTCGATGTCCACCAACACCGAGACCACGCACGTGACACACACGACGGCGAGCGCGGAGCGGAAGGACAGTGTGGCACCCGCGATGAGCGGTGCGGCTGCCAGCAGGGGGAGTCCCGTGTACGGCTGAGGCGCGAAACGGTCCAGCAGGACGCCGGCCACGAGGACCAGCGCCGCGAGCATCCACGGCACCTTCGCCAGAGTGGGTCGCAGGACTTTCACGGTGCATCTCCCGTCCCGGCCGGCAAGGCCCAGAGCGCAGGTCCCGGCCAGCCTGCCACATCACGGACTTACGCGATCTTTCGGACACGCTCGTGGTCTCCTGCGGGCTCGCGATCCGGCTGGGGCCACGCCCGCAGGCCGCGCGAGCAGCTCTGGGCAGGCCCTCGCGTCGGGCGCGTTCCGCATCGCGGACCGCGTCGTAAACCACTGGCCGATCGCATCGTCCCGGAGGGAAGCTGTGCCCATGACGACAACCTTGATCACAGGGGCCAACAAGGGCCTGGGCTACGAGACCGCCCGCCGCCTGGTCGCCGCGGGCCACACCGTCTACCTGGGAGCGCGCACCATCGAGCGGGGCACGGCGGCCGCGACCGAGCTCGGCGCCCGGTTCGTGCAACTCGATGTCACCGACGACGCGTCGGTCGCCGCCGCGGTGGCCACCATCGAGGCCGACGGCGCCCTGGACGTCCTGGTCAACAACGCCGGAATCGAGGTGCGGTCACCGGGGGGCGAGATCATCGGCGCCGCGGAGCTGACCGCCGACGTGATGCGGGAGGTGTTCGAGACCAACGTCTTCGGCCTGGTCCGGGTGACCCACGCCTTCCTGCCGCTGCTGGAACGCTCCGCCGCCCCGGTCGTGGTCAATGTCAGCAGCAGCCTGGCCTCACTGACCCACGCCGGCAAGGGGTACCCGGGGGCCGCCTATCCGGCCTCCAAGACCACGGTCAACATGCTCACCGTGCAGTTCGCCAAGGCGTTCCCGCGGATGCGGATCAATGCCGTGGAGCCCGGCTACACCGCGACGGACCTGAACCGGCACGAGGGCACGCAGACCGTCGAGCAGGGCGCCGAGATCATCGTTCGGATGGCTCGGCTGGGGCCGGACGGCCCGACCGGCGGCTACTTCGACGCGGCCGGCCCTCTGCCCTGGTAGGCGACGACCACGGCAGCGCGACACCCCTCGCGCTGGACGTGGCCCGCGCGGCGGAGGGAGCCGACGCTACCCCGCGCCATGCGGCTCCCGCGGGGGCAGCGGCGGCAACGGGCCGCGGAAGCCAACGCGGTGACGGCGCCTCAGTCGCACCAGTTCGATCAGCGCGGTGACCGTCACCCCGACCGGCCCGACCAGCAGTCCGACCAGCGCCGCCGCGCCGCTCGTCGTGGCGCCCTTGGTGTCGACCAGCGTGACGTGCCCGATCAGGGTGAGCCAGACCAGCAGCACCGCGACCAATGGCCGCACCAGCGGGTGCCCCCGCACCGCGAAGGAGTTCCGGTGTATCAGGTACACCGTCGGGAGGGTGAACGCCGGCAGCCAGATCACCAGCAGCAGGTGCAGCCCGACCGTGTTGCCGACGTACGCGTTGGGGTCGGACTTCATCATCGCCAGGAAGACCGCGAAGGTGACCACACCGGTGAACAGCGGCCGGGCCACCAGGCGGCCCACCCGCCGCCTGGTCCCGGTCCGCGCCAGCAGCACCAGCGGCACACAGGCGAGCAGCAGCGCGACCGGCCCACTGAGCAGCATCACGATGCTGTCCCCGAACGCATCCTGGAAGAGCTCGTCGGCGGAGGCCCCGTTCGCCAGGCGCACCACGAACAGGATCACGCCGAGGCCGAACAGCGCCCGGGCCCACATCAGCCGCTCCACCAGCGGGTCGAGCGTCCGCGCCACCAGCTGCGTGACCACCGGTTGCAGCACCGGATCCAGCAGTTCCGCTCCCGCCACCGCAGCGACCCCGGAGGCCGACATCCGCAGCATCCGGTAGGGCCCGTACACCCGGCTCGCCAGCCTCCAGGGCAGCAGCAGGTCGAGCACCCACTCCCGCGGCTCCCGCCGTGGCGCCGGCGGTTGCCAGTAGGGCGGCCGGTCGTACCCGTCGGCGAGGTCGCCCGGTGGCGCAGGCGTGGTCATGGTCGGCCCCCGTGGTCGTCAGAACACCTCGTACGTCGAAGCGCTGAAACCGTGCCAGTTCCCCGTACGGGTGCGCAATCCCATTAGCCGCAACCCGACGGTGAAGGGCTCGTGATCCGTTACTGCTCGTACGCCCATGCCCGCCCGGTCCGTCGGTGCCTCCTTCCGACGGTCGGCGGGCCTCGGCGTCGCGTTGCACCGGCGGCCCGGCGCCGGCTGGATGCGGCGAGGCGGGACGTCTCACCCCAGTTCGTTGACCAGGCGGGTGGCAAGCGGTACGGGCACACCGTGGCGGGCGGCCGAACGCAGCAGGGCTCCGCCGATCGCATCGAGCTCCAACGGGCGGCCGGCCTCGGCGTCGCGCTGCATCGACGACTTCGCCTCGGGCGGGAAGGCGTCGTACAGGGCCAGCGAGCGTGCCGGGTCCGCCGGGGCTCCGCATGCGCGGGCGACGGCGGCGGCCTCCTCGACGAGGGCCTCCAGTTCGGCGCGGTGCCCGGTGCGGACGCGGCCGATGGTGAGCCCGTACCGGGTGGTGAGCAGCGCGAAGGGTGCGAGGAAGGCGAACTTGGCCCACAGCACGGCCGGTTCGTCCTCGCTCACCCGCGTCCGCACACCCGCGCCGCCGAGCACCTCGGCCAGGGCGGCGAGCCGGTCGGCCGGGCCGGCCAGGTCGATCTCGGTGAACGGGCTGCCGTGCTCGACGACGCCCGGCGCCACCCGGGCCGACTCGACCCGGACGACGGCCGCGGCGACCCGCTCCGCCCCGAACCGCCCGCGCAGCTGGGCCGGGTGCTCGATGCCGTTCAGCAACGGCACCACCAGTCCGTCCGTGACCAGGGCGGGTGGGACCCGCTCCAGAGCCGCGGCCAGGTGGGTGTGTTTGACGGTCACCAGGCACAGGTCGACGGGCTCGCGCAGCTCGGTGTCCGCCTCCACCGGTGCGGTGAACTCGCCGAACTGGGCGCTGCGCACCCGGATCCCGTCGCGGCGCAGCGCCTCGGCGGTGGCCTCCCCGGCGAGGCAGATCACCCGGTGGCCGGCCCGCGCCAGCAGTGCGGCCAACAGCCCGCCGACCCCGCCGGGCCCGAGCACGGCGACCGTCCAGCGGCGGTCGGGGTCGGTGCCCGAGCCCCGGGCGAGGACGGCCGTGCACGCGTCCCGGGCGGCTGGGCTCAGCAGGGGCCGCAGCCGGGTGAACAGGGCGAGCAGGTCGGCGCCCCACCTTTCCCGGAACGCCGGGTCGGTCCGCGCGATGTCCAGCTCGTTGGCGGCGGTCAGTTCGGCGAGGTCGCGCAGGTCGGCCGGGTCCGGGGTGAGGGTGCGGCCGGTGAAGCGGTCGTGGAGGACGGCGCCGGGGCCGGGCAGCCCGGGGTGGGTGGCGCGGCGGTCGCAGCTCGCGTACAGGTGGACCAGGCGCTCGGCCTCGGGGCCGATCACGGCGGCCAGGTCGGCCCGGCGGTCGAGCGGCAGGAGGGCGGTCGGGAAGCCGTCCGTCCCGTAGGCGGCGTGACAGAGCCCCGCCAGCTGGAGGGCCGGGCGGGCACCCCAGTCGGCGAGCTGCCGGCGGACCCGTTCCAGGTGGGCGAGCATAGTGCCGCCGGGGTGCGGGAGTTCCGCTGCGCCGAGTTCGCGCAGCAGGGAGACAGCATGGTCGGTCGTCAACTCGGAATTCCTCTCGGAGCATTGTGGGTCGGCACCCGCCGTGCCCCGCCTTGCGTCCGGAACGCGCGAGGACAGCGGGCGGGTTGCCGCCCTGGGCCCTGCAGCGATGATCGAGCCCCGCGAACATCCAAGTCAATCCACGGGTTCACTGGGGAACCCCCAAGGAAGAGCTTGGGTCAGCACCGCGTACCGTGGACCGTCGTGACCCTCGACGATCTCCGCGTCTTCGCCGCGGTGTGCCGGGCCGGCTCGCTGAGCGCCGTCGCCCGCCAGCTCTCCTGCACGCAGTCCGCCGTCAGCCAGCACGTGAAGCGGCTCGAACGGGAGCTGGGCGTCGCGCTGCTCGAACGCCACCCCCGCGGCGTCGCGCCGACGAAGGCCGGGCAACTGCTGCGCGCGGCGGCCGTCGACAGCCTCGGCGGAATCGACCACGCGCTGCGCGGCATCGACGAACTCGCCCGTGGGGAGGGCGGATCGGTGCGGATCACGACGGGCGCCACCAGCATCCGGCACTTCATGTCCGCGGCCGTCGTCGACTTCCGGCGCCGCTTCCCGGAGGTGAGCCTGGAGTTCCAGACGGAGGTCTCCAGCCGCAGCTGCTTCGAGGCGCTCGCCACGGGCCGCGTCGACCTGGCCTGGATCTCGCTCGGTGCCCCCGTGCGCGGGATCGAGCAGCGGCCGGTCGTCGAGATGCCCTGGGTGCTCGCCGTCGCCGCCGGGGATCCGCTCGCGGGCCGCTCCCACGTCGACCCGGTCGACCTCCAGGACGCCCGGCTCATCGGGCTGCCGCAGAACTCGGTCTCGCGCTCCCGACTCGACGCCTGGCTCGCCACGTCGGGCATCCGGCCGGTCTTCGACACCAGCGTCGCGGACTGGGACACCGCGATCCTGCTGGCCGAACTCGGCCTCGGCCAGGCCATCGTGCCCGCCCTCCCCGAGTGGCAGGGCCCCGGCCACCCCGGCCTGCGCCTGATTCCCCTCCCGGCCCTGCCCGTCCTCACCGCAGGCTGGGCCGTCCGCCGCTGGGACACCCTCTCGCCGCTGGCCCGCGCCTTCGCGGACACTGTCGCGGACCACTGCGGGGCGTCGGGTTCGACCATCTGATGCGCCAAGTACCGTTCCACCGCGGGCCCGTGGAGCCAGGCACCCCGGCAGCCGGCGGGTCAACCACCTACCGGTCGAGGAACCGGCGCAGCCCGTCCCGCACCCCGTCCGTCGGCACCGTCGCGGCGAACCAGGCCGCCTCGACGGCCAGCCCCTCGTCGATCGGCAGGTTCATCCCGCGCGTGACGGCCCGCAGGCAGGCCGCGACCGCCGTCGGCGCGTGCCGGACGATGCGGTCGACCAAGTCCCGTGCCGCGTCCAGCAGTTCGTCCGCCGGGACGACCGCGTTCACGATGCCCAGCTCGGCGGCGCGCGCCGCCGGGACCGGATCCCCGGTGAGGATCATCTCCAGGCCGCGCTTGCGCCCGACGTGCCGCGGCAGCCGCTGCGAACCGCCGAACGGCGGCGGGAAGCCCAGAGTGATCTCCGGCTTGGCGAAGGTCGCGTGCGCGGCCGCGATCGCCAGCGGCGCGGCCTCGGTGATCTCGCAACCCGCGCCGTACGCCAACCCGTTGACGGCCACGACAACCGGCTTCGGGAACTCCTCGATCCGCCGGGTCAGCGCCTGCCCGCGCCGGACGATCTCGCGCAGCGCCCGTTCCGTCCCGCCCGCGATGCTGCCGGCCAGCGACGGGATGTCGGCGCCCGCGCTGAAGGCGCGCGTCCCGGCGCCGGTGAGGATGACGGCCCGGACGGAGTCGTCGGCGTCGACGCGGGCGAGCTCGGCGAGCAGCGCGTCGATCGTCGGGTAGTCGAGGGCGTTGAGCTTGGCCTCGCGGTCGATGGTGAGGGTCACGACGTGCTGGTCGCGTGCCACCTGAACGGTGGGGACGGTGCGGACGGTCATTCCGGCTGCTCCCTTGCGCCTGGATGCGGTCGGGACCGAGGCTAGGAAGGCCGTGCAGGACAATCCACTCATTGTCCCGGATACACCCGAAAGGGATGCCGCCCATGCGACCGCCCGCCTACAAAGCCGTCGTCGACGAGTACGCCGCCGCGATCCGCTCCGGCGCCCTCCCGCCCGGCACCCGCCTGCCCACCCACCGGAAGCTCGCCCGCGAGCGCCGCATCGCCCTCGCCACCGCGACCCGGGTCTACGCCGAACTCGCCGCCGCCGGGCTCGTGGTGGGCGAACAGGGCCGCGGCACGTTCGTCCGGGTCCGCTCCGGCTACGACGGCATCGAGCCCTCCCGCACGCTCCCGGTGCCGCGCCTCGCCGACCTCTCGTTCAACCAGCCGCTGACCCCCGGCCAGGGCGACGACCTCCGCCACGCCCTGCGCGCCCTCGCCGCCTCCGGCGACGCGGAGGCGCTGCTGCGCCAGCACCCGCCCGGCGGCCACCGGCACGACCGGGCGGTCGTCGCCACCTACCTGCTGGACCGGGGCGTCGACACCGCCCCCGAGAACGTCCTGCTGACGAGCGGCGCCCAGCAGGCGCTGGACTGCGTGCTGCGCGCCCTGACCCGGCCCGGCGACGTCCTGGCCGTGGACGCCCTCGGCTACCCGGGCGTCAAGCTGCTCGCCGCCGCCCACGGCCTCGACCTGGCGCCCGTGCCGGTCACGCCGCACGGCCCGGACCTCGACGCGCTCGACCGCCTGTGCCGGGCCCGCAGGGTCCGCGCCGTGTACGCGATGCCGACCGTCCACAACCCGCTCGGCTGGGTGCTCGACCAGCAGCGGCGCGAGCGCCTGGCCGAGATCGCCGCCGCCCACGACTGCGTGATCGTCGAGGACGGCACGTACGCGTTCCTGGAGCCCGCGCCCCCTCCCCCGCTGCACGCCCTCGCGCCCGAACGCACCTGCTACGTCGCCGGGTTGTCGAAGAACGTGGCCCCCGGCCTGCGGTTCGGCTTCGCCGTCGTGCCCGGCCGCCACCTGCGGGCCGCCACCTCCGCGCTGCGCGCGGCCGCGTGGGGCTCCCCGGGCCTGGTCACCGCACTCGCCACCGGCTGGATCACGGACGGCACGGTCGCCCGCCTGGAACGCCACCGCCGGGAGGACGCCATCGCCCGGCAGGCCATCGCCCGCGCCGAGCTGGCCGGGATGGACGTCACCGCGCACCCGTCGTCGTACGTGGTGTGGCTGGGCCTGGAGGCGCACCAACGCCCCGACCACGTGGCGGACTTGCTCGCCCGGGAGGGCATCCTGGTCTCCACCGCCGACGCCTTCGCCACCGGCCCGCACGTGCCGCACGCCGTCCGCCTCGCCCTGGCGACACCACCACGTCACGAACTCGGCGATGTGCTGGGACGGTTGAGGAGGGCGATCGAGTCCATCCCGCCGCCGTGACCCCGGCTACCCCGCCGCGCGGACGGCCCGCCCGAAGCGCGTGGACCAGTCGTCGAGCCGCTCGACCAGTTCGGGCGGCTCGACGACCGTGAAGTCCGCGCCGACCGAACCGAGCGCCATGATCGGCCAGTTGAGGTCGTCGGCACTCATCACCACCCGGCAGCGCCCGGCGCCGGCCTCCTCGACCGTGGCCCACCGGCCGATCCGCTCGCGCACGTCCCCGGCGGGCGCGGCCACCACCGCCTCGACCCGGTAGGGACGGATCAGGCCGTTGACACCGGCCCGGACGAACTCGGCGGCGCCGGCGGCCGGCAGCTCGCGCGGCCCGAACCGGCCCCCGCCGCCCTCGGGCGCGCTGAGCCGGTCGAGCCGGAAGGTGCGCCAGTCCCGCCGGGTGAGGTCGTACGCCACCAGGTACCAGCGACGGTCGAGGCACACCAGCCGGTGCGGCTCGACGTGCCGCTCGGCGCTCCGCCCGTCGGCCGTGGTGTACAAAAAGCGCAGGCGCTCGCCGTCCCGGCAGGCCAGCGCCACCACGGTCAGTCCGTCCGGGTCGACCGCAGCCCCCGGCCGACTCCCCCAGTCGGCGGGCACGGTCATCGCCCGCAGCGCCTCCACCCGCCGCCGCAGCCGGGCCGGCATCACCTGCACCACCTTCGCCAGCACCCGCACCGACGCCTCGGCGATCCCCTCCACCGGGCTCTCCGCCGCCGCCTGGAGGCCCACCGCGAGCGCGACCGCCTCCTCGTCGTCGATCACCAGCGGCGGCAGCGCCGCGCCCGCGGCCAGCTGGTAGCCGCCGTCCACGCCGCGCTGCGCCTCGACGGGGTAGCCGAGCTCGCGCAGCCGGTCGATGTCGCGGCGCAGCGTGCGGACGGAGACGCCGAGCCGCTCGGCCAGTTCCTCGCCGGGCCAGTAACGGTGGGTCTGCAGGAGGGAGAGCAACCGGAGGGTGCGGGTGCTGGTGTTCGCCATGTCTCCGATTCTCCTCGGAATTCAGGTCAGGAAGTGGCCGCAATGGCCCCTACTGTGGTTCTTGTCCGAGGGAGCAGGAAGCACACGGAAGGCAATCACCATGACCACCACCCCCAGCACCGTTGACACCACCGCCGTCACCGGCGAGCGCGCCGACCTCCTCCTGGCGCTGGCCAAGCAGCGGCACTTCCTGCGCTTCACCGCCCGCGACCTCACCGACGAGCAGGCCGGGCAGCGCACCACCGTGAGCGAACTGTGCGTCGGCGGCCTCATCAAGCACGTGACGGTGGTCGAGAAGCTGTGGGCGAACTTCATCGTCGAGGGCCTGTCGGCGATGCCCGACTTCTCCACCTTCACCGAGGAGGACTTCGCCCGCCGCGCCGACGAGTTCCGCATGCTGCCCGGCGAGACGCTCGCCGGCGTGCTCGCCGCGTACGAGGAAGTGGCCCGCCGCACCGACGAGTTGGTCACCACCCTGGCCGACCTGAACGCCGCCCAGGCGCTCCCGAAGGCCCCCTGGTTCCAGGAGGAGGAGTGGTCCGCCCGCCGCGTCCTGCTCCACATCGTCGCCGAGACCGCCCAGCACGCGGGCCACGCCGACATCATCCGCGAGGCCCTCGACGGCGCGAAGAGCATGGGCTGACGCTCGGCCGGACTCCTCCGCGAAGAGCACGGGCTGACGCTCGGCCGGATCCTCCGCGGAGGAGTCCGCCCGTGCTCGCCGACCCGCGCGCCGGCCGGCGGTCAGCCCGCCGCGAGGCGGTAGGAGGGCAGCCCGCGGCGGCGTATGAGGAGTTCGGCGACCACGAGGTTGGGCAGCCAGGCG
Source organism: Kitasatospora sp. NPDC001660 (assembly GCF_053596725.1). NCBI lineage: Bacteria > Bacillati > Actinomycetota > Actinomycetes > Kitasatosporales > Streptomycetaceae > Kitasatospora > Kitasatospora sp. NPDC001660. The sequence continues at coordinate 25,560 of NZ_JBSFGU010000035.1, read as the reverse complement.
AGGAAGGGCAGGGCGGCGTAGGCGTTGTCGAAGACGCGCGTGCCGTCGACGGTGCCGTCGGCGGTGAGGCTCTGGACGAGGATGAGGACGCCGAGCCAGGCCCGGAGGGTGACGGCGGCGTAGGTGAGGGCGAAGCTGCGGATCATCCAGGCGCGGTGGCTCGGCAGGTCGCGTTCGCGGATCGCGCGGTAGCCGCGCCAGGTGGTCCAGGCCCACAGCAGGGCGAGGCTGCCGAAACCGAAGAAGCCGTCGAAGGCGACCGAGCTGGCGAACGACATCACGAACGCGGCCGGCGACCCGAGCCCGATGCCGGCCAGGTACACGCGCCCCGTCCAGCGATGGACCGTGCGCGAGCGGCGGCGCAGCGCGGCGGAGAACTGCAGTGGGCCGACGAGCAGCGCTGTCGAGGCCGTCACGATGTGGACGCAGAAGGCGAGTTGGATGCCTAACGGACGCTCGGCGTAGGTGGCGGCGAGGCCGCCGCGCGAGCCGTCGAGAGGCAGGCCGGCTTGCGCGTAGGTGGCGACGACATACCCGACGACCGCCAGTGAGGTCAGGAGGACGACGGTCCACGGGACCCGTCCGCTTCTCTTGTCCGCTCCCGCGCCGGGGCCGCCGGCAGCGGGAGCTGTGGTACTGGTCATGGGTGTCCCCGATCTGCTCGGTGGTTCGATGACGCGTACACGGGCGCAAAGCCGGCGACGCCGGCTCCCCCGATGTGGACACTGTGAACTTACGCGTGGATGTGGACGGCGTCAACATGTACCGGTTCACGACCGATTGCGCCTCAATCACTTTGCTGTACAAGCACGTTCTGCACGAGAGCCGAGCCGGTCCATTCGACGTGTTCACGCTGTTAACATCGAGCATGGATTCACAGCGAGCCGGCTACCACCACGGCAACCTCCGCGAAGCCCTCGTGCAGGCCGGCGTCGAGCTCGCACGCGACGGCGGGCCGTCGGCCATCGTGCTGCGCGAGGTTGCGCGCCGGGTCGGCGTCTCGCCCAACGCGACCTACCGGCACTTCTCCGCCCTGCCCGACCTCATCGACGACGTGGCCCGGGACTCCCGCAGACGCCTCGCCGACGCCATGGACGCCGAGTTGAGCCGGCGCGCGCCCGCGGCCGAGCCCGGCGCGGACGCGGTCGGCCGGCTCACCGCCGTCGGCCAGGGCTACATCCGCTACGCCCTGGCCGAACCGGGCCTGTTCGCCACCGCCTTCCCGACCGGCAAGGCGGGCACCGCCGAGCACGGCGAGGAGAACGAGGACAGCGGGAAGGCCGGGGAAACCGGGGAGCCCCGGCACGGGCCCTTCACCATCCTCCAGGAGACCCTCGCCGCGCTCGACGCCGCCGGCCTCCTCGCCGAGCCCATGGAGACGGCCACCTTCAACGCCTGGGCCGGCGTCCACGGCATCGCCCTGCTCCTGCTCGGCCCCTACGCCGAACTCCCGGACGAGGCAAGGGAGTCCGCCATCGCCGACGGCGTCGCCTCCATGATCCGGGGCCTCACGACGGCACCCCGCCGGGCACCTTCCCGGGCCGGGCGGAGCCGTTCGTGACCGTCCCCTACTCCGGGCAGTCGGCACCACCGCGCGGGGATGGCCTCACCGTGCCCGCCGCGTCACCGGGTCGCGGACGCCCTCCGTGGCGGACACGTCCGGCACGGAGGGCAGCTGGGCCAGGGTGAGGGTGAGGTCGGTGTCGCAGGCGGCACAGCAGAAGACGGTCGCCGCGCTGTTCCAGCGCCGCAGCCGCCGTCCCGCAAAGGGCTTCACGCGGGCCCCGCCCCCGGCTCCGCTCCCGCCCCCGGCTTCGCCACTGCCTGCGCGAGCGCCGTCACCGTCCGCCGGACGTCGGCCTCCGTCGTGCGCCAGTTGCTGAACGCCGCCCGGAGCGCCGGGACGCCGGCGTAGCGGGTCGGCGTGAAGAAGGCCTCCCCGGCCACCTCGGCGGCCAGTTCGGCGAGCCGTTCGGCGGTGGGGTCGTCCGCGAGCGTGAAGCAGACGACGTTCAGCCGCACCGGCGCGAGCAGGCGCAGCCCGTCGATCCCGTCCACCGCCTCGCCGAGCGCCCGGGCCCCGGCGACGCAGCGCTCGACGATCTCGCGGTGGCCGGCCCGCCCGTACGCCCGCAGCGTGAACCAGGCGGCGAGGGCGCGCAGGCGGTGCGAGTTCTCGGGGGTGAGGTGGACGAGGTCGGGGTGCTCGCCGAGGGGGCCGAGGTAGGCGGCGGCGTTCTGGAAGACGCGGGCCTGGAGATCGCGGCGGCGGGTGAACTGCACGGCGCTGTCGTAGGGCACGTTGAGCCACTTGTGGAGATCGATGCAGACGGAGTCGGCGAGGTCCAACCCCGCTGTCAGTTCGGCGTGTTCGGGCGTCAGCGCGGCGAAGGCGCCGAACGCGCCGTCCACGTGCAGCCAGAAGTCGTACCGCTCGCGCAGTGCGGCGATCGCCCGCAGGTCGTCGAAGTCGACCGTGTTCACCGTGCCCGCGTTGGCCACGACGACGCACGGGCCGTCCGCCGCCGCGAGCGCCCGCTCCAGCGCGGCGGGGTCCACCGCCTCGCGGCCCGGCAGTGTGGGCACGGCGGTGAGCACCGAACGGCCGAGGCCCAGGACGGACAGCGCCTTGGCGATGCTCGAGTGCGCGCTGCCGGACAGCACCCGCACCCGGCCGAGCGCGCCGGCGCCGTCCTCGGCGACATCCACGCCGAGGCGCTCGCCCAGCCACTCCCGGGCGATCGCGAGGCCGACCGTGTTGGACATGGTGGCGCCGCTCACGAAGGTGCCGGTGTGCGCGCCGCAGAGCCCGAACAGCTCGCGCAGCCAGCCGACCGTCTCGCGTTCCAGGTGCTGGCCGGCCGGGTCGAGCGAGGAGTTGGAGTTCTGGTCGGCGGCGGCGGTGAGCCAGTCCCCCGCCAGGGCCGCCGGGGTCGCACCGCCGGTGACGAACCCGAAGTAGCGCGGCCCGGCGCTCGCCCCCAGCCTCGGCTCCCAGCGCTCGGCGAACTCCGCCAGCGCCGCCCGCAGCCCGCCGCCCTCGTCCCCGAGCCGCACCGGCGCGGGCTCCTCCGTGCGAGGAACCACCGGCCGTTCGTCGAGGCCGCCCAGGAAGGCGACCGCCCGCTGCCGGGTCTCCTCCAGCAGCGCGGGCAACTGGTCGAGGTCGGCGGCGAGTTCAGGGTGCATGGCGCTACTCCGCGGATCGGAAGATCAACTTGTGCACCGAGACTACCGACTGGCAGCCATGCTGTCCCAGTCCAATTCCACCCAAGTGGCCTGCACCGCGCCGCCCGGCCCGTGGGCGCTATGCTGCCGGGCATGACGACGTGCCGCGGATTCTGGTGGGCCACCGATCGGGTGGCCTGACAGCGCAGCGCGTCATGTATCGGCCGTCCGGTGGGCGGCCGATTCGCGTTTTCCCGGGCTCCCACTGGACTCGACGCCAAGGACGGCGAACCAGTGGACGACAGGAACCCCACGCACCCCGCCCACACCCCGGGCCTCTCGTGGCCGCGGGTGCTCGCCGCGCTCGCGGCCGGACGCGACCTCCGGACCCGCGAGACGCGGTGGGCCATGGAACGCGTGCTGGACGACGACTTCCGGCCCGAGCAGCTCGCGGCCTTCCTGATGGGCCTGCGGGTCAAGGGCGAGAGCGCCGCCGAACTGTCCGGGCTCGTCGAGGCCGCGCTCGACCACGCCGTGCCGCTCGACGTCGACGGCGGCCGGTGCGTCGACCTCGCCGGCACCGGGGGCGACGGCGGCTCGACCGTCAACATCTCGACCATGGCCTCCGTCGTGGTCGCCGCCTGCGGGGTCCCGGTGGTCAAGCACGGCGGCCGCTCGGCCTCGTCCACGTGCGGCACCGCGGACGTCCTGGAGGCGCTCGGCATCCCGCTGGACCTGCCGCCCGCCGCCGTCGCCGAGGTCGCCCGCCGGGCCGGGATCACGTTCTGCTTCGCCCCCGTCTTCCACCCGGCCCTGCGCAACGCCGCCCCGGTGCGCCGCGCGCTCGGCGTCCCGACCGCGTTCAACCTGCTCGGGCCGCTGCTCGGCCCGGCCCGGCCGCGCCACCAGGTGGTCGGCGTCGCCGACCTGCGGGCGGCACCCGCGATCGCGAGCGTGCTGGCCGAGCGCGGGACCTCGGCGCTGGTCGTGCGCTCCGAGGACGGGACGGACGAGCTGACGACGACCGCACCGGCCCGGATCTGGACCGTCCGGGACGGTGCCGTCACGGAGGAGCGGCTGGATCCCGTCGGCCTCGGGCTCGCCCCCGCGCCGGCCGGGGCACTCGCCGGCGGCGGCCCCGAGCACAACGCGCGCGTCCTGCGGGGGGTCCTGGCGGGCGGGGCGGGAGCGGCGCTCGACACCGTCCTGCTCAACGCGGCCGCGGCCCTGATCGCCGCCCGGCCCCGACCGGGCCGCGTGGTGACCCGGTTCCCGGCCGCCCTGCACGAGGCGCGGCAGGCCGTGGAGTCGGGGGCCGCGCTGAAGACGCTCGACGCGTGGCTCACGGCGGTCCGGGACGTGCGCGCCGTCGGATAGCCCGCCACAGCGGGTGCCACGCCATCGGCCGGCGCGCGAGGACGGGCACCCGGCGCGAGGACATCGCCCGCCCCACGGGGGTGGAGGGCGGGCGACGTCCGCGCGCCGGGTGCCCGGCGGGTTCCGGCTCCCCCCGGGCCGGAACCCCCACCCCCACGCGGGCGAACCGTGCCCGCCCCGGCGGCCGCCGAGGCCCTGATGGAGGCGGCCGAGCCGGGGCGGAGGCGGGGAACCGCGGCCGCAGTCGTCATTCTGGGCACACCGCGCCCACCCCACATGGGGGCCCGGCCCCCATGTTCTTGCGCTGTTCTTGCGCGCTTCGGGGATCCCGGCCGGCCCGGCTCCCACGCAGTCCGACTTGATCAAACTCTTGTGCGAACAGTCCGTCGGCTGTCACGCTCTGTACCGTGACCAATCCTCCGATCGACACGACGGCCGACGCCCTGACGGGGCGCTGGTGGGCGCCGGGCCTGCGCCCGGGCGAGCCGTCGGACGGCGGCCGGCCCTCGTGGGCGGCCTTCGTCGAGGAGGCGGTCGCCGGCGCGGACGTGCCCCGGGTGCCCGCAGGCCCGCTGCCGGGGACCACCGGGTTCCGGACGGTCGTCGCGCCCCTCGTCCGGGCCGCGCTGGCGCGCGTCCGCACCGAACTCCCGCCTGCGATCGTCGACTTACCCGCCGTCCGGGCACGGTTCGCCGACGACCTCACGGACGCCCTCACCCGGCGCGCCGCCCGTACGCTCGTCCTGGAACTCAACGTCGCCCGGGTGGGCGGGCGGCTGACGGGCACCACGCCCGAGGAACGCTTCCGCTCGTACGTCGATTCGACGGCACGCCAGTGCGGCTTGTCCGCCCTGTTCCGCGAATACCCCGTCCTCGCAAGGACCCTGGCACAGGCCTGCCTCGCCGCCGCGGACGCCCTCACCGACCTGCTCGACCGGTTCGCCGCCGACCGGGCGGACATCGCCGCCGAGCTGCTCACCGGCACCGACCCCGGCCCGCTGACCGCCGTCCACCGGACCGGCGACCAGCACCGGCGCGGCCACGCCGTCGCCGTGCTGCACTTCGCGGAGGGCAACCGGGTCGTCTACAAGCCGCGGCCGCCGCGCGTCCACCGGCACTTCAACGCCGTGGTCGACTGGTTCAACGCGCAGCCCGGCTCGCCCGGACTGCGCGCCCTCGCCCTGGTCGAACGCCCCGGCCACGGCTGGACGGAGTTCGTCGACCGCCGGCCGTGCGCCACGCCCGAGGAGGTGCACCGGTTCTACCTCCGGCAGGGCGCCTGGCTCGCCCTGCTCCACGCCTTCGACTGCACCGACCTGCACTTCGAGAACCTCATCGCGTCCGCGGACCACCCGGTGCCGGTGGACCTCGAAACCCTCTTCCACCCGACGCCCCCGCAGGAGCCCGGTGGATCCGTCGATCCGGCGGCCGTCGCCCTCGCGGCCTCGGTGTACCGGACCGGCCTGCTGCCGCGCCTGATCCTCGGCGACGAAAGGGCGCTCGACGCCTCGGGATTGGGCGGCGACGCGGGGGCCGCGGCGCCCGAGGAGTCCGTGCGGTGGGAGGCGGCCGGCACCGACGCGATGCGGCTCGTCCGCCGGACGGGAGAACTCCGCGGCGGCGCCAACCGCCCCCGCCTCGACGGCACGGACGCCGACCCGGCCGACCACGTCGACGCGCTGGTGGACGGCCACCGCCTCGGCCTGCGCATCCTCGCCGACGGCAGGGACGAACTGCTCGGCCTGCTGCCCGCGTTCGCCGACGACGAGACCCGCGTCGTCGTCCGCGCGACCGCCGACTACGCCGCACTGCTCGACGAGTCCACCCACCCCAGCCTCCTGCGCGACGCGGCCGACCGGGACGCGCTGCTGCGGGAGGCGCTCGCGGACGGGACGGACCGCCCCGGCTGGGCCGGACTGGACGACGACGAGGTGGCCGAGCTCTGGAACGGCGACGTTCCGCTCTTCACCGCCCGCCCCGGCGCGCCGGACCTGTGGACCGGCCGGGGCAGGCGCGTCCGCGACGCGCTGGACCGCCCCGGCCTCGACCGGGTGGCACAGCGGCTCCGCGGGCTCGGCACGGCCGCCCTGGACGACCAGGAGTGGATCATCCGCGCGACCATGGCGAGCCGCGCGACCACCCCGCCCCACGCGCCTGGTCGGCCCCTACCGGCGAACGCGCCCGGCCAGGCGGCCGGCCGGCCCCGGGAGCCCGGCACGAACGACCCGTCCGGCCCGGGGCGGACCGCCCCGCCCCTACCGACGGACGCCCCCGGCCCCGCCCGACTCCTGGACGCCGCCCGCGCCATCGGCGACACCCTCCTCGACCGGGCCCACCGGAACGCCGGACGCGTGAACTGGATCGGGATCGAACTCCTCGGCGACCGCTACTGGCAGCCCGCCCCCGCCGGCGCCGACCTCGGCGGCGGCTACCCGGGCCCTGCCCTGTTCCTCGCCCAACTCGCCGCGCTCACCGGCACGGGCCGCTACGCCGAGGCCGCCCGCCTCGCGCTGCGGCCGGTGCCCGACCTGCTGGACCGGCTCGCGGCCCGGCCCGAGCAGCTGCCGCTGATCGGATCCGGCGCGTTCGCGGGCCTCGGCGGTCTCACCCACGCGCTGGCCCACCTGGCCGTCCTGCTGGACGAGCACGAGTTCGCCGACCTGCGCGACCAGGCCGTCCGGCTCACCACCTCCGCAGCCGAGGCCGAGCACTCCCCCGCCCTGGCCGACGGCACCGCCGGCGGCCTCGCCGCCCTGCTCGCCGTGCACCGCGCCACCGGCAGCGCCGAGGCCTGGCAGGGTGCCCGGCAGTGCGCCGACCACCTGACCGGCCGGCCCTGGCCCGCCGCGCGCGGCTTCGCCGCAGGGACGGCGGGCATCGGCTGGGCACTGCTCCGCTTCGCCCGCGCCGGCGGCAGCGCCGACCACGAACGGGCGGGACTCGCCGCCCTCCGCTCGGCCGCGTGCGCGGGAGAAGTGCCGACGCCCTGGCGCAACGGCACACCGGACCTCGAACTCGCCGTGGCCGAACCGAAGTCGGCACGCCTCGCCGATGACGGCCCGACCACGGTGGCGCAGCCCACATCCTGGTGCGAAGGCGCACCAGGCATCGCGCTCGCCGTGGCCGACAGCGAAGTCGCCATGGCGGACCAGGAGTTGGCGCGCTTCGTCGCAAAGACGGCCGGTCGCGCCGGCGCGACCGGCCCGCTGCCCGACCACAGCCTGTGCCACGGCGAGCTCGGCGTCCTCGAACTGCTCGCGCACCTGAAGGACCCCGCCCTCGGCGGCCGCACCGCCGCCCTGCTCACCGCCCTCGACCGGGTCGGCCCGGTCTGCGGCACCCCGGGCGCCGTCCCGGCCCCGGGCCTGCTGACCGGCCTGGCCGGCATCGGCCACGGACTGCTGCGGCTCGCCTTCCCCGACCACACGACCTCGGCGCTGCTGCTGCAACCGCCGACCGATCCGCGGCCGTCGCACCGGACGCCGTGACGCATGACCCTCCAACGAAAGGATTCCCCATGGACATCCACGAGACCGTCCTCCGCTGGAAGTCGTCGACCGTCGACCAGGACGCGGCGCAGGACGACCCGATCGGCGCGATCAGCATCCGCTCGGGCGGCGCTCTGCTCGCCCGCCGCGCCGAGCTGCTGGGCACCCGGGACCGCGGGAGGTGCACCATCGAGACGGTGACCTGCCGGTGACCGGACGTTCCCTGACCGGCCATTGACCGGCGGTCGGCGGCGGTCCCAGCTCGGGCAGCGTCCGTCGCCGACCGACCCACCGGATTTTGACAATCGTTTTGTCAACTGGATCATGCGATCAACTACCCTGCCGACATGCGCATCACTTCGCCGGTCACCATCGGGCGTCAGGCCGAAATCTCCCTGCTGGAGACGGCCTTGACGCGGCTTCGGGAGAGCACCGGCCGCACGGTGTTCCTGGTCGGCGAGCCCGGCATCGGCAAGTCCCGGCTGGTCGACCACTGCGCCCGCCGGGCCGCCGAACTCGGCCTGCCGGTGCTGCGCGGGCGGGGCAGCATGACCGGCGGCGGGACGCCCTTCCGGCCGCTGCTCGAAGCGCTGTCCTCGCACTTCCGCACCAACGGCCCGCCCACCGACCCGGAACTGCTCCCCTACCGCTCCGCGCTCGCCCGGGTCGTCCCGGAGTGGCGGCACACCGCGGCCCCCGGACGTACCGAGAGCGTCGTCGAACTCGCCGAGGCACTGCTGCGCCTGCTCGCCGTCATCGGCCGCGACGCCGGCTGCGTCCTCGCCCTGGAGGACCTGCACTGGGCGGACTCCGAGAGCGTCGCGGTGGCGGAGTACCTGGCCGACAACCTCGGTCAGTTGCCCGTGCTGCTCCTCGCCACCGTCCGGACGGACCCGTGCAACGCGCTCACCCTCGCGCGGAGCGCCGAGCGGCGCCGGATCGCCACGGTGGCCGCACTGCCGCCGCTGAGCGCGCCGGAGATCAGGGCGCTGGTCGCCGGCTGCCTGGACGCACCCGCCGACGACGTCCCGGACGCCGTCGTCGACCGCCTGTTCGCGCGCAGCGACGGCAACCCCTACCTGACCGAGGAACTGCTCGCCGACCTCGTCGACTCGAAGCTGCTGAGCACCGCCGGGCACGGCTGGCGGGTGACCGGCGACCTCGACACCACCGTGCCGACCACCGTCGTGCAGAGCTTCGGCCACCGTCTGCTCCAGATCGACCCGCCGCTGCGCGACTTCCTGCTGCTCGCGGCCACCATCGGCCCCCGCTGTTGCGTCGGCGTCCTGCGGGCCGTCACCGGGCTGGACGAGCCCGCCCTGTTCGCCCGCCTCCGGGAGGCGACCGAGGCCCACTTCCTCGTGCCCGACGACTCCTCGCCCCAGAACTACGCGTTCCGCCACTCCATCACCGTCGACGCCGTGCTCGCCGGCATCCCCCCGGCCCAGCGCGCCGCGCTCGCCCGCCGGGCCGCCGACGCGCTGCGCCAGGACGGTCCGCTGACCCCCGACCGCTGCCAGCTGGTCGCCGACCTGCTCGTCACCGCGGGCGACCGGCCGGGCGCGGCACTGCTCCTCGCCGAGGCCGGACGGCTGACGCTGGCCGACGGCGCCTCCGCGTCCGCCGTGCTGCTGCTGGAGCGGGCCGAGTCGCTGGCCGGCCCGGCGCACCGGGCGGAGATCACCGAGTCGCTCGCCTACGCGCTCGCCGAGGACAGCCGGCTGGACCGCGCGTTCGCGCTCGCCTGGACGCTGCCCACGATCGGCTCGACGACCCTCGGCGCCGACCGCATGGTCGCCCTGCACACGCGCCTCGCCTGGGCCGCCGTCGTCGCCGAACGGAGCGCGGAGACCGTCGCCCAGGTGGCCGCCGCCCGGGCCCGGCTGCACGACGGCGGCCGGCCGGAGCAGGCCGCCGCCCTGGCGGTCGTCGAGGCGCACCTGGCGCTGCTGCCCGGCGAGGAGGAGCGCCTGCCCGACGCCGAGCGGACGGCCGAGGAGGCGGCCGACATGGCCGAGCGGGCCGGGCTGCCGGTCCTGGCCTGCCAGGCCTGGCAGGTGCTGGCGATGCTCGCCCGCACGCGCGGCTTCGACGTCGCCGACGGGTGCCTGGAGCGCATGCTCGCCATCGCCGAGACGCACGGCCTGCCGAGCTGGCGGTTCGAGGCGCTGATCCGCCTCGGCGGCAACGCCTTCATGCGCACCGGCGAGGCGCGAAGACTGGAGCAGGCGAAGGCGGCGGCCCAGGACCTCGGCTCGATCGTGCTGAGCCAGCGCACCGAGGGGTTCCTCGCCATGCACGCCGTGCTCGCCGGCGACCCGGCGACGGCCGAGGAGATCATCGGCCGGTGGCTGGACGCCGCCGGGCGGATGCGCAACCACGCCACCCACCGCTACCTGCTGCTGACCTCCGCGACCCTCGCCGCCCACCACGGCCGGCGGCGGACGATGGAGCAGGTCCTGCGCGCGTTCCGGCGGGCCGGGGGCGAGGGATCGCTGCTGACGCCGGTGATGCTCGGCCTGTGCCGGGCCATGTGCGCGCTGCTGGAGGAGGACCGCGCGACGGCGGACGCCGAGTTCGCGGCCGCGGCGGCCTGGGAGGCCGAGCACCCGAACGTCTACTTCCTCGCCGGGCGGTACGGGCTGCGTCCGCTGCTGGCCGTACTGGCCGGCACCGCGGGCTGGGCCGAACACACCGCGGTCGCCGCCTCGCCGGGCGCCGAACTCGCCTGGAACAGACAGTTCCTGGACCTCGCCGAGGCGGTGCTGCTCGGCCGGGAGGGACGGGCCGCCGAGGCGGCGGAGGCGGTGGAGCGGGTGCGTCGCGATGCCGGGCGCTTCCCCACCGGGCACCACCTCGGGCTGCGCCTGGTCGCGGAGGCCGCGATCGCCGACGGCTGGGGCGACCCGGTGGCCTGGCTGCGGGCCGCCGAGGAGTACTTCCACGCCCTCGACGTCCCGCCGGTGGCGGGCGCCTGCCGGGCCCTGCTCCGCCAGGCCGGCGCCAACGTCGCCCAGCGCCGCAGGGGGCGCGAGCTGATCCCGGCCGGGCTGCGGGCCCGGGGCGTCACCCCGCGCGAGTACGAGGTGCTGGCGCTGCTCGTCGACCGGCCGGGCAACCAGGACCTCGCCCGACTGCTGTCGATCTCGCCGCGCACGGTCGAGAAGCACCTGGCCAGCCTGCTCCAGAAGACCGGCCACGCCGACCGGGCCGCGCTCTGCCGGCTCGCCGCGGACCTCAACGCGCAGGGGTGAGAACGGGATTCCGTCGGGGCCGCACCATTCAGGCGTGAGGCGGCCAGGGCCGCGCCGCGTACGGAACGCTCATGGAACTTCCTCCTCGTCGCGGCCGAGGGCGGGGAACTACCGCCCCCGGTCGGGTTTCACGCCGGCTGCTTTCCGGCGCTCCCAGAGCCAACACCGTCCGCGGCCTGCGCACATGAGGGATCGGGCCCCACTATTCCGCCCGACCCACCCACGAACCCACCGCACGTCTCCCACATCCCCCACATTCTCCACGTGCCCGACACGGCCCGCGGCCCGCGGCCCGTCACACGGCCGTCGTACCACCACGCCGAGCCGTCCGTGGCCAGCGCGAACCACAGCTCCTTCAGCGGAGCCCCGCGCAGTGGCGCCCCTGCCAGGCGAACCGGAACTCCCGCATCGCCTCCGCCATGTTCATGCGTCCGCTCGGCCGATCACCGAGAGTGTCCTCAACTCCTGCCCCGTCAAGACCAGTTCGGCCGCAGCGGCCGAGTCTCGGATCGTCCCCGGCCGGCTCGCACCCGGGATCGGGAGCATCACCGGCGACCTGGCCAGCAGCCACGCCAGCGCCACGCGCTGCGGGCTCACCCCACGTGCGGCCGCGACCCCGGCGAACGCGCCGCCCCCGACCGCGTCCGCCCGGCCGATGCCGCCGAGCGGGCTCCAGGGCAGGAAGGCGAGGCCGAGTCCGGTGCACAGGTCCAGCACCGGCTGGTGGTCCAGAACCATCGGCGAGTAGCGGTTCTGGACGGACACCAGGGCGTCCCCGAGGATCCCGCGCGCCTGCCGCACCTGCTCCACCGAGACGTTGGAGATGCCCGCCGCCCGGATCTTGCCCTCGTCGTACAGCTCGCGGATGGCGCCCAGCGAGTCCTCGTAGGGGATGCGCGGGTCCGGGTAGTGCTGCTGGTAGAGCCCGATCGCCTCGACGCCGAGGCGGCGCAGCGAGCCCTCGCAGGCCCGCTTGAGGTGGGCCGGGTCGCCGTCGATCGTCCACGAGCCGTCGCCGGGGCGGCCGCGTCCGCCCTTGGTGGCGATCAGCACGTCGTCGGCACCGGAGCCGTAGGCGGCGAGGGCGCGGGCGATCAGGCGCTCGTTGTGGCCGTACTCGTCGGCGTGCCAGTGGTAGGAGTCGGCGGTGTCGATCAGGGTGATGCCGGCGTCGAGCGCGGCGTGGACGGTCGCGATCGCGCGGTCCTCGTCGGGGCGGCCCTCGACGGAGAGCGGCATGGCTCCGAGGCCGATCGCGCTGACGTCCAGGGTGCCGATGCGGCGGGTGGTGGTCATGGGTGGCTCCGGTTCAAGACGTGGCGGCGACGAGGCCGGGCAGCCAGTCGCGGGTGTGGGAGAAGGTGTAACCGAGCCGCTCGGCACGGGAGTTGTCCATGCCGTAGTAGCGGTCGAAGGAGAACGGCGAGGCCTCCTCGCCGGGCGCGGGTGCGGCCGTCCGGTACGGACGCCCGGCCGCGATCAGGTCGCAGAGGTCGGTCGCGGTCAACTCGCCGTGCGAGCAGGCGTTGACGGCTCCGGTGAAGTCCGCCGCGGCCGCCCAGTGCAGGACGTCGGCCATCTCGCCCTCGTGGGTGTAGGACGACGGCCGGTCCGCCGGGTGGACGGCCACCGGCCGCCCGGTGCCGATCCGTTCGCGGTAGTGCGCGAGGCGCCCGGTGAAGTCGGCGGCGCCCAGCACGTGCCCGGCCCGGACGGCGACGAACGGGAACGCGCCGCTGCGGGCGAACACCGCCTCCGCCCGGCGCTTGCCCTCGCCGTACGAGGCCTCCGAGAACTCCCCTTCCCTCCAGGGAAGTTCCGGATGCACCGGTTCCCGCTGCGGATCGACGGCCCCCTCGTCGAGCGGAACACCGGCCGGCCGGTCCTCCCCCGTGTCGTACACCTCGATCGTCGACGTCATCACATACCGCCCGACCCGGCCGGCGAACGCCCGCACCGCCCCCTCCGCGTGCAGCGACGTGTAGCAGACCTGGTCGACCACGACGTCGAAGCTCCGGCCCGCGAGCACCGCACCCAGCGCCGCCGCATCCCCCCGGTCGGCGACGAGATGGGCGACGCCGGGCGGAGCGGCCGCCGAGCCCCGGTTCAGCACACTGACGCGAACTCCGGAGTCCCGCAGCCGGGTGACCAGCCGCCGCCCGAAGTAGCGGTTCCCCCCGATGACCAGCACGTTTTCCATGCCCCCAAGTGTTACGGTGCGGCGTCACCGGATGAAGGGGAGATCATGGGAGTTCAGCCGCCGCGACCGAAAGACCGACGGCAGATCGGCACCGCCACCGACGATTCCTCGGTGCCGCCGGTTTCGCGCCCCGGCCCGCGCTCCGAGAGCGGCCTCGACGCCGTCGACCTGCGCCTCCTGGAGCTCCTCCAGGCCGAGGGCCGCATCACGCTCAGCGAACTCGGCCGCCGCGTCAACCTCAGCCCCGCCGCCGTCGGCGAGCGCGTCCGCCGCCTCGAAGCCGACGGCACCGTCACCGGCTACGCCGCCCAGGTCGCCCCCGACCGCCTCGGCTACGGCATCCAGGCCTTCGTCCGCGTCTCCCCGCACGCGCGCATGACCGTCAAGTACCTGCGCAGCCAGGAACTCGTCCACCGCCCCGAGGTCCTGGAGGTCCACCACGTCATCGGCGAGGACTGCTGGGTCTTCAAGATCGCCGCCCGCGACACGACCCACCTGGAGGAGCTGATCGAACTCATCTCCGCCCTCGGCCGCACCACGACCTCCGTCATCCTCTCCTCCCCCGTCACCCAGCGCGTCCTCCTGCCCCCGCAGCGGCCGCGCACAACGCCCTGACCACCCCGGACACGGGCACCGGGGCCGCTGCGCGGCGAGCACGGAGGCTCCTCCGTCCACTCTTGCGCACGGGTTCGGCGGCCATCGGTTCAAAGTGATATGTCACACCCTATTGAAGGACCGTCATGTACATGAGACCGTGCTTCACGCGCCCTCCCCCCGCCTCGGGGCGCACCCCCACACCCCACGCAAGGAGTGACGATGCGTCAGCCATTTCGGCTGCCCAAATTCCTGGCAGTGATCGCCGCGACGAGCACCGCCGTCGTCGGCCTCTCCGCCGCACCGGGTTTCGCCGCCCCCACGGAGAAGCCCTCCCAGCCCGCACACCACGTCGAGCAGGCCGCGGGCACCGTCCGACCCCTGCCGCCGACCGGCAGTTCCGCCGTCGACGCCACCAGCCCGGCCGCCGCGCAGGACCACCGGCTCACGGCCGCCCAGCTCCCGCCGCACCGGCCGCTGAGCAGCCCCACGGCCACGCCGCGCCCCGGGGCCGCGACCCTGGCCGCCGCCGCGTCGTGCACGCCGGGCGACTTCGGCAGCCGGACCGGGGCCGCGCTGGTCTCCTTCGTCGAGGCCTCGGCCCCCGACTGCGTCAACACGCTGTTCGGCGTCAGCGGGGCGGATGCCGGCGGGGTGTTCCGCGAGAGCCAGATGGTCACGATCGCCAACGCCTTCCACAGCGTCGCGACCGGCTACCCCGGGGACAACTCGACGGGGGTCCTGCCCCTCGTCCTCTTCCTGCGCGCCGGGTACTACGTGCAGTACAACCACCCGGCCGACGTCGGCGCCTACGACTCCGCGCTCACCAACGCGGTGGCGGGCGGCCTCGACGCGTTCTTCGCGAGCCCGCACCTCCAGGACGTCAACGACGGGAACGGCAAGATCGCGGGCGAGGTCGTCGTCCTCAGCGACAGCGCCAACCTCCAGGCCCGCTACCTCGGCACCTACAAGCGGCTCCTGAACGGGTACAACAGCTCGTACAACGCCTCCTGGTACATGGTGAACTTCGTCAACGACGTCTTCACCCCGGTCTTCCGCGGCCACCAGAACCAGGACTACGTCGACGCGGTCACCGCCGATCCGAGCATCATCGACACGCTCGACGCCTTCGCGCTCAACCACCGGGACCTGCTGGGCACCGCCAACGCCTTCCTCGACGCCAACGCCGGGCTCGAAACCGCCCGCTTCATCGAGCATCCGGCCCTCCAGGCCAAGGTGCGGCCGCTCGCCAAGGGCCTCCTCGACGCGTCGTCCATCACCGGCCCCACCGCCCCGCTCTGGGTGGGCGTCGCCAACCTGGCCGCCACCTACGACCAGTCCCAGTGCTCGTACTACGGCGTGTGCAACCTGCCCCAGCAGCTGACCGCGGCCGCCCTCCCGGTCAGCGACACCTGCGACGCCACGCACACCATCCGCGCACAGGACCTCACCGCGGCCGACCTCGCCGCCGTCTGCGCCAGCCTGCAGAAGCAGGACCCGTTCGTCCACGACCTGGTCAAGGACAGCGGCCCGATAGCCGGCCAGTACGAGTCCACCCTCCAGCTGGTGAACTTCGCCAGCCCGGCGGACTACCAGACCTACGCCGGACCGATCTACGGCATCGACACCAACAACGGCGGCATGACCCTGACCGGCGACCCGGCCAACCCCGCCAACCAGCCGCTCTCGATCACCTACCGGCACCCGACCGACAACGGCTTCACCGCCCGGGTCTGGAACCTCAACCACGAGTACACGCACGCCCTCGACGCCCGCTACGACATGAAGGGCAACTTCTCCCAGCAGATCGCCGTCCCCGACGTCTGGTGGATCGAGGGCGTCGCCGAGTACGTCTCCTACACCTACCGCGGCGTCACCGACACCCAGGCGGTCACCGAGGCCGCCAAGCACACCTACGCGCTCAGCACCCTGTTCCAGAACACCTACGACAACAGCGACACCGTCCGCACCTACCCGTGGGGCTACCTCGCCGTCCGCTACATGGTCGAGAAGCACCCGGCCGACATCCAGGCCATGCTCGCCCACTTCCGGACCGGCGACTACGCCGGCGGGTACGCGGTCTACAACTCCGTCGGCACCGGCTACGACGCCGACTTCACCTCCTGGCTCGACGCCTGCGCCGCCGGAGCCTGCACGGCCGGCAGCACCGGCACCCCGACCGCCGCCTTCGACGCGGCCGTCTCCGGCCTGACCGTCCAGCTCACCGACCGCTCCACGGAGTCGGGCGGCGGCAGCATCGCCTCCTGGGCCTGGGACTTCGGCGACGGCACCACCGCCACCACCGCCAGCCCGACGAAGACCTACACCGCGCCCGGCGCCTACACCGTCACCCTGACCGTCACCGACGGCAACGGACGGACCGCGACCACCAGCAAGACCGTCACCGTGGCCGCGCCCTGCACCGGAGCCGACCCGCGGCAGCTCGACCGCAACTGCTACCGCGCGAACCAGTCGGCGACCGCCGGCAACCTCGACTACTTCTACCTCTGGCTGCCCGCCGGGCAGACCACCCTGACCGTCTCCAGCACCGGCGGCACCGGCACCGCCTACCTCTACTACAACCCCGACTCCTGGGCCACACCCACCGCTCACACCAGCGGCTCGACCAACAACGGCACCGAGCAGACCATCACCGTCACCAACACCACCGCTGGCTACCGCTACATCAGCCTCTACGCCCAGACCGACTTCAGCGACGTCACGGTCTCGGCCCGGTACTGACACACACCCCTGAACGGCGGCCCGGAGCAACCGCCCCGGGCCGCCCTACAGCCGGGTGGCCACCGGGATGGTGGACGCCTTCTCACGCCGCCTCCCCGTGTCACCTCAGACTCGGTTCGCGGGTGCGGTCGGGGGTGCGGGGGCGGCGGCGGAGGCTGCGGTGGTGGGTGAGGACGACGGCGAGACCGGCGAGGGCGGAGAGGACGTGCCCGACGGCGGACACGTCGCCGTCGCGCAGGCCGTCGAGGAGGTCGGGGGCGGAGGCCGCGAGGAGGGCCAGCCAGACGGCGCGCCACCACAGCGGGCGGGCACAGCCGACCGCGATGACCATGGCCGCGACCACGACGAACGACGGGCCGGTGTCCACCTCGTACGCGGCGTCGGGCAGGAGGCTGCCGTGCTGGATGTGCCACCAGACCATCCCCTCCGTCACGGCCGTCGCGCCCACGTGCGCCAGCGCGAGCACCAGCACACCGCGCAGCCGGCCGAGGACCGCCACCACGGTGAGCCCGGCCAGCGCGAGCAGCGGCCACGCCCACCCGTCGCCCTGGGGGACGAAGGCGGAGACCGCCAGCGCCTCGACCGGGTGCCCGACCGGCCAGGGGCGCAGGTTGGCGAGGTTGGTCGAGGCCCACGCACGGAGCTGCTCGGCATCGTCGACGGGCAGCGCGTGCGTCACCGCCACCCCCGCGGCCAGCAGGACCGCGTACCACGCGGCGGGATTGCGGACGAGTCGGTGAGCGCGGGGCAAGGGGGTCTCCAGAGGTCGCCGGGGGGGTGCGGCCAGCGTAGGGGGTCCGTGCCCGGCCCCCGCGGTCGGACTCGCGCGGCCGGAATCCCCGTCCATGAGCATGGGGAGGAAGTCAACGGCGCCCGGTCGGAGCACCCGACAGTCGTCTCCGGGAGGGTCGGGTGTGCCCGGGACGCGCCGACTTCCGCACGGTCACTGGGCCGGGATCGAGCGCACCGGGTGCTTGCTCAGGATCGAGACGCGGTTGAACGCGTTGATGGTGATGGCCACCCAGATCACGGCGGAGATCTGCTCCTCCGTCAGGACGTCGCGGGCCGCTCCGTAGGCGGCCTCCTGTGCCGCCGCGTCCGACGGGGTGGTGGTCGCCTCCGCGAGGGCGAGGGCGGCGCGTTCCTGCGGGGTGAACAGTTCGGTGTCGCGCCACGCCGGGAGCGTGCCCAGGCGCTGGGTGGTGTCGCCCGCCTGCAGCGCGGCCCGGGTGTGCACGTTGAGGCAGTAGGCGCAGCCGTTGACCTGGGACACCCGGAGGTTGACCAGTTCGACGAGCTTGCGGTCGAGCCCGGCGTCGGCCGCGGCCGCGTGGACGGATTCGGCGGTCGCGAGCAGTGCGCGGTAGGCCTTGGGGGTCTGCTTGTCGATGAACACCCGTCGCCGCGCCGGGGCCACGGTCACCTGGCCGGTCACTTCGCTACTCACAGTAACTCCTCTGGCAATTCGCTGTCGGAAGGCAGGTCGCCATGGCATAATAGTTGAAAGTAAAACCATCCGGGGAAGCAGGGAGCACGACGTGAGCACCGTCGCACCACAGGTACAGGTCCTGCCCGCACGGGACGTCCCGCTCGGCGGGCCGCGGGCGATGACAGTGCGGCGCACGCTGCCGCAGCGCTCAAGGACCCTGATCGGCGCCTGGTGCTTCGTCGACCACTACGGCCCCGACGACGTCGCCGAGACCGGCGGGATGGACGTCGCCCCGCACCCCCACACCGGACTGCAGACGGTCAGCTGGCTGTTCACCGGAGAGATCGAGCACCGCGACAGCCTCGGTGTCCACGCCTTCGTCCGCCCGGGCGAGCTGAACCTGATGACGGGCGGACACGGCATCAGCCACTCCGAGGTCTCCACCCCGGCGACCACCGTCCTGCACGGCGTCCAGCTGTGGGTGGCCCTGCCCGAGGAACACCGGCACACCGCGCGCGACTTCCACCACCACGTGCCGCGGCCCGTCCACCTGGACGGCGGCGAGGCGCGGGTCTTCCTCGGCACCCTGGCCGGCGACACCTCGCCCGTGCCCACGTTCACCCCGCTGCTCGGCGCCGAGGTGACACTGGGCCCGAACGCCACCGTCACCCTCGACGTGGACCCCGCCTTCGAACACGGCCTGCTCGTCGACCGCGGCGAGGTCCGGATGGCGGGCACCCCGCTCCACCCGGCCGAACTCGGCTACCTCGCCCCCGGCAGCACCACCCTCACCCTCACCAACACCACCGACACCGAGGCGCGGACGGTCCTGCTCGGCGGCCCGCCCTTCGAGGAGCGGATCGTCATGTGGTGGAACTTCATCGGCCGGTCGATGGACGACATCGCCCGAGCCCGTTCGGATTGGATGACCGGCGACCGATTCGGCGAGGTGCGCGGCTACCACGGTGACCGCCTGCCCGCCCCCGAGCTCCCCACCACCCCGCTGAAGCCGCGCGGACGAGTACGCTGACCTGCACAGGTGGCAGCAGGCCAAGCGCTTCTTCCACCCGCAGGTCGGGCGCATCGACCTGTACTGCCAGACGCTCCAGGACCCGGACGAGTCCCAGTCGCTGCTGGTCTTCACCACGACGCCCGGCACGGACAGCCAGGAGAAGCTGGCGCTGTTGAACGTCCTCGGCACCGACGGTTTCCCGGTCGCCTGAGCGAGGCCGCCGGTACGCGGGGGCCGCTCAGCGGCTTGCTCGGCGGCTCACTTGCCGTCAGGGTGGTCGAAGCGCCGGCGGGACGCCTTGACGTGGTCGAGGTGGTGACGCGTCCAGTGGCAGATGCCGTGCACGATTTTCTGCAGTTCGCGGCCGGCCGGAGTGAGGGCGTAGTCGACGCGAGGTGGCACGGTGGCGTACGGGGTGCGCTCGACGATGCCGTCACGTTCGAGGTTACGCAGTGTCTGAGTGAGCATCTTGTGGCTGATCCCGTCGACCTGGACCTTGAGTTCGCCGAACCCGCAGCGTCTGCTGCCCGAGGGCGTCGAGCGGCTGGCCCGGGACGTCGGACCGGCGCCCCGACCAATCCGTCCGCACCTCGCAGAGCACCTCGCCGCTGGTCAAGGTAGCGCTGTGGCGTGGAGGCAGGTATGGCGACCCGGTCCGGGGCCGGCGATGAGCGGTCGGGCGACCCCGCCGATGATCTCCACCCGCAGTCTCCCCGTTGCGTCGGCGTACACCGGGTGGCCGTCCGCAGTGACCTCGCCGTTGGGCTGGACCAGGACGACCTCTGGTGGGCCGTGGCTTCCGAACGGGCCCGGGAGAGTGATCGCGTAGCACGGCAGTACGTCCATGCTCTGCCTCAGTCCGTGTCCATGCGGGTGGGCTCCGTGAGGGCGGCCTGAACGTTGTAACGGATCGTGAAGACCTCGTCAGCTCCGGTGATCTCCAGTAGTCGCCGCAGCTGGGGTGGTGGGGCGACCAGGATCAGCCGAACGCTGTTCGCAGTGGCGTCGAGACGCGCCGCCAGCAGGGCATTGAGGCCGGTGGAGTCGCAGAAGGAAACGCCGGCCAGATCGATGATGAGTCGCGGCTCGCCGTTTTTGATCGCGCGACGGAGGGCGTCCTCCAGGTCTGTGCGCTGGTCATGATCGACTTCGCCGTCCAGGCGCAGGATCTGAGCGATCTCGGGGACGTTCGTCGCGCCGATCCGCAGTCGCGGTTCGGCAGTCGGCTTGTCCTCGGAGGGCTCGTGCCGGGTAGACATGGGGCTCGCCTCCGGCAGGGGAAGGTGTTCCGTATTAGATCCTGCCTCGCTTGCCCCGAACTGGTCCACTGGCAGGCGCCAATGGCGGGGGCCCCACCGCTTGGCCGGCCCCGTCGCCGTCCTGCGGCTTGTCTGAAACGAATCCCGTCCTGTTCCGCCTGCGCACGAGCGGTTGACTGCGGATCGCGCCATATGAAATGGCCAGTGTCGGCGACGGGTGAAGCGTTCGACCAGCGGAGGCGCCGGTCAGGGCGTCTGGGTGTCGGCCGCGGGCGGCTCGGCTTCCTCGCCGTCGTCATCGACGTCATCAGCCTTGGCCCGGACGTCCTTCGGCGTCGGCGCCGTAATGCTTCGCTCCTCCGCAGACCGCTCCCGTACGGTGTCGTCGTCCCGCGACGCGTCGTTCTTGTCCCGGGCGCTCGTGTCGTCCGTGCTCATCGCATCGTCCTTCCCGTCATGTCAGGTGGCGGATTCGGCCACCAGGCGTGCCCCGATGACGGCGCCCGGTTGCCTCGTGCCGGGTTGCTGTGGTGTGGGTCGGTCAGTGGCCGAGGGCGCTGGCGAGTTCCTTCTTGCTCATCTTCGAGCGGCCATGAATGTTGCGCTGCTTAGCCTCGTTGTACAGCTGCTCCTTCGTCGGCCCCTGGGAGCCGGAGTGCGAGTGCTGTCCACCGCGCCGGGAAGAAGACATGTCGTGCGTGGAGGAGCGGCTGGCGGTCTTCGACTCGCCATGCCGGGCTCGTTCCTTGTTCACGGTCCGGGCCGCGATCTCCTTGGCCCGCTCCTGGCTCTCCCCGCGTTCCAGCGCACTGTCCTTGATGTGCTCGTACTGGCGTTCACGCTTCTTGCTCGAACCCGCAGGCATGTTTCCTCCTCTATGGTGTGCCGCATCGTCTACCCCGAACCTAGGACGCGACTCGTTCGCAGGCCTCCTGGATGCGGCAGACGGGCCCTGCCGGACTACTCCGACCCAGCCGGGCCGGCGCCCGGGACGGTCAGCGGGCAAGGCGCCTGCGGGAGGCGGTGAACGCGAGACGACTCAGGCCGCCCACCACGATGCCGATGAACAGCAGGTACAGCACTCCGTGGACGACGAGTCGCACCGATCCCAGGGCGATGACGATCACCGTCAGCGCCAGGAGCACACTCACAGCACGGCACGGCCTCCTGCCCAGGCTCGGACGGCCGGCCTCGCTGCGACCGACTACGGCTACCAGCGGTACCAGCGGCTGCGTCCGCCCTCCGCCGCGCCACGGAAGACGAAGCCGAGCAGCCACAACGCAAACACCGGAAGAAACCGTCCGCGTCCGTGTAGGACGCCGTCCACGCTCCCGCCGCGTACCACTCAGGCACGTCCATGACGTTCTCCCCCGTCCACACTGCGCGGCGCTACCAGTAGTGCCGTCGGCCGAAGATCGCGTGACCCATTCCTCGTGCCCGATCGCCTGTGGCATCTGCGGCTCTACCCAGGACGCCCGTCACTCACCTGCCGCGTTCGCATGCCGGGACGACCCGGCGAAGAATGGCCGTGAACCGGCAATTCGACTACGGCAGGCTGCGCACAGCCGCTGTGCCGCCCGCCGGACGGGATGATCCTTGTGACAACTTCGCCCTTCGGGTCCGGCGACCCGTTCTCCGATCTCTTCAACCGCTTCTTCGGCATGAGTCCGGCAGCATCGCCGCCAGCCGTGCAGCGCGTGCCCATCGGGCGACTGCTCAGTGATTCCTCGCACGAGCTGCTGGCGGCGGCCGGCGGCCGGGCGGCCCAGGACGGGTCCGATCTCGACACCGTGCACCTGCTGTGGGCCGCCACGCAGGTACCGGCCGCCCGGCAGGTGCTGGAGCAGGCGGGCGCTGATCCGGACCAGCTGGCTGCGGACCTGCAGGAGAGCCTTCCGTCCGGGGCGGGCACCGGGGAGCCCGGTCTCACTCCCGCGGCGAAGCGTGCCCTGCTCGCCGCCCACGCGCGCTCCCGGACGACGGGTTCCTCGTACATCGGTCCGGAGCACATCCTCGCCGCGCTGCTGGAGGATCCCCGTTCCGGTCTCGCGCAGACGCTGGGGTCCGAGGGGGTTTCCCCGGGTGCGCTGAGGGGCGGCGGAGCCGGCCGGGAGGGGGCGTCGGGCAGGAACAGCGACACCCCGACCCTGGACGAGTACGGCCGGGACCTCACCGAGGAGGCCCGCGGCGGGCGTCTCGACCCGGTGATCGGCCGGGCGGAGGAGATCGAGCAGACCGTGGAGGTCCTTTCCCGGCGTACCAAGAACAACCCCGTGCTCATCGGCGATCCCGGCGTTGGCAAGACCGCCATCGTCGAAGGACTGGCGCAGCGGATCGTCGCCGAAGAGGTCCCGAAGGCCCTGCGCAACCGCCGCGTCGTGAGCCTCGACATGGCCGGTCTGGTCGCCGGATCGAAGTACCGGGGAGAGTTCGAGGAGCGGCTGAAGAAGGTGATCGACGAGGTCACGGAGGCCAAGAGCGGCATCATCGTGTTCATCGACGAACTGCACACGGTCGTCGGCGCCGGCGGAGGCGGCGAGGGTGCCATGGACGCCGGCAACATTCTCAAGCCCGCGCTCGCCCGGGGCGACCTCAGCGTGGTCGGCGCCACCACCATCGACGAGTACCGCCGGTACATCGAGAAGGACGCCGCGCTCGAACGGCGCTTCCAGCCGGTCATGGTGCGCGAACCCACCGTCGAGGAGACGGTCGAGATCCTGCGCGGGCTTCGCGACTCCTACGAAGCCCACCACCAGGTCCGTTACACGGACGAGGCCTTGGACGCCGCGGCCGCCCTGTCCGACCGCTACATCACCGACCGGTTCCTGCCCGACAAGGCGATCGACCTCATGGACCAGGCCGGAGCACGCGTGGGACTGCGCGGCCTCGGTGCCCCGACCGGGACCGCGAGCCTCGAGGACCGCCTCACCAAGCTGCGCAGGGAGAAGGACGAGGCCGTCAGCACCGAGGACTACGAACGCGCCGCACAGCTCAAGGAGCAGATCCGGCAGGTGGAGCAGGAGCTCGCCGGGGTCGGCGGGGAGCGGGAAGAGGCCGGGAGTGTGACTGCCGAGGACATCGCCGATGTGCTCTCCGCGCGCACCGGCATTCCCGTCTCCCAGCTCACCGAGACCGAGCGCGAGCGGCTCACGAAGCTCGAAGAGGCCCTGCACGAGCGGGTGGTCGGCCAGGACGAGGCGGTCACCGCCGTGTCCCAGGCCGTGCGCCGCGGCCGGGCGGGCATGGGAGACCCCGACCGGCCCACCGGCAGCTTCCTCTTCCTCGGACCCACGGGAGTCGGCAAGACGGAACTGGCCAAGGCACTTGCGGAACTGCTCTTCGGAGACTCCGACCGGATGGTCCGCTTCGACATGAGCGAGTTCCAGGAGAAGCACACCGTCTCCCGGCTCGTCGGCTCCCCTCCCGGATACGTCGGCTACGAGGAGGCCGGGCAACTCACCGAGGCGGTGCGCCGCAAGCCGTACAGCGTCGTGCTGTTCGACGAGGTCGAAAAGGCCCACCCGGACGTCTTCAACCTGCTGCTCCAGGTGCTGGACGACGGACGGCTCACCGACGCCCAGGGACGGACGATCGACTTCCGGCAGACCGTGGTCATCATGACCAGCAACATCGCCTCCAAGCGCATCCTGGACCACCAGGGGGCGGTCGAGGACATCAGGGATGACCTGATGGCCGAACTGCAGGCGCACTTCCGGCCCGAGTTCCTCAACCGCATCGACGAGATCATCGTCTTCCACGCCCTGACCCGGGCGGATCTGGTGCGCATCGTCGACCTGTTGCTGGAACGCAGCCGGCGCAGGCTCCACGCCCAGCAGATCAACCTCGAGGTCACCGAGACCGCCAAGGAGTGGCTGGCCAACCGTGGCTACCAGCCCGAGTTCGGAGCCCGGCCGCTGCGCCGCACCATCCAGACGGAGCTCGACAACCGCCTTTCGAACATGCTGCTCAGCGGCTCGGTCAATCCGAACGACACCGTCATCGCCGATGTCAAGGACGGCGAGCTGGCACTGGCCCTCGGTCCGGCGGTCGCCTCGGGCGGCGCGGACCAGCCGGAGCCGGGCACAGCAAGTTCGGCGGAGTAGCCCATCTGAACTGGTCCCGGCTCTATCGGCTCACGACGCACACTTGTGACGTGGCCACGCGCTTTGTGGACTCTGGCTCATCAGGTGCGGAAGGCCGCTGCTCACGGTTGTGAGGTGTCGCCATGCTCCCCCGCTGGTCGTATCGCCGACCGCACCACGCCGGATGGCGCGGGCGGACCGTGCTCAGGTGCCTGGCAGCAGCCGGTCTCGCTGTCGATGCCTACATACACGCCCACCTCGCCGACCAGTACGACGCGGTCAGCGAGTCGGTCAGCCAGGGCGATCTCTTCAGGATCGAAGCCGGTCTCGCGGCACTGGCCGCGCTGCTGTTGCTCGTCTGGCCTCGGCGGTCGGCAGTCGCCCTCGCGTTCGCCGTGGCAGCCGGCGGCCTCGCCGCACTGCTCCTCTACCGCTACGTCGACGTCGGCACGCTCGGACCACTGCCGAACATGTACGAACCCGTCTGGTTCAGCGACAAACAGGCCGCGGCCATCGCCGAGGGCGTCGCCGCACTCGCTGCCGGCCTCCTCCTCCGAAGACACAGACCGACGATCTGACCGCGAAAGCAACCAACAACAGAGCCACCCCAAGCGACGAGGCCGGAGCCGCGGTGGCGGCGCACTCAGCGGACCGGAACGATTGAGCTGAAGAGCGTGTTCGCACCGGAAGGTGCAGGGACGCGTGTACTGACCACGGAGGTTGGTGACAGGGCTCACGGCCGGGTGATCTTGAAATGAGTGAGGGCCTTCTGGCTCGGTGTGGATTGCGACATCTCCACCTACAGCCAGAAAGGCCCTCATGCCACACCGTAACGCACCGCTGACCGAGACCGGACGTCCGCGCCTGGCCCGCTGCGTGGTCGAGGACGGCTGGCCGCTGCGTAGGGCCGCCGAGCGCTTCCAGGTCTCGCCCACCACGGCCAAGCGCTGGGCGG